>JBMDWR010000146.1:0-11239 GCA_048594645.1 Actinomycetota bacterium
CGCCGGCGAGCCCGACGCCGAGCGGCTCCAGTCGCCGGAAGACCGTCACCGGTTCGACGACACGACCAAGTGCATCCTCTGTGCCGCCTGCACGACGTCGTGCCCGATCTTCTGGGGCGACCAGGAGTACGTCGGACCCGCGGCGATCGTGAACGCGCACCGGTTCATCTACGACTCACGCGACCAGGCCGGCAAGGAGCGGTTGAAGATCCTGTCCGACAAGACCGGCGCCTTCCGCTGTCGGACGACGTTCAACTGCACCGACGCGTGTCCGCGCGGCATCGAGGTCACCAAGGCGATCCAGGACGTGAAGCGCTCGATCCTGTTCGAGCGCTTCTGACGCGCCTTCGAGACAGCGCCACCGCGTAAGGTTCGGCCGTGGCGCATCTCGTGACGCTCATCCCGGGCGACGGCATCGGGCCGGAGGTGGCCGAGGCGACGCGGCGCGTGCTGGATGCGACGGGCGTCTCGATCGAGTGGGCGGTCGAGGACGCCGGCGCGACCGCGCTCGAACGCCACGGCACGACCGTCCCAGAGCGGCTGCTCGAGCAGATCCGGCGCTCGCGCGTGGCGATCAAGGGCCCGATCACCACGCCTGTCGGGACCGGCTTCCGGAGCGCGAACGTGGAGCTGCGCCAGGCGCTCGACCTGTTCGCCGCCGTGCGCCCGTCTCGCTCGCTTCCCGGCGTGCCGACGCCACACCCGAGCGTCGACCTCGTCGTGATCCGCGAGAACACCGAGGACCTGTACCGGGGGATCGAGTTCGAGCGCGGCACACCAGAGGCGCTGGAGCTGCGCGAGGAGCTGAGACGGCTGGGCGGCGCTGGGGTGCGCGAGGACTCCGGGTTCACCGTCAAGCCGATCTCGGTGTCTGGGGCTCGCAGGATCGTCCGGTTCGCGCTCTCGTTCGTCGGGACGCACGGGCGGCGCAAGGTCACGCTCGGGCACAAGGCCAACATCATGCGGTTCTCCGACGGTCTGTTCCTCTCGATCGGACAGATCGAGGCCGAGGGTCACCCCAACGTCTGGTTCGAGGAGATGGAGATCGACCAGCTGTCGATGCGGCTGGCTCGCGAACCCGAGGCGTTCGACGTGCTGCTGCTGCCGAACCTTTACGGCGACATCGTCTCGGACCTGTGCGCCGGTCTGGTCGGCGGACTCGGGCTCGCGGCAGGTGCCAACCTCGGGTGGGAGCACGCGGTGTTCGAGCCCGTCCATGGCAGCGCCCCGGACATCGCGGGCAGCGGCGTGGCGAACCCCGTGGCGATGATCCTTTCGGGCGCGATGATGCTGCGCCACATCGGCGAACCGGGAGCCGCGGCCCGCGTCGAGGCGGCCGTGGATCGCGTCCTCTCGGAGGGCTCCGTCCGAACGCCCGACCTCGGCGGGACGTCGTCCACCGATGAGGTCGCGACGGCGATCGTCGAGGAGCTCTCGGCTTGACCGGCCGTCGCCGAGGGGCTCTCGGGTTGGCCGCGCGCGTCGCGCGCCGACCCCTCGACGGCATCACCGCGCTCGCAGGTCTCGTGCTCGTCGTACTGTGCGCCCTGGTGGCGCGTGACGGCACGGTCGGTCCGGCCGAGCTCGCGGTCTTCCATGCGGTCAATGGCCTGCCGGAGGCGCTCTCCCCGCCGATGCAGGGCGCGCAACTGCTGGGGGTCCTTGCGATCGGCCCGGTAGCGGCCGGCATCTCGGCCGTGCTCGGCCGTTGGCACCTCGCGCTCGCCTGCCTGCTGGTGACCGCCGGGAAACTCCTCGCCGAACGCACGGTGTGGGAGCTCGTCCAGCGCTCGCGTCCGGGCACGACGATCCCGGACGCGATCGTGCGCGGCGACACCCCTTCGGCGGGGCAATCGTTCGTCTCGGGGCACGTCGTCCTGGTCACAGGCCTCGCGTGGGTGATCGCGCCGTACCTGCGGGGGTCGTGGCGCGCGCTCCCCTGGGCGGTGGTCGCGCTCGTGTCGTTCGCACGCGTGTACCTGGGCGCGCATGCGCCGCTCGACGTCGCCGGCGGGTTCGGTCTGGGGCTCGTGGTCGGCGCGGTCGCGAACCTGGTCGTCGGCATCCCGTCCGAGGTGGCCGAGACCCCGCCGGTTGCGATAGAAGATGAGACGACACGGAGCGATCGCGGAGGCTCGAGATGAACGCGAAGATCGGAGATCGCATCGAGGTCGAATCGGAGACCGTCGGGACACCCACGCGCGAGGGCGAGATCCTCGAGGTGATCCAGGGGGAGGTCGGCGTTCGCTACCGGATCCGGTGGCGCGACGGACACGAGTCCGTCTTCACGCCCAGCGGCGGGACCGCGCGGATCGTCCCCAAGAAGGCGAAGACGACGAAGACCCCGAAGACCGCGAAGAAGTAGTCAGCCCGGGTGCCGGTGCGGGTGCTCCGCGGAGCCCCGACCGGGCTCTCCGGGTGGGAGTTGTCAGCAGCCGGGTTCGCCCGCGTGGCCGCAGCACTGCCCACGGGAGAACGTCGCACGGAGCCTGTTTCGCGCGGTCAGACGCAGCTTCGTCCAGACCGGAGCCTCGTAGTCGTGCCAGTTCGTGAAGAAGGCCCGAACGTGCTGGGCGAACAGCTCGACGAACCGGCCGAGGGTCACCGGCCGCCGCCGTCGCCCTTGTACGACTCGGCGGGCGACGGAAGCCGCAGGTCCTCGGGCAACAGGTCGTTCCTGCGCCACGGAGCCACGGTCTCCCCGTAGAAGTCGCGACCCTGGCAGTCGTTGACCACCCACACGGGGAAGTCCTCGACCTCCATCGCACGCACCGCCTCGGTACCGAGCTCGGGGAACGCGATCACCTGCTGGGAGCGCACCTGGAGCGCCGCGAGGGCTCCCCCGCCGCCGAGCGCCGCCATGTACACGGCGGTGTGCTTCGCGAGCTCTTCGCGCACGGCCGGCCCGCGCCCACCCTTGCCGATGATGCCCTTCAGGCCCAACTCGAGCAGCCGCGGCGTCCACTTGTCCATGCGGCTCGCCGTGGTGGGTCCGGCCGAGCCCGTGATGTTCCCGGGCCGCTCCGGCGTCGGCCCGACGTAGTAGACGATCTGTCCCGCCGGGACGAACGGGAGCGCCTCGCCGCGATCGAGCATCTCGATCAGGACCTTGTGCGCAGCGTCACGCGCGGCGTAGATCGTGCCGTTGACGAGCACCACGTCGCCCACGACGAGCGAGCGAACGTCTTCCTCGGAGAGCGGCGCGCGGATCCTCTTCCGACCGTCTTCCAGGACCTCGACGGGCATCGCTAGATCACCCTCGTGCCGGTCCGATGAGCGTGGCATTCGATGTTGACCCCGACCGGGAGCGAGGCGATGTGCGTCGGCATCGTCTCGACGTGGACGGCGAGGACCGTCTGCGTGCCGCCGAGCGCCTCGGGCCCCAGACCGAGAGCGTTGCACTTCTCGTAGAGCTCCGCCTCGAGCTCGGCGATCTGCGGGTCCGCATTGGGCTGGCCCACCTTCCGCATCAGCGCCCGCTTCGCGAGCACCGCCGACATCTCGAAGTCGCCCCCGACACCCACGCCGATGATGCCGGGCGGGCAGGCATTGGGACCGGACTCGGCGACGGCTCGAAGGACATAGTTCTTCACGCCCTCGAGCCCGTCGGCGGGCTTCAGCATCGCGTGCTTGGCCATGTTCTCGGATCCGGCGCCCTTGGCGTCGACCTGGATCCTCATCTGGTCGCCGGGCACGATCTTGGTGTGGATGAACGCCGGAGTGTTGTCGCCGGTGTTCTTCCGATCGAACAGCGGGTCGCGGACGATCGACCCGCGCAGGTAGCCGTCGCCGTACCCCTGCCGAACGCCCTCGTTCACCGCGTCGTACAGGTCGACCCCGGTCACGTGCACGTCCTGTCCGAGGTCGATGAAGATCACGGTGTACCCCGTGTCCTGGCAATACGGATACTCGCCCTCGGCGGCCAGCTCCTGGTTGCGGATCAGCAGGTCGAGGATCTGCTGTCCGAGCGGCGACCGTTCCAGCTCCCGCGCCCGCTTGACGAGCGCGACCATCTCCTCGGGCACCTTGTAGTTGATCTCGATACAGAGGTCCCGAACGACCCTCGTGATCTCGGAAGCATCGATCTCGCGCACGTCTGTCATGTCCGACGCCATGCTAGCGCCGGTGCTTCCGAGCGTCCGGGTGCGATGAGAGGATGCCGAACGATGGCAGTCTCGGAGGCCTTGTCCACGGCTCGCCCCACGCTGCTCCGTCTCGCCGGGTTCGTCTGCGTGGCGCTCGGCGCGATCGCCGCCAGCATCGGAGCGACGCGCGAGTGGTTCGTCCTGGGGTTCGCCGGGGACACCGAGGGCGCGGCCGACCAGCCCGTCCACGGGATCGACGTCTGGGACGGCAAGGTCGCGCTGTTCGCGGCCGCGACGGCCCTGGTCGTGGTCGTGGCGATGAGGATCGCGGGTTCGGGGCGGACGCGGCGCGGACTCGCGATCACGCTGATCGTGCTCGGCGTCGCGTGCGTGGCGCTTGCGGCGCAGGCCGCGATCGGGGCGGACGACCGCTTCGGTGGCGGCGAGGGCGTCGACCGGATGGCCGAGGCGCTGGCGGTCGAGCTCGGGCTCCCGGAGCACGTCGTTCGCGAGCAGCTCGCCGAGCAGCTGGAGGCCGACCTTCGCGTCGAGCTCCGGTCGGGGCTGTGGATCACCGCCGCAGGGGGCGTCCTCCTCGCCCTCGGCGGGTCGCTCGGTCTGGCCCGGGCGACCCGGCGGTCCCTGGCCGCGCCCGACGAGCGCGGCTAGACCGAGGCGAGATCCGCGCACTTGGCGCGGATGCCTTCTGCGGCGGCGCGCAGCGCCGCGAGCTCCTCGTCGTTCAGGTCGAGCTCGACGATCTCGGCCACGCCGCTCCGGGACAGGCGCACGGGCACGCCGACGTAGACCCCGTCGACCCCGAACTGACCCGTGCACCACGCGCACACCGGCAGGAGCTCCTCGGTGTTGTGGGCGATCGACGTGACCATCTTGGCGATCGAAGCCGACGGCGCGTAGTAGGCGCTCCCCTTCTTGAGCAGACCAACGATCTCGGCACCGGCATCGCGCGTCCGCGCGTACAGCCGCTCGAGCGTCGCGTCGTCGACCAGATCGGTGAGCGGCTTCCCATCGACCCTCGCGTGGCGGGGCAAGGGGACCATCGACTCACCGTGGGAGCCCAGCGTCATCGCCTCGACGACGAGCGGCGACACGCCGAGCTCCTCGGCGATGAACGCGCGAAGGCGGGCCGAATCCAGCACGCCCGCCATGCCGATCACCCGTTCCTTCGGGAAGCCCGAGACGTCCGCGGCGAGGAACGTCATCTCGTCGAGCGGGTTGGTGACCATGACGATGATCGCGTTCGGAGAGCCCGGCGCGACCTTCTCGACCACGTCGCGGATCACGGCGGCGTTCTTGCCGAGGAGGTCCATCCGGCTCATGCCCGGCTGGCGCGGGAACCCGGCCGTGACGACGACGATGTCGGAGCCGGCCGTGTCGGCGTAGTCGTTCGTCCCGATCACGTGAGGCTCGAACCCCACGACCGGGGCCGACTGCCGCATGTCTAGCGCGAGCCCATGCGGCAGCCCCTCGATGATGTCGATCAGGACGACCTCGCCGAGGCCGTGTTCGACGATCCGCATGGCCGTGGTCTGCCCGACGAACCCGCTGCCGACGACGGTGACGCGCATGGTGACGCTCCTTGTTCGCGCTCGACGTCGCCATCCTATCGACGGGCCCGGCGGGCCTTCCGAACGGCTATTCGCGGCGGCTCGTGAGGTAGGCGCCGGCGAGCACAAGCGCCGTGCCGATGACCGAGATCGCCTCGACGGTCTCGTCGAGGAACACCACGCCCAGGACGATCGCGACAACCGGGAGGAAGTAGATCGCGACCGAGCCACGCGTCGCGCCCACGCGCCCGACCAGCGTGGTCATCGCCACGAACGCCCATCCCGTGCCGAAGAAGCCGAGCGCGGCCACGGCCAGCGTGCTCGACCACGCGAAGTCGGAGTCGGGGAGGGCGGCGATCGCCGCCGGCGAGAGCAGCACGAGCGCGACGATCTGAGCCCGGAACAGGACCGGGAGCGCTCCGTACCGCTGCTGCAGGGGCACGGCCATGTTGACGGCGAGCCCGTAGCAGAGCACCGCCACCAGGACGAGGGAGGCGCCGAGCGCGGTCGCGTCCGCGTCGTGCGTAGCCGGCCACAGGACGCCGACGACGCCCAGGAACCCGATCGCGATGCCGGCGAGCTGCCGGCCTGCCGGCGCGCGCCGAAGGAGCACCGCGGCCGTCAGGGCCGCGAAGATCGGGACCGCGCCGTTGATCATCCCGGCGAGCGAGGAGTCGATCCACTGCTGCCCGATCGGGAACAGGATCAGGGGGGCGACCATCCAGACGATCGCGAGCAACGCGACGCGGGAGCGGTCCGACCGCTCGATCGGCCTCCGCGAGGCCGGCATCAGCGAAAGCGTGAGCGCGCCCATCCCGACGCGCCCGAACGCGATCAGCCCCGGACCGAAGTGATCGAGCCCGACCTCGATGAACAGGAACGACGATCCCCACATCGCGGCGATCGCCGCGAGGAGCCCCCACTCCTGCGGGCCGAACGCCTCGCGGCGCGTCCCGTGCGCGGTCTCGATCAGCCGTCTGCTCATCGTTCCCTTCCCTTCGACAACGGCCGCGGCCCCCTCAATGTGAGATCGATCGCTCGATGAGACGGACGACGGCGTCGCGGACCTCGGTGGTCGAGGCCGCGTCCGGATCGTCCCTGGTCGGCCGCATGTCGTAGGTGACCGTCCGGCCCTCGGCCGCGACCGCCGCGACGGCGGCCTCCAGCCGGTCCCCCGCCTGCGTCTCGCCGAGGTGTCGCAGCATCATGGCACCCGAGAGCATCAGCGCCATAGGGTTCGCGCGGTTCAGCCCGCGGTACCGAGACGCCGTGCCGTGCGTCGCCTCGAACACCGCACATCCGTCTCCGAGGTTCACGCCCGGCGCAACACCCAGACCTCCGATCAGGCCGGCGCACAGGTCCGAGACGATGTCGCCGTACAGGTTGGGGAGCAGGAGGACGTCGAACTCGCGGGGGCTGCGCGCGAGCTGCATCGCGAGGTTGTCGATGATGCGCTCATCGAACGCGACGTCCGGGTGATCGCTTGCGACGCGGCGCGCGACCTCCAAGAACACGCCGTCCGAGAACTTCATGATGTTCGCCTTGTGGCCGACGGTGACCCGTCGGCGGCCGTTCGCCCTGGCGTATTCGAACGCGAAGCGCGCGATCCGCTCGCTCGCCGATGCGCTGGTCGCCTTGATCGAGAGCCCGGAGTCGCCCGGGACGCGCTTGCCCGTGGTTCGCTCGATGAACGCGATGAGCTCGGCCGTCTCGGCGGTCCCCTGCTCGAACTCGATCCCCGTGTACGAGCCCTCGGTGAGCTCGCGCACGACCACCACGTCGACCGCTTCGTACCGGGACCGCACGCCCGGGTACCACCGGCACGGACGTACGGATGCGAACAGCCCGAGGGCGACCCGGAGGCTCACGTTCACGCTCCGGAACCCGGACGGGGTGCCGAGCGGACCCTTCAGCGCGACGCCGTTGCTGCGGATCGAGTCGACGACGCGCGCGGGAAGCGGCGTCCCCTCGCCTTCGATCACCGACAGGCCGGCGGGTTGAACGTCCCATCGCAGCGCAACCCCGGTCGCCTCGATCGCCAGGCGCGCGGCATCCACGAGCTCCGGTCCAGCGCCGTCTCCAGGTATCAACGTGACCCGATGCGCCCCCACGCCCGGAGATTCTGATGGGATGATGGGCGGAACGACCATCGGAGAGGGGAAACGTGGCCGCCGATAGAGGCCTTCGCGAGATCGTGGCCGCACAGACGAGCCTTTCGGACATCGATGGGCAGGCCGGCCGTCTGTGGTACGTGGGCTACGACATCCACGACCTGGCCGGCAGGACCTCGTTCGAGGAGGTCGTGCATCTGCTCCACGAGCTCCGCCTACCCACCCAGCACGAGCTGGACGGGCTCGCCGAGTTCATGGTCGAGGAGCGGCAGGTCTCGACGTTCCTGCAGAACCTCATGCCGACGCTCGCGCAGCAGACCTCGCCGATGTCGATGCTTCGCACGAGCGTCTCCGCCGCGTCGGCCTACGACCCCGACGGCTGGGACGACTCCGCGGAGGCCGACCGACGCAAGGCCCTGCGCCTGATCGCGAAGACGCCGACGCTGCTCGCCATGTACCACCGGCTGCGGACCGGTCAGGAGGTCGTCCCGCCGAACCCCAAACTGCCCCACGCCGCCAACTTCCTGTACATGCTCCTCGGCATCGAACCGTCGCAGGAAGACGCCGAGACGATCGACACGACGTTCGTGCTGTACGCGGACCACACGATGAACGCGTCGACGTTCACGGCGCGGATCGTCGCCTCGACGCTCGCGGACATGTTCTCGGCCATCACCGCCGCGATCGCCGCGCTCAAGGGTCCGCTCCACGGCGGCGCGAACGAGGAGTCGATGAAGATGCTCGAGGAGGTCGGGTCCCCCGACCGCGCCGAGGCATACGTCCGCGATCGGCTCGAACGGCGGCAGAAGATCATGGGGTTCGGGCACGCCGTCTACAAGACGATGGACCCGCGTGCCACGGTGTTGAGACGGCTGTCGAAGGAGACCGGCGAGCGACACGGCGACACGAGCTGGTACGAGATCTCGGAGGCGATCGAGCGCACCGTCGCCGAGCAGAAGGGTCTGTACCCGAACGTCGACTTCTACGCCGCGAGCGTGTACCACGCGCTCGGCATCCCGACGGACCTCATGACGCCGATCTTCGCGATCGCGCGCATGGCGGGCTGGACCGCCCACGTCCGCGAGCAGTACGCGGACAATCGCGTGATCCGCCCGGGCTCGGAGTACGTGGGGCCGACGGACAACCGCTGGGTCCCGATCGAGGACCGGTAGCGGCGCGCGGCGTCAGGCGGACGGCGGCGGCGGAAGCTCGGATGGCCGCTGGCCGGCCCCGGACGCGGCGTCCCACACCCGGTTGAGGTGCTCCTGCACGTAGGCGGCCATGCCGATCCACACGACCAGCGCGAGGATCACGGCGAGCGCCGGCGACATCTGTGTCGACATGCCTCGCCGTTGCTGCATGTCCAGCACGTGGTTCGCCGTGTTGTAGTAGGCGATGAACGGCGGAACGATCAGCAGGAAGCCCGGAACCACCGCGAGCAGCGACCGTGACGGGCTGATCGTCTGGTCACCCGTGTATCCCAGGATCTCCTCGTTCACCTTGTAGAACCAATAGAGCCCGTAGATGCCGAAGGTGATGATCGTCAACCCGAGGACGCCGAGCGGGTTCCGCTTCAGGTACGACCGACCCTCGATCGTGATCGTCTCGGCCATGGTTCAAGCTCCCTTCGTCTCGCGTCTGGGACCGCCGGAGTCTACGTGCCCGGCGGAACGGGGCGCGGGAGCAACCCGGCCCGCTCGATCAGGTGTCGCACCACCCGTTCCCTGCCGAGCCCCATCACGTGGATCCCGGACACGCCGTCGATCGCCTGGAGACCCGCCACGATCTGGACGCACTGCGCCGTGCCGAGCGACTCGGCCTCGGGCCCGGCGTCCTCGAGCGCGCGCGTGAGCTCCTCGGGGACGGTCACGCCCGGGAGGTGCTCGTTCATGTACCGCGCCTGAGCGGCGCTGCGGAGCGGCGCGACGCCGACGAGCACCGCGGCGCGCTCGAAGACGCCGCGCGACCGCACGACGTCGGCCCACTCCGCGAGGCGCCCAAGGTCGTAGGCGATCTGCGTCATCACGAACGCCGCTCCGGCGTCGAGCTTCGCCTCGAGGCGCGCCGCGTCGTAGCGCTCGGCGAGGGGGCTGTCGGCGACGCCGATGAAGTACCTCGGTGGGTCCTCGATCCGCGCGCCGGACGGCAGCCTGCCTTCCTCCCGGAGCGCCGCCACCGCGGCGACGAGCTCCATGAGATCGAGGTCGTTCACGGCGAGGGCTTGCGGCTCGTCCCCGACGGACAGCGGGTCGCCGCTCAGGCACAGAGCGTTCCGCGCGCCGAGCGCCCAGCCACCGAGCAGGTCGGCCGTGATCGCGAGGCGGTTCCGGTCGCGGACGGTGAGCTGGAGCGTGGGCTCGAGCCCCGCCCGCGCCACGATGGCGGTGCCTGCCACCGCCGACATATGCGCCGTCGCCGCCGGGTTGTCCGTCACGTTCACGGCGTCCGCGTAGCCGACCAGCTCGCGCGCCTGGCGTTCGACGGGCTCGGGATCCGCCGAGCGCGGTGGCACGACCTCGGACGTCACGCAGAACCGTCGCGAGCGCGCGAGCGCCTCGAGCCCGCTCGACGTCCGGCTCACCGCTGCTCGGACAGGTTCTCGGCCGCCGTCACCGTGTTCAGCAGCAGCATCGCCGTGGTCATCGGTCCGACGCCGCCCGGCACGGGCGTGATCATGCCGGCGACCTCCTTGACGTCGTCGAAGTTGACGTCGCCGACGAGTCCCGCCTCCGTGCGATGGACGCCCACGTCGACCACGACGGCACCCGGCTTCACCATGTCGCCCGTCACCAGCTGCGGCGAGCCGGTGGCGGCCACCAGGATGTCGGCACGACGCGTGTGCTGCGCGAGGTCGCGGGTCTTGACGTGGCAGACCGTCACCGTGGCGTTGCCTCGGATCCAATCCTGCGACAGCAGGATCGAGAGCGGAGCCCCGACGAGATCCCCGTACCCGGCGACGACGATCTCGGCTCCCTCGAGCTCGACCCCGGATCGGAGCAACAGCTCCACGATGCCGTACGGCGTCGCCGGCGGGAACGACGGCTCTCCTCGCACCATGAGCCCGACGTTCAGCGGGTGGAGGCCGTCCACGTCCTTGCGGGGATCGATCGTCGTCTGGACGGCCAGCTCGCTGATGTGCTTGGGCACGGGCAGCTGGACGATGATCCCGTGGATCTCGGGGTCGCGGTTCAGTCGCCGGATCGTCGCCAGGACCTCGCTCTCGGTCACGAACCGCGGGAGGTCCACCTGCTCGAACCGCATCCCGACCTCGGAGCACGCCTTGTGCTTGGATCCGAGGTAGATCCGGGAAGCCTCGTCGTCGCCAACGAGGACGGCGGCGAGTCCGGGCTGGATGCCGCGATCGACGACCGCCATGGCGCGCTCGGCGACCTGCGCCTTGATCTGCCCGGCGATCGCCCTGCCGTCGAGGATCGTCGCCGTCACGAGCGGCATCCTACCGGCGAGCGCTCCGCGC
>JBMDWR010000147.1:0-1324 GCA_048594645.1 Actinomycetota bacterium
AACTGCCCGGAAGCCAGCGCGAGCAGCACGATGCCGGCAGCGCTGCGGGCTCGCGTCGCGGTGTCGCCCACGTCAGGCCCTGGTAGGCCGCCCCCGAACGAGACCCCAGATCGCGAGCACGATCAACGCCCCGACGATCGAGCCGATGATGCCGCTCGGGCGGAGCTCCAGCCCGTCACCCGCGATGAGGCTGGCCAGCAGACCGCCCACGAACGAGCCGATGAGCCCGGCGATCAACGCTTCGGTCCAGTTCGGCCTGCCCTGGCGGCCGAGGATCGTCTGGGCGATCCAGCCCGAGAGCAACGCGATGCCGAGGATGGCCAAGATCAACATGGACGCTCCCCCCCGTCGTGAGCTCGGTGCAGTGTACGCGGACTCAGAGCCCGATCTTCAACGTCGTCCAGAACATGGCGCCCAGCACGATGACGCCCGCGACCGCGGCTGCCGTGATCGCGAGCCGGCGAACGCTCCAGACCTGGATCGAAACGGGGGCGCGTGCGGGCGCGAGCTCTCGGAACCTCTGGAGCAGCGGACGGCCGTCCTCCTTCAGCTGCTCGGTCACCTGGGTCGGGATCGCGAGCCCACGGGCGGCGGCGAACGCCTCGGCGACGTCGTCCGGAGAGAACACCCTCGTGGCCCGTTCGTAGACGCGGTCGGCGTCGGTACGCAGGGCGAGCGTGAGCATCATGTTCGCCAGGTCAACGGCCTGGCGCCAGGGGGTGGGCCGAACCTGCAAGCCCGAGACGTCGATCAGCTGGAGATGGCCGTCGCGGACGAGCATGTTCGCGGGCTTCAGGTCCCGGTGGGCGAGTCCCGAGCGCCAGAGTCGCTGCACCAGGGCGATGCCCTCGTCGATGATCGAGTCGTCGACATCGGCGTCCGTGAGGGTCTGCGCGTTCGCGAAGAACTCGGTGACCAGCATGTACTCGCGGTCGGGGGTGAGCTCCACGATGCCGTACGTCTGGGCGACGCTGACCCCGATGTCGTCGAGCAGCCGAAGCGCGTAGTCCTCGTACAGGGCGAGCCGGCGTACGGAGCCGAGCGGGACCTCGTCCTCGAGCTGCCCGTACAGGATCGTCCGCCCGATCTTGTACCAGCGGTCCGCCCGGAGGTGGTTCGTCGAGTAGATCTTGCCGAACAGGTGCCCGTCGGCTCCCTCGACGCGCATCCGCAGCGGGCTCGACCCTCCCGAGCCCGACAGTCCGAACGGTTCCACCTCGGTCACGGTGAGGCCGAGCTGGTCGTGTACCGCCTTCACGATGGCCTGGGCGCGGGCACCCCCGAGATCCAGATGCGCGCTCTTGCCTCCGCGCGCGTACGACAC
>JBMDWR010000148.1:0-3162 GCA_048594645.1 Actinomycetota bacterium
AGCGAGAACGCGGGCTGGTCCTGCCGGTAACCGGCCAGGCGCGAGCCGAAGAACTCGAGGGACTCCTTCGCCCGGGTGCGGATCTGCTCCTCCTCCCGACGCGTGCCGGGCGGCCGGATCACCGAGCCGATCACGCCGGACCTGCCGCGGCAGTGCTGCCCGACCATCGCGTTCTCCAGGACGGTCATGTTCGCGAACAGGTGCACCGTCTGGAACGTGCGCGCGATCCCCAGCCTGGTGATGCGGTTGGGAGCGAGCCCGACGATGCTCAGCCCGCGGAACCGGACGTCGCCGTCATCCGGCGGATACAGCCCCGTCACGACGTTGAACATCGTGCTCTTGCCGGCGCCGTTGGGGCCGATCACCGACACGATCTCGCCCTCGTCGACGTGCAGGTCCAGACCCGACAGCGCGTACAGCCCGCCGAAGTGCTTCGCCACGTCCTTGAGCTCGAGTAGATGCAAGCCGTTCACGCTCACTCGAGGTCCTCCTCCTCGACGCCCAGCGCGCCGCCCGGGATCACGGCGACGACGGCCTCGCGGTCCCCCGTGATGCCCTTCGCCCACGCGTCCTGTTCGACCTCCTCCTCCTTGAGCTCACGCGTCCGGCGCACGTTGGGGATGAGCCCCTGCGGGCGCAGGACCATGATCGCGACGAGCGCGCCGCCGTAGATCAGGAGCCGGTACTCCTCGAACTCCCGCAGTAGGCCGGGGAGGCCGATCAGCACCATCGCCCCGACGACGACACCCGGGAGGCTGCCGAGGCCCCCGAGGACGACGACCGCCAGCGCCGTGATCGAGACGATGATCTCGAAGCTCGTCGGGGTGAGCGATCCGAGCGCCACGGCGAACAGCGCACCGCCGAGCGACCCGATCGCGCCGCCCATAGCGAACGCGAGCAGCTTGTACTTGATCGTGCTGACGCCCATCGCGTCGGCGACCTGCTCGTCCTCTCGCATGGCGGTCCACGCGCGTCCCACGCGGGACGACGCGAGCCGCCACGAGACGAACAATGCGAGCAGGACGAACGCGAGGGCGAGGTAGTAGAAGTGCTGCGGGTTGTCCTGGGGGTTCAGCCCTAGGAACTCGGCCTTCGCGACCCCCCGCATGCCCTGCGGTCCGCCGACGAGCGGTTGTGCCCACTTCGACGCCGTGATGATGCTCACGATCTCGCCGAGCCCGAGCGTCACGATCGCCAGGTAGTCACCCCGGAGCCGCAGGACGGGCGCGCCGATCAGCAGGCCCACGCCGGCCGCCATCAGCGAGACGATCCAGATCGCGACGTAGAAGTTGAGGTCCGCGCCGAGCGCCGGCTCGGCCGCACCCGTCGTGGTGTTCAGGAACGCCCCGGTGAGCAGCGCCGTCGAGTACGCGCCGAACGCGAAGAACGCCACGTAGCCCAGATCGAGCAGCCCGGCGTAGCCGACGACGATGTTCAGGCCGATACCGAGCAGGACGTACACCATCACCTGTCCGAGCACCTCGGAGATCACCGTGCCGAGCAGGAGCGGCAGGATCGCGGCCAGCGCGAGGATCACGACGAGCAGCCCGAGCTTGGCGGGCGGCGCCTCCTGGATCGTCGACCGGACGCGGACGCGCGTCGACCGCGATCGCGTCCAGAACACCGTCGCGGCCACGGAGACGGCGAACACGATCGCGGCGCCACCCCACGTCAGCCCGGCCGACGGCGCGTACAGCCAATCCGCCGTGAACCCGAGCTCGACCAGGACGATCGGGACGATCCGCTGGAGCAGCGCGAACGTGACGACGACGAGCACGCCGATCGCCGAGGGGCGGCGGTACTCGTCCGGCGCGGTGCGAGCGAACCCGCCGAGCGCGCCGCCCGCGACGCTCAGCACCACCAGGTACAGCAAGCCGGCCGGCACACCCTTCTCGAACGTCAGGAAGTCGATCAGCGGCTCGGAGATCTGCACGAAGACCTCGCGGATCCGGTCGACCCCGAACCATTCCGCCAGCCACACGGCCGCCGCGAACGCGACGCCGGTGACGGCGCCGGTGATCGTTCCGACGACCACGCCGGGTCCGAACGCAACGTCCCGTCGCTCGCCCGCGACCACCCTCGGCCTGGTCACGGCGTACCCGGCGAGCAGCGCCGGGGCGACCAGGAGCAGACGCCCCAGCGTCACCTGCTCGCCCACGAGCTCGAGTGCCGCGAACCGCGTGTACAGGCCGACTGCCGCGACGTACACGGCTCCTGCGGCTCCGATGAGGCCTCCGCGGAGAACGGAGGCGGTCGATACGTCCCCCATCAGACCTTCTCCGCTTCGCCCGTCCCGAGCAGGCCGCCGGGCCGGAAGATCAGGACGAGGACCAGGACGAGGAACGTGAACGCGTCCTTCAGCTGGAACGGGGAGGGCACCCCGTACCCCGTCAGGATCAGCGACGGCCCGAGCGACTGCAGGAGGCCGAGCGTGATCCCGCCCAGGGCCGCACCGTAGATGCTCCCGATCCCCCCGAGAACGGCCGCGGTGAACGCCGCGATCCCCGGCCGGAAGCCCATGTAGTAGTTCACCGACTCGAAGGTCAGGGCGTACAGGACGGCGGCGACGCCGGCCAGCAGTCCCCCGATCGCGAACGTCGTGACGATGACGCGATCGACGTGGATGCCCATCAGACTGGCGATCTCGCTGTCCGCGGCGACGGCGCGCATCGACTTGCCCGTCGTCGTCCGCGCGATGAACAGCCCGAGCCCGGCCATCGCGATGATCACCGTCACCAGGACGAGGACCTGCACGCGGTCGAGCGTGAGCCCGAGGATCGTCCACGTGCCGCTCAGCGCCTCGGGGACGCCGAACCCCCTGGTCTGCGAGCCGAAGAACCCACGGGCGGTGTTCTGCAGGAACAGGGACGCACCGATCGCCGTGATCAGCGGAACCAGCCGCGGTGCGTTGCGCAGAGGTCGGTACGCGATGCGCTCGAGCAGGACCGCCACGGACATCGATGCCAGCATCGCTACGACCAGGAGGATCGCGAGCGAAAGCACGGCCTGGCGGTCGAGGAACCCGCTCGCCTCGTACGCGTCCGCGAAGAAGAACGCGGCGAAGGCGCCCATCATGAACACCTCGCCGTGCGCGAAGTTGATCATCCGCAGGATCCCGTACACGAGCGTGTACCCGAGGGCGATCAGCGCGTAGATCGCGCC
>JBMDWR010000149.1:0-5973 GCA_048594645.1 Actinomycetota bacterium
GAACCCGCCGACGCTCGAGGAGCTTCGAGCGTTCGCGGCCAGGACGCTCCCCCGGCACCGAGCGCCGACAGAGCTCGTCTTGGTCGACGAGCTCCCGAGGACGTTATCCGACAAGGTTCGGCGAGCTGCGCTCGCGGGGACGGAACAGGAATAGGCTCCGGTTATCCTCGGTGGAGGACGCGTCGCATGGTGGAAATCCGCAACACGATCATCCTGGGCTCGGGACCGGCCGGGTACACGGCGGCCCTCTACGCCGGTCGCGCCAACCTGCGGCCGCTCGTCCTGAAGGGTCTCGAGGCCGGCGGCCAGCTGATGCTGACGACGGACGTCGAGAACTATCCCGGCTTCGTCGACGGGATCCTGGGCCCAGAGCTGATGGACGCGCTCGAGAAGCAGGCCGCCCGCTTCGACGCCGAGATCGTCGCGCAGTCGGCGACGCGTGTGGATCTCTCGGAGCGACCGTTCGGCGTCTGGGCGGGCGACGACGAATGGCGGGCGAAGACCCTCGTCGTCTCGACGGGGGCGAGTGCCAAGTGGCTCGACGTCCCCGGCGAGGAACGGCTCCGCGGACGCGGCGTGAGCGCGTGTGCGACCTGCGACGGCTTCTTCTTCCGCGATCGCGAGCTGGTGGTCGTCGGCGGAGGAGACACGGCGATGGAGGAGGCGACGTTCCTGACGAAGTTCGCCAGTGCCGTCACGATCGTCCATCGTCGCGACGAGTTCCGCGCGTCGAAGATCATGCAGGAGCGAGCCCTGGCGAACCCGAAGATCAAGGTCATCTGGGATACCGTGGTCGACGAGATCGTTGGCGACGGTGCCGTCTCGGGCGTGAAGCTCCGGCACGTCCAGACGGGTGAGGTGCGCGAGCTCTCGACGGACGGCGTGTTCATGGCGATCGGCCACAGCCCGAACACCGCGTTGCTCGAGGGCCAGTTGGAGCTGACGGACGGCGGGTACATCGTGGTGCAGGAGCCGACAACGAGGACGACCGTTCCGGGGGTGTTCGCCGCTGGCGACGTCACCGACCGGATCTATCGTCAGGCGGTGACGGCCGCGGGACAGGGCTGCAAGGCCGCGATCGACGCGGAGCGCTTCCTCGAGGAGCAGGCGCACGCGACGGCGGGTTGACACGAGCGGTGGGCGGGGACGCTGGCGTCGTCGACCCGTCGACGACCGGCGCGACGACGGGCGGTCCGCCGGCCGAGGCTGCGGTAGCCGGACACGAGAGAACCACAGACGAAAGGACGAACGGTGGCATCGATCGGTGACGTGACGGACAAGGACTTCGACGAGCGGGTGCTCGGCTCGCAGACGCCGGTGCTGGTGGACTTCTGGGCCGAATGGTGCGTCCCCTGCCACATGGTCTCGCCGGTCGTGGAAGAGATCGGGCGCGACAAGGGCGAGACCCTTCAGGTAGCGAAGCTCAACATCGACGAGAACCCCGAGATGACGCGCCGGTATGGCGTGATGAGCATCCCCACGTTGATGCTGTTCAAGGGCGGCGAGGAGATCGCCCGCGTCGTGGGCGCACGTGGGAAGGAAGCGCTGCTGCGCGAGATCGACCCACACGTCGCCGCCTAGGGCGCTGCGGTTGCCGCAAGGCGCCCCACCTCGGAGACTGCGAGCGTGGACCTGATCCGCACTGGGGCCCGAGGCGAGCACGTCCGCGACGTCCAGCATCGGCTCCTCGGCGCCGGGCTGCGCGTCTCGCCGGACGAGCTAGACGGGACGTTCGGCCCGTCGACGGAGGAGGCAGTGCGGGCGTTCCAGCGCTCGCGCGGCCTTCCCTCCGACGGGATCATGGGACCCGATACGTGGGGGCAACTCGTCGAGGCCGGGTACCGGCTGGGCGACCGGACGCTCTACCTGCGCTCGCCCGCCTTCCGCGGCGACGACGTCCGCGAGCTCCAGCGCATGCTGAACGCGCTCGGGTTCGACGCGGGGAAGGAGGACGGGATCTTCGGCCCGCGTACCGACGCCGGCGTGCGCGACTTCCAGCGCAACGTGGCGTCGAGGGCCGACGGCATCGTGGGGCTCGACACCGTCCACGGGATCGCACGGTACCGGCCGGCGGTCGACGCGCCGAGCCGGGCCGTCGTGCGCGAGGGCGAGGCGGCGCGCGGACCCGGCCTCGCGGTCGAAGGTTCGATCATCGCGATCGACCCTGAGCGGGCCGAGGAAGACCACGCGGATCTCGCGTTGCAGATCGGCAGGGCGCTCTCGGACGAGCTGGCGGCGCTCGGCGGGCGCCCGCTGTTGCTGCGGCTGTCGTCCGAGTCGCTCCCGGTCGAGGATCGGATCCGTCGAGCCAACGGCGCCGGCTCGGCGATCGCGCTCTCGATCAGCGTGGGGTCGGGCGAGCCCGTCGAGGCCGGAGCCGCCTGCTTCCATTACGGAACGCCGAGCACGCACTCCCCGATGGGGCGCAGGCTGGCCGGGTCGATCCAAGCGGCGCTGGTCCGCCGCGTCGGTCTGCAGGATGCCGGCGTGCATCCGCTCTCGATCTCGATCCTGCGCGAGACCCGCATGCCGGCCGTGCGCATCGAGCCGGTCGCCATCACCGATCGGCAGGCGGCCGAACGCGCCCAGGACCCCGCGTTCGCGCGGGAGGTGGCGCAGGCGATCGTCGAGGGGATCGTGGCGTTCTCCGAGCCCGTCCCTTCGGACGGACGCGGATCCGGACCGCGTCTGGCGCGTTCGATCTAGCGGCGCCCGGCACCGGCTCGGGAGCGTCGTCCGAGCAGCAGCAGGAGGGCGCCTAGGACCGAGCCGAGGACGAGGGCCTTGGTCGCCCTGCGAACCTCGTCGGCGGACGGACCTTCCACGCGGGTATCGTACGGCGATGCCGCTCCGCTACAGCCTCATGCTCGAGGGGCAGGAGGGCGTCACGTGGGAGCAGTGGCTGTCGATCGCTGACGCGTGCGAACGTCTCGGGTTCGAGGGGCTGTTCACGTCCGACCACTACCTCTCGGTCGTCGACGCACCCGATCCCGGATCGAACGACGCGTGGACGCTGCTCGGTGCTCTCGCGGCGCGGACCAGCACGATCCGCCTCGGCACGATGGTTTCACCGGTCACCTTCCGGCTCCCGATCGTCCTCGCGAAGGCCGCCACGACCGTCGACCGCATCTCGAACGGCCGCGTCGATCTGGGGATGGGTGCAGGGTGGTGGGAGGCCGAGCACCGCACGCACGGCGTCCCCTTCCCCTCGACGGACGAGCGGTTCGAGATGCTCGAGGAGCAGCTCGAGATCGTGCATGGGCTGTGGTCCGAGGACGTCTACTCGTTCGAGAGCCGGCACTACGCGATCGAGTCGTGCCGTTTCGTCCCCAAGCCGGTGCAGCGTCCCCATCCGCCGATCGTGGTCGGCGGCAACGGTGGCCCCAGGATCGCCAGGCTCGTCGCGCGGTGGGGTGACGAGTTCAACCGTGTCGGCGGCACGCCCGAGGAGGTTGGGGCGTCGATCGCCCGTGTCCGCGCCGCCGTGGAGAGCGCGGGGCGGGACGCCGATAGTGTGACGATGTCATACATGACCTGGTTCTTGATCGGACGGACCGAGGAGGAGTGGCGGGCGCGGGCGGAGGCAGCGTGGAACCGCGACGCCTCGGCGGGCTCGTTCGACGAGTACCTCGCAGACGCCGAGCGAGACTTCATCGTCGGGACGGTGGACCAAGCGGTCGCCCGGATGAAGGAGTACGTCGAGGCGGGCATCGAGCGCTTCGTGCTCAACCATGCGCTATTCGACGACCTGGACCAGATCGACCTCTTCGCGTCGGACGTCCGGCCCCGCCTCGATCTCTGACGACCGTCCGTTGCTGCAGAACCTTGCGCTGCAAACCGTTCGGCGGCGGCGCTACTCGGGCGCCTGACCCGGGCCGGAGCCGATGATCTCGGACACGATCCGCTCGAGGTCATCGGCCGATCCGAACTCCACGACGATCTTGCCGCGGCGCTTGCTCATCTGGATCGTGACGCGCGTCGCGAGCTGCTCCGACAGCAGCTCTTCCACCTCGGCGAGCGGGTTCTCTTGCGGCTCGACGGTGGCGGCGAGGGCGGCCGGATGCTCGACATGCGTCGGATGGTCGAGGTAGTTCCGAACCAGCTCCTCGACCTCGCGCACCGAGACGTCCTCGGCGGCGATCCGCAGCGCGAGCGAGCGCTGCGCTTCGGCGTCGCCGAGAGAGAGGAGCGCCCGGCCGTGCCCGGCCTGGATCCTTCGCTCCGCGAGCAGCTTCTGGACGTCCGGCGGGAGCTGCAGCAGCCGGATGGTGTTCGCGATGTGCGACCGAGACATCCCCAACCGTTCCGCGAGCGTCTCCTGCTTGAGGCCGAGCTCCTCGAGCAGCTCGCGGAACGCCTCCGCGAGCTCGATCGGGTTCAGGTCCTCACGGTGGATGTTCTCGATCAGCGCTTCACGGAGCGACTCGGCGTCGTCGCTCTCGCGAACGACCGCAGGCACCGTCGCCAGGCCCGCGAGCCGCGCGGCACGCAGCCGACGCTCGCCCGCGATCAGCTCGAACGCCTCGCCGGCCTTGCGGACCACGATCGGCTGCAGGACGCCCACCTCGCGGATCGACATCGCGAGGGCCTCCAGCGCCTCGTCCTCGAACGTCGTTCGCGGCTGTCGCGGGTTGGGGGCGACGGCGTCCACCGGGATCTCGAGGAATCCCGTGCCTTCCTCGATCGCCCCTGGAAGCAGCGCGGACAGCCCGCGCCCGAGCCCGCCTCGTTTCATCTCGCTCCTCCTCTACGGAACAGTCGTCGCAGACGCCCTTCGCCCGTGGGTGAAGGCGACGTATCGCTCGATGGCTCCTCCGGCTCACCGTTCAACTCGGAGACAGGCCCGTTCGGAGAGCCGGGTTCGGTCTCGAGGTCGAGTTGTCCGTCGTGCCCAGCATCGGTCACGGCTCCGGCCGCGGCAGGGCCTTCCTCGACGGCGGGCACAGAAGCGGTCTCATCTTCGGCGTTCGGTGGAACGAGCGAACGCTCGTCTTCGCGTTGAGGTTCGTTCATCACCGGACTGCCGAGCGTGGAACCGGCATCGGTCTCATGAACAACGGGGGCGTCGTCGGCCTCGACCGAGGACTCCTCGCCCACCGGCGTCTCGTCCTCGATGAGAGGTTCGCCGCCGTTCTCGGGCGGCGGGCGTTCATCCGGCTGGGCTGCGGACGGCGGTTCCGTGACGTCCTGCTCCTCGAGGTGCCGCGGCTCGATGTGCGGCGGTTCGGCCTGTGGACCGACCAGCGGACGCGGCGCCCGGGCGATCTGCGGCTCCGGCGGCGCGACGACGACATCGTCGAGGGTTGGCAGCGGCCGTTCGTCGGGCGGGCGCGCCGCGACCTCCTTCGCGAGCTCGCGGTAGCTCTGCGCGCCCTTCGATCCGGGGTCGTACACCGTGATCGGGACGCCGAACCCGGGTGCCTCCGATAGCCGCACGGTCCGCGGGATGATCGTTGCGTACACACGATCGCTGAAGTAGCGCCGGACCTCTTCCACGACCTGCTCCGAGAGCTTCGTGCGCGGGTCGTACATCGTCATCACGATGCCCGTGAGCCGCAGGCCGGTGTTGACGTTCTGCTGGACGAGTCGAACGTTGCGCAGGAGCTGTCCGAGACCCTCGAGCGCGTAGTACTCGCACTGGATCGCCACTAGCAGCTCGGCCGCAGCCGCGAGGGCTTTGACGGTCAGCAGCCCGACCGACGGCGGGCAGTCCAGGAAGATGAAGTCGTACGAGTCCTGCTTGAGTGGCTCGATCGCCTTGCGCAAGCGGAGCTCCCGTGAGAACTGGCTGACCAGCTCGATCTCGGCTCCGGCGAGGTCGATCGTGGAGGGGATCGCGGAGAGGTTCTCGATCGGGGTCGGGACGACGGCCGCCTCTATCGGGGCTTCGGCCGCCAGGACGTCGTAGACCGTGACATCGCGCGCCTCATGCCTGATCCCCAGGCCGGTCGAGGCGTTGCCCTGCGGGTCGAG
>JBMDWR010000015.1:0-5127 GCA_048594645.1 Actinomycetota bacterium
GGGTTCGCCGGCGTGTACCAGGTGCTCCGCGCGCTCGAGGAGTCCGGGAAGGTCCGGCGCGGGTACTTCGTGGACGGGCTCGGCGCGGCCCAGTTCGCGCTCCCCGGCGCGGTCGAACGACTCCGCGATCTGCGCGACGCGGGCCGCGAGCCGTCGATCGTCGCGACCGCCGCGGCCGACCCTGCGCAGCCCTACGGCGCGGCGCTGCCGTGGCCGGAGAGCGCGGGGCGCCCCTCGCGTTCGGCCGGCGCCTACGTGGTGCTGGTCGACGGTCGCCTCTCGGCGTTCCTCGAGCGCGGGGCGAGAACCCTCCTCACGTTCGACGCCGGCCGCGACGGCGCGTGGGTCGATGCCGTCGCGTCGCTCGTGAAGGACGGACGGCTCAAGCGGATCGAGCTGACCAAGATCGACGGTCGGCCCGCCGGGGAGTCCGATCTGGGGGAACCGCTTCGTGCCGCCGGCTTCGTCGAGGGCTACCGAGGGTTGGTACTCAGGAGCTAGGGACCAGGTGCCGCGACGCGCTGCACCAGGCGGATGCGACCGCCTCCTGCCGCGCGGCTACCATTCCGGGCGATGACGGTCTCCGAGCGGGGCGGTTCCCTCACGGGCGACGACCCCCAGGAAGAGCTCCAGCGTCTGCGAGCGCTGCTCGAGCACCTTCCGGCCATCGTGTACGTCGAGGAAGCGGGACGCGACGCGCCCGGACGGCTGCTGTACGTGAGCCCGGCGGTCGAGACGATCCTCGGCTACGCCGTCGACGAGTGGCTCGCGACAGAGCCGCCGCGGCGGCTCGACCGTATCCATCCCGACGACCGCGCCACGGTGCGGGCGACCTACGAGCGGCTCGAGCCGGCGGCCGAGCGCTGCCGAAGCGACTACCGGATCATCGCGAAGGACGGGAGGATCGTGGCGATCCACGACGAGGCCGTGCTGATCCGTGACGAGAACGGGAAGCCTCTTCACTGGCAGGGGGTGATGGTCGAGATCGCGGAGCAACCCCCCGACGAACGCCTGAGGGAAGCCGAACAGCGCTACCGGGCGCTCGTCGAACAGACGCCGGTCGTCACGTACATCGATCCGTCCAGACCCGACCACACGACGACGTACTTCAGCCCGCAGGTCGAGACGCTCCTCGGCTACACGGCCGAGGAGATGACGCACGCCGAGCCGCTCTGGCCCACGCTGATCCATCCGGACGACCGCGACTGGGTCCTGCGGATGGCGATGGACGCGGAGACGTCGGCGGGCACGTACGACGTCGAATACCGGATGGTCGCCAAGGACGGCCGGGTCGTGTGGGTGCACGACCAGGCCGTGCTGATCCGCGACGAGCAGGGGGACCCGAAGTTCTGGCAGGGCGTCTGGGTCGACCTCACCGAGAAGAAGCGCGCCGCCGAGCTCGAACGCGCCCTCACGGCCGAGCGTGAAGAGGCCGCGGAGCTGCGCGCGATCGACGAGCTCAAGACCACGTTCCTGCGCGCCGTCTCGCACGACCTGCGGACGCCGCTCGCTGCGATCCTCGGCCTCGCGGTGACGCTCGAGAGTCAGGACAGCCTGGATGCGCCCGAGGCGCGCGACCTCGCGTCTCGGATCTCGGTGAACGCCCGAAAGCTCGACCGGATCGTGACCGATCTCCTCGACCTCGATCGCATCTCTCGCGGCATCGTGGCGCCCAACCTGCGCTCGACGGAGCTCGGCGCCCTCGTCCGTCGGGTCGTCGGCGAGTCGGACCTCCTCGGCGATCGCGAGGTCTCGCTCCGGACGACCGAGGTGACGATCGACGTGGACGCGGCGAAGATCGAGCGGATCGTCGAGAACCTCCTGTCGAACGCGGCCCGGCACACCCCGAGCCCTTCGAGGGTGTGGATCCGCGTCGGGCCCGAGGCGGGCGGCGCGCTGCTGATCGTCGAGGACGACGGCCCGGGCGTTCCGGCCGAGCACAGGGAGGTCATCTTCCAGCCGTTCCACCAGGGAGCCGGCGCCCCGGAGCACTCGCCCGGCGTCGGCATCGGGCTCGCCGTCGTCGCCCGGTTCGCGGAGCTGCACGGCGGGCGCGCGTGGGTCGAGGAGCGCGAGGGCGGCGGCGCGTCGTTCAAGGTGTTCCTGCCGAAGGGCCCGCGCACGGCGTCGCCCGGCGCACCGGCGACCAGCGACTAGGGTTCCCGGGCTCACCCGGGGACGCCGACACGGTCCTCGCGTTCGGGATCGGCTGCGAGCCACGAGTACGCCTCCTCCTCCTGCGCGAAGTGGAGTCGCAGGATCGCGTGCAGGCCGTACAGCACGCGGCGAAGGTCGGTCAGGTCGTCGGGGCCTGGACCCTCCGGCGGTAGGTCCGCGAGGAGGTGGCCGAACACGCGGCCCAGGTGCTCGATCTCCATGTGGGCGCGCTCCATCGTCCCCATCGGGTCCTCGCCGCCCATGAGCTTGGCGACCACGGGATAGATCGCCGCCTCCTCCTCCTGCTCGTGCTGCACCAGTCGCTCGAGCACGAACCATCGGATCTGCTCCAGCTCTGCCATCGCCTCGGCAGCACCGTAGGTCTCGAGCCTGTCCGCCACCCCGCGGATCCGTTGCAGGTGCGGGACGAACTCCTGGTGCTCCGCGCGGAAGCGATCGCCGATGTGCGATCCGGGACCCGTGCGGCGCCGGGTCTGGCGGTCGGACCGGAGCGCTCGGAGGGCGTTCACGATCACGGCGACGTCGATCGCCTCCTGGACAAGCGCGCCGCCGACCGGCAGCAGCAGCCCGAACGCGCCGAACAGCATCCCGACGAACGACAGGCCCATCCCCACCAGCACGCTCTGCACCGCGATCCCGCGCGACCGGCGTGCGATCCGCATGGCCTCGGCGACGCGGTCGAGCCGGTCGACGGCCAGCACGACGTCGGCCGCCTCCGACGACGCGGTCGCGCCTCGGGCGCCCATCGCGACGCCGACGTCGGCGGCCGCGAGCGCCGGGGCGTCGTTCACGCCGTCTCCGACCATGATCGTGAGGCCCGTCTCTCCCTCGGCCTTCACGGCATCGACCTTGTCCGCCGGGTCGCGCTCGGACAGGATGCGGTCGACGCCGATCGAGATCCCGACGGATTCGGCAACGTCCGGGTGGTCACCGGTCACCATCACGACGCGCTCGATGCCCGCACGGCGGAGCGAGCGGATCACCCTCGGCGTGTCGGGTCGGATCGGGTCTTCCAGGACCAGCGCGCCCGCCACCTCGCCGTCGACCGAAACCATCACGCACGACGAGCCCTCCATCGCGCTCCGGCGGCGCACGTCCCGAGCCCGCGGCGGCAGCGATCGGCCGTCCGAGACCCATGTCGCCTTCCCGAGCGCCACGGTGCGGCCCTCGACCCTGCCACGGATCCCGGCGCCGGGCTCCTCGTGGACCGCCTCGGGGAAGACCAGCTCGAGTTGCCGGTGCCGGGCGGCGGTCACGATCGCGGTCGCGAGCACGTGCGGCGACACCTGATCGAGCGAGGCGGCGAGCCGGAGCACCTCGTCCGGCGCGAGCTCGGCGAACGCCACCACGTCGGAGAGCTCCGGCGCACCCGCTGTCAGCGTCCCCGTCTTGTCGAACAGCAGGACGCGTCCTCGCGCGAGCGCCTCGAGCGCTCCCCCACCTTTGACGATGATCCCGCGTTTGGCCGCCCGCGAGATCCCGGAGACGATCGCGATCGGCGCCGCGAGGATCAACGGACACGGGGTCGCAACCACCAGGACGGCGAGCGCGCGCACCGGGTCGCCGCTGATCGCCCACGCGAGCCCCGCGATCACGAGCGTGACCGGGATGAAGACCAGCGCGTAGCGGTCGGCCAACCGGACGAACGGCGCCTTCTCCTGCTGCGCCTGCTCGACCAGGCGGACGATCCCGGCGTACGTGCTCTGGTCCGCGGTCGCCACGGCGCGCAGGTCGAACGCTCCTCCGGCGTTCACCGCACCCGAGCGAACCTGATCGCCGTCGCTGCGTTCGACGGGACGCGACTCGCCGGTGAGCGCCGACTCGTCCAGGACGCCGGTGGAGGAGAAGAGGTAGCCGTCCACGGGGACGACCTCGCCGTGCTTGACGAGCAGGAGGTCGCCCGGCCGGACGCGTTCGATCGGCACGGACGTCAGCGTTCCGTCCTCGTACCGGTGGGCGCTCCTCGGCGCCCGCTCCAGCAGAGCTGAGAGCTCTCGGTGGGCCCTCGCATCGGCGTAGTCCTCGAGCGTGCGGCCCGTCGCGAGCATGAACGCGATGACGGCGCCGGCGAGGTACTCCTCCAGTGCGAGTGCGCCGCCCATCGCGAGGACCGCGATGAGGTCGACGCCGGGCTGGCGTCGGAGGAGCCCCGAGACCACCTCCCAGCCGATCGGCAGCAGGCCGATCGCCGTGGTCACCGCCCAGACGACGTCCGCCGCGGCCGGATCGTCTGCGCCCCATCGCAGCACCGCGCCCGCGGCGATCCCGACGAGCGACAGGGCGAGGAAGACCGAGCTCGCGGAGAACCACGTCCGCCTCACCCGCTCGTCACCGTCCTCGTGAGCCGCGACCGGACGTGCGACGCGAGGTCGACGCCCTCCATCGCCATGTGCAGCTCGTACGTCAGCTCGTCGCCCCGAACCTCGAGCCGGCGGCGGAGCTCCGTCACCCGGCTCCCCGTGGGGGCGTACGACACGGCCGTCGACGCGAGTGCGAGCGCCTGTCCCTCGATCGTGCCGACGGACACCTCGGTCACGCCGACCGGGTGAGCCAGGACCAGCTCGACACGCCCCGTTCCGGCTGGCCGCAGGAACCCGCGCTCGAAGTGGATCGCCGTGCCGTCGTCGGGCGACCATGAACGCTGTGTGTACAGCAGGTACGGCTCTCCAGCGTGCTCGAACGTCACGTCCTCGAAGTAGGCGAACGGCTCCCCGGGCGGCCAGACCCCCTCGCCCACGCCGCTCCACGTGCCGAGGAGGAACGCGATCTCCCGCAGATCGTCGTGCAGCGCCGTGGGCGGGGCCATCAAGCGGTGGCCCGGCGCCTCGGCGTTCGAGCGCGGCGCGGGCTCCACGGACCTGACGCTACCACGCAAGGCTTCGCGGACCCTGTTGGTACCGTTGTGTCGATGCCGAGGGTCGCACGCTTCAACGTCACGCCGGTGAAGTC
>JBMDWR010000150.1:0-4550 GCA_048594645.1 Actinomycetota bacterium
TTCTCGACGCGACCGCCGGGAAGCCGCCGACCGGCCGTCAGACGCTGCGAGTCTCGGCCGCTCGCGTCACCACGTCACCGCGCCCTTCGAGGCCGAACCCACGAGCCGCGCGTACTTGGCCAGGGCGCCGGCCTCGTACCGAGGAGGCGGCGGGAGCCATCGCGCGCGGCGCTTCTCGAGCACCGCATCGTCGACCAGGAGGTCGAGCCGGCGGTTCGCCGCGTCGATCACGATCTCGTCGCCGTCCTCGACCAGGGCGATCGGGCCGCCGACGACGGCCTCGGGCGCGACGTGGCCGACGCTGTACCCCTTGGTCGCGCCGCTGAAGCGGCCGTCGGTGATCAGCGCGACGTCGGCGCCGAGCCCGGCTCCCGCGACGGCCGCCGTGACCGCGAGCATCTCCGGCATGCCGGGTGAGCCCTTGGGGCCCTCGTACCGGATCACGATCACGTCGCCGGCGCCGATCCGGCCCGCTGTGAGCGCGTCGAACGCGTCCTGCTCGGAGTCGAACGGGCGCGCGCGGCCACGGAACTCGAGGGACGCCGCACCGGCGATCTTCATGACCGAGCCCTCGGGCGCCAGCGAGCCGTACAGGATCGCGGTTCCGCCTTCCGGATGGATCGGCTCGGAGGTGCGGCGAACCACCGTGCCGTCCGGCGCCGGCGGCGACAGCTCCTCGAGGTTCTCGGCGATCGTCTTGCCCGTGACCGTCATGCAGTCGCCGTTCAGCAAGCCGGCGTCCAGCAGCTCCTTCATCACGACCGGCACGCCGCCCACCCGGTCGAGGTCCTGCATCACGAATCGCCCAGCGGGCCTCACGTCGACCAGGTGGGGAACGGTCCGGCTGATCCGGTCGAAATCGCCCAGCTCGAGGTCGACGCCGGCCTCGTGCGCGATCGCCAGGAGATGGAGCACCGCGTTCGTCGAGCCCGCGAGCGCCATCACGACCGAGATGGCATTGGTGAACGCGTCCCTCGTCAGGATGTCACGCGGACGTGGGCCGGACCCGAGCAGCCGCGTCACCGCGATCCCGGACTCGCGAGCGAACACCTCTCGGCGGTAGTCGACGGCCGGAGGCGACGCCGCACCCGGGAGCGACATGCCGAGCGCCTCGGCGGCCGCGGCCATCGTGTTGGCCGTGTACATCCCGGCGCATGAGCCGGTGGTCGGACAGGCCGCCCGCTCGACGGCGAGCAGCTCGTCGTCGGTCATGGACCCTTTCGCGTGCGCGCCGACGGCCTCGAACACGTCCTGGATCGTCACGTCGCGTCCCTGGTACGTCCCCGCGAGGATCGTGCCGCCGTACAGGTACACCGACGGCAGGTTGAGCCGAGCCATCGCCATCAGCATCCCGGGCTCGGACTTGTCGCACCCGGCGATGCCGACCAGCCCGTCCATGCGCTCGGCGTGCATCACCACCTCGACCGAGTCGGCGATCACGTCCCGCGAGATCAGCGACGCCTTCATGCCCTCGTGCCCCATCGCGATCCCGTCCGAGACCGCGATCGTCGTGAACTCGATCGGCACGGCGCTCCCCTGACGAACGCCCTCCTTCGCCAGCGCCGCGAGCTTGTCGAGGTGGTAGTTGCACGGCGTCACCTCGTTCCACGACGAGGCGACGCCCACCTGCGGCTTGCCGAAGTCCTCCTCGGAGAAGCCGACGGCTCGGAGCATCGCTCGTGCCGGCGCGCGCTCGGGTCCGTCGGTGACCTGCCACGAACGTGGCTTCCTCCCGTTGCTCATCGAGCGCGACCTCCCTGCCCGAACCCCGACCGATGCGTGGGAACGCACGATACCGCGCCGGTGGGACCGAACATGCCGAACGCACCCTCCGGCGGATCGACGGGAAACTCCTCGCGGAGACGCGCGCGTCGCCCGCGAGGTACGCGCGCCGAGCCACGGCATCATGGCAGCATGGGGTGTGCCGGTTCCGATGACCGTCAAGGACCGCCGAGACCGATGGACGTGATCGACGCGCCCCGACCCGCCGAGCGATCGTGGTGGCTCGAGGAGGCGCTCGCGCACCCGGAGTTCGCCGCACCCGTCACGCCCGCGTTCGACGGCGACGTGACCGCCGACGTCGTGATCCTCGGCGGCGGTTACACGGGGATGTGGACCGCCTGGTTCCTCAAGGAGCGCAGCCCGGATCTCGACGTCGTGCTCCTCGAAGCCGACATCTGCGGCGGCGGGCCGAGCGGGAGGAACGGCGGCTTCTGCGACGGCTGGTGGGACAAGATCCGCGACGTGCGTGACACGTACGGCGACGCCGACGCCATGGAGCTCCTGATGGCGTGCGGGCGCTCGCCGACCGAGATCGGCGCCTGGTGCGACGCCCAGCGGATCGACGCCTGGTTCCGCCACGGCGGCGATCTCGCCGTGGCCACCAACAGGCGTCACGAGGGCGGATGGGGGACGACGCTCGAGGCGGCACGCGCGCTCGGGGTCGAGAGTGAGTACCGGCTCCTTTCGGCCGCGGAGGTGCAGGAGCGATGCGCCTCCCCGCGGTTCGGCAGCGGCATGTTCATCGCGGACGCGGCGACGGTGCACCCGGCGCGGCTCGCAAGGGGCCTACGGCGACGGCTGATCGAGGAGGGCGTGCGGATCTTCGAGCACACGCCCGTGACGCGGTTCGGCATGGGCAAGACCGTCGCCGCCGAGACGCCCAACGGGACCGTCCGGGCGGCGGACGCCGTGATCGCTCTGGGGGCGTGGGCGACGTGGTGGAAGGCGTTCAGGTCGAGGCTGACGCTGCGCGGCTCGTACATGGTGGCGACCGCGCCGGCTCCCGATCGCCTCGCCGAGCTCGGATGGACCGGCGGCGAGGCGATCCGCGACCTGCGCGCGTCGATCCACTACCTGCGCACGACACCCGACGGCCGGATCGTGTTCGGCCTCGGGGGGCTGCAACCCGACCTGGCGCGCCGGATCGATCACCGCTACGACTACGAGCCCCGGTACGCGCGGCGCGTCGCGAACGACCTGTACCGGATGTTCCCAAGCTTCGAGGGTGTGCCGATCGAGGCCGCGTGGGGCGGACCGATCAACGTGAGCGGGTTCACGATGCCGTTCTTCGGCTCGATCGGGCGCGGCAACGTCCATTACGGCCTCGGGTTCACGGGCAACGGCGTCGGACCGTCACACCTCGGCGGCAAGATCCTGGCCGCCCTCGCGCTGCATGCCGACGACGGGTTCACGCGGCTGGCCGTGGTCACGCGCCCGCCGAAGCGCTTCCCACCGGAGCCGCTGCGTTCGCCCGGCATGCTGGTCGTGAACGAGGCGATCCGGCGCAAGGACGACCGCGAGGACGCCGGTCGTCGCGTCGGCCCGCTGACGCGGTTCCTCGCGGGCCTGCCTCGGCGCCTCGGATACAACCTCGGTCCCAGGTGAGCGCCGAGCTCCCTCGCCCGGCCGAGCGCAGCTGGTGGCTCGAGGAGGCGCTCGCGCTCCCCGAGTTCGCGGGGCCGGTCGCCCCCGCACTGGATAAGGACACGACGGCGGACGTTGTGATCCTCGGCGGCGGCTACACGGGCATGTGGACCGCGTGGTTCCTCACCGAACGCCTGCCAGGCATCGACGTGGTGCTCCTCGAGGCGGACATCTGCGGAGGCGGACCGAGCGGGAGGAACGGCGGCTTCGTGAACGGCCTGTACGACGAGGCCGAGGTGCTGATCGAACGCCACGGCGAGGAGGGGCGCCGGACCGTCGAGATGGCCGCGCGGTCGCTCGACGAGGTCGGGGCGTGGTGCGACGCGCGCGGCGTGGACGCATGGTTCCGGCCGGTCGGCAACATCGGCATCTCGACCAACGCCGCACACGACGCGTCGGTCCGCGAGACCATCGACGACGCCGAGCGCTTGGGGTATGGCGCGATCTACCGCCCGCTGTCGCCGGCACAGGTCCGCGAACGGTTCGACACGCCGGTCGCCCGGACCGGCTTCGAGGTGACGCACGCCGCGACCGTCCATCCGGCTCGGCTGGCGCGCGGACTGCGCAACGCGCTGATCGAGCGCGGGGTCCGCGTCTACGAATCCACAGCGGTCCTCCGGTTCAACGCGAGACGGCCGACGGCCGAGACCCCCCGCGGCACCGTCCGCGCCGGTCGCGGTGTCATGGGGTTGAACGCGTGGGCGAAGGCCTGGCGCGCGTTCCGCCGCTCGTTGCTGATCCGCGGGACGTTCGTGGTGATGACGGCTCCTGCACCCGAACGGATCGAGGCGATCGCCTGGACGGGCGGTGAGGGCGTGTACGACATGCGGACGTCGTTGCACTACGTGCGGCCCACGCCCGACGGCCGGATCGCGTTCGGCGGCGCGGGGCTCCGGCTGTCCGGTGGTGGCGCGCACGCCCCTCGGTATGGGTACGACGAAGACTCGGTGGCGGCGTTGGTCCGCGACTTCCGTCGCTGGTTCCCCTCGTTCGACGAGGTCCCGTTCCAGGCGGCGTGGGGCGGACCGGTCGACGTCGCGGCGTTGCACATGCCGTTCTTCGGGTCGATGCCGGGCGGCGCGACCCACGTCGGTCTCGGCTTCACGGGCAACGGCGTCGGCCCG
>JBMDWR010000151.1:0-2320 GCA_048594645.1 Actinomycetota bacterium
GTGCTGACGAGCACGGCGGCCTCGCTGCCCGAGGTGGCCGGGGACGCGGCGCTGCTGGTCGAGCCGGACGACGTGGGTTCGATCGCGCGAGGCCTCGAGCGGCTGTTCGAGGACCCCGCCGTCCGCGCCGGGCTGGTGGCATCGGGACGCGAGCGCGTGGCGGCGTTCCGCTGGGAGGACTCGGCCGCCGCGACCGCGGAGGTGTTGCGCCACACAGCCGGCCGAACCGCCACCGCTCGATAGACTCGCGCCATCCATGAGGACGCCCCCGCATCGGCGCGTCGTCCCCGCGCTCGCGCTCCTGTTCGCCCTCGCATCGATCGCGGCCGCATGCGACACGGCGACGGAGGCGGAGCCTCGGACCTCCCCGTCGCCCGATCCCACACGGAGCCCGAGCGTCGTCACGACCGGCACGCCCGAGGCGTTCGACGCGACGGCCCTCGACACGATGACCCCCGTCAAGCACGTCGTGTTCCTGATCAAGGAGAACCGGACGTTCGACCACCTCTTCGGCACGTTCCCCGGCGCGAACGGCGTCACCAGCGGCATGGCGTCCGGACGGCCCCGGACGCTCACGCGCGGCACCGACGGCCGCGTGCCCGGTGACCTGCCGCACTGCTATACGTGCGCGCTCGCGGCGTGGAACCAGGGGGAGATGGACGGCTTTCTCCAGGGCGAGCACGCGCCGTGGGCCTACACGCAGCTCCACAAGGACCAACTGCCCAACTACTGGCACTGGGCGAAGCGGAACGTGCTGTTCGACAACTTCTTCGCCAGCGCGCACGGGCCGTCGTTCCCCAACCATCTGTTCTCGATCGCGGCGACGTCCGGCGGGGCGCACGACAACCCGCGAAGGACACCGCAGCTGACGCACGGCTCGAACACGTTCGGGTGCGACGCGCCGCCGCTCCAGACCGTCGAGGTCTACGACAGCGAGGGCCGGATGAAGAAGGTGCATCCGTGCTTCGACTTCCTGACCGAGGGCGACCTGCTCAACCGCGCGAAGATCCCGTGGGCCTATTACGCGGCGAGCGAGGATCAGAAGGGCTACATCTGGTCCGCGTACTCGGCGATCCGCCGCTACCGGATGAACCCCGAGCGCTGGCGCCGGCACATGTTCCCCGTCGACGACGTCGTGAAGGACATCCGGGCCGGGCTGCTCCCTCCGGTCACGTGGATCACGCCACGCTTCGAGCTCTCGGATCACCCCGAGTACGACTTCTGCCACGGCGAGAACTGGTCGACCAAGGTGATCGACGCGATCATGCGCTCGCCGATGTGGCCGACCACCGCGATCTTCCTCACGTGGGACGACTACGGCGGCTTCTACGATCACGTGCCGCCGCCGCAGGTCGATGTCTGGGGGTTCGGGATCCGGGCGCCGATGCTGGTGATCTCGCCGTTCGCCAGGCACGGGCACGTGAGCCACGAGCTCGCCGAGTTCTCCTCGCCGGTCCGGTTCATCGAGGACAACTGGGGCCTGCCCCAGCTCGCCGAGCGGGACCGGATGGCGACCCCGTTGCTCGACGCATTCGACTTCGACCAGCGGCCCCGGCCACCCGATCTCCTGCCGCTCCCTACCGACTGCATCGGCGAGCCCTTCCCGGACGAGCCGCCGAGGCGGTACCAGTAGTGCCGTTGCGGGGTGCCGAGACCGGTGCGCCGAGATGACCTGGGTTCTCGGCCTGCGGCCGGGTCGTCGCGTATCCTGGGCCGGCCCCCACCAGGCGGCACGGAGAGCGTGAGGGCCCGAGGGGGACACCGCACACGATGGCGTTGACGAAGGACCGCTCCGAGGCGGCCGTCCAGGCTCCCGAGCCGAGACGGCGGGGGCGGCTGTCGAGTCCCCTGATCCTGATCCTCGCGATCGCGCTGCTCCTGCTCGCGTTCGGATAGACGTTCCTGCGAGACCCCTCGATCAGCGCGCCGACGCGCGACCCCGCCTGGTACACGTGGCGCTCGAACCTGATGATGAACGACGACCCCGGGCTCATCGCCGGGGACTGGGGTCCGTTCTCGATGTTCGGCGGCGGCTACCGGGTGACCGTGCCGCTCTTCGGCTCCATCCTGCAACGCGTCGCGGGGATCGACCTGTACACGTTCAGCGCGTTCATGATGGTGGGCGTCCCCGTGCTCACCGGGCTCGCCCTCGGGGCGTTCTCGTGGCGCACGCACCGAGACCCGCTGCTGTTCCTCCTCGTGATGCTGTCGACGGCGGCGCTGTTCATGACGACGCCCTACGTCGGCTACCTGGACAACATCACGGTCCTGTACTTCCTGTCGTTGATCCTCGCGTTCTTCCCGTCCGGTCGAACGTCGT
>JBMDWR010000152.1:0-13027 GCA_048594645.1 Actinomycetota bacterium
GGGCCGTCGGCGAGCTCCGCTACCTGCGAGCCGGAGCGCGGATCGAGCACCACCAGCCTGCGATGGATGTTGTCGCCGTCCTGTGCCGCCTCGACGCAGACCAACCGCTCGTCCGCCGACAACCCGACCGTGTCGAAGCCCTCGATGTGGAGATCGCTGTCGGAGAAGCCGAGGTGGTCGACGTCGCGGAAGATCTCCTTGGCGTCGCCCCCGTGCTCGGACACGTAGACCGCGAAACCACCGCGGTCGGCGATCACTCCGACGGCGAGCTGGCGCCGCACGGCGAAGCCCTCCGGCCATCCGATCGGGGCACCGGGGAACACCTCGCGTTCGCTTCCGCCGTCGAACGCTCGCGCGAGCCACCGGCCCGACTCGTCACCGGTCGGGTCCGAGAACCAGATGCCCTCGTCCCCATCCCCGGAGACGGTCGCGTACGTCACGCCCACGGGCTCGTCCGTGTACCGCTCGAGCCCGCCGGTGCCAACGTCGAACGCGTACGCCTGGTACGACCCCTCCTCGTCCGAGAGCAGGACGCACCGCTCGGGAGCGAGAGGACTCCAGATCGGCAGCGTGCGAGTGGGCGCGCGGAAACGTCGTTCCCAGAGCGGTTGGTCGGGCATCCGAACGGAACCCTAACAGCGCTACGACGGAACCAGGACGACCGGGATCATCGTGGCGGGGCTCTGCGGCACCTCCGACGCCGAGACCGCGACCGACCCGGCCTGGCGATCCTCCACGAAGAAGAAGAGCTCGGTCGCGAAACGGCAGTCGCCGTCGCACGCGACATCGGCGACGGTCGCAGCGAGCTCGCCGCCATCCGCGCCGAGGACGCGGATCAGCACGGCATCCCCTGGGACCTGCGCGGTGCCCGCGATCGAGACGGGGCTGCCCACCTCGTCGTTCGTGAGCGGCCTCTCGACGACGATCGCCGGGTCCACCGTCGGAGAGGGACCACCCGGCACCGACGGCGTCGTCGACGCCGATGCGGTGATGGCCTCCGTGACCCGCTCGGCGGCGTTGCAGGCCGCCGCAGCGAGGACCGTCACGGCCGTCGCCGCCAGCACGACGCGTGACAGCCGTTCCGAGCGCGTGCGGCCGAGCATGCGCCATCATGGAACGAACCAGGCGCGCCCGCAGCGATCTCCGACGGATCGGCTGTGGTGACGCGTCACGATCGGAGAGGAGCCCGATGCTCGGTCGCACAGCCAAGGTCCTGATCCCATGCCTCGCCGTGCTGGCTTCCCTCCCGTCACCGGCCGCCGCGATGTCCTCGACCGCTGAGGCGGCGCCCGGGATCTCCCGGCGCGCTCCGTCGATCGAGGCGCGGCAGGTGATCGGCGGCCTGGAGGCGCCTGTTGCGTTCACGTTCGGTCCAGGCAGGAAGGTGTGGTACGTCGAGAAGACGACGGGTCGGGTACGCATCCACGACCTCGACACGGACCACGACCGGTTGTTCGTCAGGGTGACGGGCGTGAACGGCGTCGGCGAACGCGGGATGCTCGGCATCGCGCTCCACCCCGCGTACCCGAGGAAGCCGCTGGTCTACGTGTACGCCACTCGCTCGGTCAATGGGAACCTCCGTAACCAGATCCTGCGTTACCGGGAGGATGACGGCTCGAGCGTGCAGCGCAGGGTCCTGTTCTCGAGCCCCGCGGCCGGAAGCCCGTACCACAACGGTGGCCGCATCCTGTTCGGTCCGGACGGGATGCTCTACGCGATCGTCGGCGACGCGCACGACGCGGCCAACGCCCAGGATCTGTCGAACGAGGATCGGGGGAAGATCATCCGCATCGAGCCCGACGGAGACGTGCCGCCGGACAACCCATCGGACGATCGCGTGTGGGCGTTCGGGATCCGGAACTCGTTCGGTTTGGCGTTCGATCCGGAGACCGGCGCGTTGTGGGAGACGGAGAACGGACCCGCCTGCAACGACGAGCTCAACCTCATCCGATCGGGCAGGAACTTCGGGTGGGGCCCGAACGCAACGTGCGAGGGCGCCGCACCCGGCAACACCAACCAGGACGGACCGAACCCCGTGATGCCGCTGCTGCTGTACGAGCACACGATCGGCATCACGGGCATCGCGTTCTGCGACGCCTGTCGCCTGGGTGCCCGCAGCAACGGTGCCGCGTTCTTCGGCGCCGTCAACAACGGGAACGTCACGAGAATCGTCTTCAACGCCGGGCGGGACGCGGTCGACGCTCGGCGCGTGGTGTACGACCACGGCGGCAGCACGCTCTCCTTCGAGGTCGGGCCGGGTGGGCGCATCTTCTTCAGCGACTTCAACGGCATCAACACGCTCATTCGCATCTGACGTTCGGCGTCTCGCACCGGCCGTTCGGTCCGCACGCCGCGGGACCCTTCAACCGTGCGCCGAGACCACCCGAGCGGAACGATGACCGTGGAGGTGGGCGCCGTGATGGAGCTCTGGCTGATCGGCGGTTTGCTGTTCCTCGCCGTGCTCGTCTGGGCGTTGGTTGGCAGGCCGGCAGACGTCCCCAAGCCGCACTGAACCCTCCGCCCGAGCGGGTGGCGGCGGAGCCGCCACGAGGCTAGGCTCGGGCGGAGAACGGAGAACGCACAGCGAGGGTGCACGATGGACATCGGCCGTCCGGAACGCATCATCCAGGTCGAACCGGTATCGCTCCCGCTGCCCGAGCCCGTGCCGGATCTCGAACCAGCGCCCGCCGAGCCTGACCCGGCCCGGTCCGAGTAGTTCATGGCCGCGGTCCTCGAGAAGCCGGTACCCATCATCGTCGAACCGATCCACGCCTGGCGCACCTGGACCCTCTGGGGTTCACGTGATGGACGCAACGTGCGCCTGTTGCCGATCGCCGGAAACCGCAAGCCGTGGCCGCCCAGGCGTCCCGCGGCCGCGTCGTGCACTCGAGGGGGCCGTCACGCCGTTCCGGGTCTCGCCTGTACCTGCGGGCTCCACGGCGTTCCCGAGCCGGAGGCGCTCAGGCAGACGCGCGACCCGGCCGTCCTCGGCACCGTCGCTCTGTGGGGCCTCGTCGTGCAGCACGAACACGGGTACCGCGCGTCGCTCGCGTATCCGCAGCGACTCCAGCTCGTGTGCTACCTGTGCTTCTCGCTATGGGGTCGCCGGCCACCGGGCGGTTGCGAGGTGGTCGTCCGCCATCGCGGAGGACGCATGGTCCCGCTGTGCGGGGCGCATCTGGAGCTCAGTCGCCGATACGGCTACCCGGTCCGCGATGCGCTCGCCGCGCGGCCGGTGGAGGCGTCACTCCTCGACACGTACGCGGTCGACGCGATGCGGGACCTCGGCACGTCTTGACGGTCCGCGGTGGACGTCACGTGAGGCCGCGCCGCCGCGCCGCGGCCCGGGAGAGCGTCTCGCGAAGCGAGAGGCCATCCTCCCCGAGTTCGATCTCGTCCGGCTCCGATCCCGGGGGCACGACGGGGTGTTCCCGGCCCCACTCGTCGAGCTGCCTCCGTGCCTCTTCGAGCTCGCTCAGCGTGCCCAGTGCGTCGGCGAGTTTTGGCTCGGCGTCCGCCTGACGGCTCTGTCCGTTGACCACCCGCACCTCGGGATCCGGGAGCCTCACCTCGGTCACAGCCTCCGCTCTCTTCTCCGCGTGGGCCAGGCGGTCTCGAAGCTCGGCAAGCTGACGCTCGCTGTCCTCGAGGTTCGTGAGCAACCGATCACGCTCGGCCTCCGTCTTCTTCAACGCCGCCGCGTGTTTCCGCTCGACCGCTTCCCTGTGCCTCGCCGCCGACGTGGCGCGTTCCGGTGCTCGCGGTGCCCTCCGCTGTCCTTTCGCGGCCACCTTCCCGGCCTCGGCGACCTTCGGCTCGGGCTCCGTACGTCTCCTGCGCGTGTCGGCGGGCTGGCTGCCCGAGCCGGCGTGCTTCTCCTTCTCCGCGTCGGCCGCCCGTGCCTCGGCCTCTCGGAGCAGCGCCTCCATCTCGAACGCACGCTCGGCGGCGCGTGTCGCGCGCTTCGCCGCCTCCTGCTTCTTCTTCTCCGCCTCGACGGCCTTGCGTTCGGCGGCAGCAGCCCGGTCCTCGGCCTCGGCGATCAGCTTGTTGATCCTTTTCGTGTCGCCCTTCGTACCGTCAGAGCCGGCTCGAGCGAGCTCCAGCTCCGCGTCACGCTCGGCGAGGACGCCTTCGAGCTGCCGAAGCATCGCCACGTGTTGCTCGCGCTCAGCCTCCGACGCCCGGAGCTTCAGGTCGAGCTCCTCGATCTGGCTGATGAGCTTCGGGCTCGACGACTCGGCCTCGCGGAGTCGTCGTTCGAGTTCGTGCAGGTGATCTTCCGCCTCGACGGTCGCGGCGGCGGCGTCGCCGTCGTGCGCCTCATCGATCGCGGCGGCGGCGTCGCCGTCGTGCGCCTCATCGATCGCCCGATCGGCGGAGCGCGACGACCTTGCGTCGCCGGCGGCGGTACGCCCATCGAGTGAGCGCGCGGCGTGTCGCGCGCGGTGATCCCGGATCGCCCGAGCGAGCAGGATCGCGACGACGACCAGGGTCAGGGTCACGGCGACCTGTACGCGTCGCCATGCCTTGAGTCCCTGCTCGCGGATCGCGGCGTAGCGCTGGTCGATCTCGACGACCCCCTCCACGCCGCCGCCCGCCGACAGGCGGATCGGCACGAACGTCTGGAACAGATCCTCGCTCGGACGGAGAAGATCCTCGTGGTGCATCGCGGTACCCGACGCAACGCTCACCGTCTGGCCCATGAAGGCCCGTTCGAGCACAGGGTCGCCGGTGACGACGACCTCCGACACGTCGTAGCGCTCAGACGTCGAGTAGATCAGTGAGCCGTCCACTGCCCAGATCCGGACGACCTCGACGCGGTCATCGGACAGGATGCCGGCCTGGATCCGTACGGTCAGCGCCAGGGACGCCGTCCCACCGATCTTCCGCGAGAGCAGGTCGGCGTTGAGCTCGGTCGCGATGACGGAGGACGTCATGTCCTGCGCGCGGGCCTGTGCTTCACGTTCGGCGGCAGCAACGGACGAACCCGAGAGCACCAACGAGGCCACGAGAGCGAGCAGCAGAACCAGAGCGCTCGCGCCCCACAGCACTCGCCCGTAACGGCTGATGACTCCCGATGTCTTCTCGCTCATGTCCAGGTCCGACGGCGACCCGCTCAGGCGGCGGGCGGCCCCTCATCCTTCTCGGCCTTCCGTCGCCCGGCCTTGAACGGTCCGAACCGGCAGATGCCCGGGGCGACCATCGGCGTCGCCGGTTCTTCGAGGCGGCCACCGTGTGTGTTCACCGTGTGGTTTGCGTCGCGCGGCCAACGGCAAAGGACGAACGAGACGTCCTTCGGAGGTCTGCCATGGCACCTGACGATCGAGCCAAGCGTCCCGCGAACGCACTCGCCGGCCCGTACGGCCATCCGCTCCATCCCTTGCTCGTGACCGTCCCGATCGGGGCGTGGGTCGCGAGCCTCGTGTTCGATATCGCCGCAACGCTGAGCGACGAGCCGGCGGCACTGGCCGAAGGCGCGTACTGGTTGATCGGCATCGGCGTTATCGGCGCGCTCGTCGCTGCGATCTGGGGCCTGATGGATCTGTTCGTGATCCCCCGTGGTACCCCGGCGTTCAGGACGGGGGTCACGCACCTGCTCATCAACGTGACGGTCGTGATCCTGTTCGCGATCTCGTTCCTCATCCGCAGAGCGGACGGTTACGAGACGGAACCGTCGGTCGGACTGATCGTCCTGTCGATCGTCGCGCTGCTGCTCCTCAGCGTCTCCGGTTGGCTCGGCGGACGCATGACGTACCGGTTCGGCGTTCGGGTCGCTGCCGATGACGCGCAGCGGGACGGTTTCGAGGGTCGGCGGCACACGGGCGGCGATAGGATCCGGCGCGTCGCCTGAACAACCACCGCGGGGTGAGTCATCGGGGCGAACCCCGACGGATCCCGGACGTCGGTTCTGAGAAGCCCCTCGACCCTCGCCCTCTTCATGACGTCGCCGTGACCAGGGCATCCGCGGTTCCCGCAGGTCGTCGGAGTGATCTCATCCGACGTCGGATGAACCGGGCGCCACGCTGGCGGCGAGGTAGAGCACCTATGGTGGCCCGGTGTGCGGAGATGTACCTCGACAGTCCGGAGTCTAGATGTCTACGTTTCCTGCTGTCTGGCGGCTTGTGCGGCAAGGAGGAGCAGTGCGCACTCCATCGTCTGGAGGACCAAGACGACACCGGTCTGCCACATCCACCCGTCGATCGCCGTCAGGATCGAGGAGGTCACGTGAAGCCCGATGATGACGAGTAGACCAACGAACACTCCCGATGCCATGGATCCCCGGCCTCGGCGCAGGAGCATCAAGCCGGTGAGGATCGCGACCGATCGCGCGAACAGTGTGAGGACGTAAGCCGCCTGTAAGCGGACGGGCCCCGTCCCCAACAAGAGAGAGACCACGCTGGACCCATCGTGCAGCGGCAGCAGGAGGACGGCGAGGTCCATGACAAGGGCCCCCGCCGCGAACGCCCACGCAGGGACCGGGGAGATCCTTGTTGTCCGAGGACCAACGTCCACGAGCGGAGCGTAGGCGTGAGCGGAAGGAGACGTCGAGAACGGTCGCCTCTCCTGCGCGAGCGTCCGCGCACGTACCCACAGACCCCTCGGCGTGATCGTATCGCGTCACGAGTGGAACAAGGACTCCGAGGCAGATACTCCCCAGGTGGCAGCGCCGACGACGAGCGGACCCGAACCGTCGACCCTCTGCCTGCAAAGCACGACCGGCCGAACCGTTAGCCGAAAGGCACGAGCTATGTCTCGTGCTCGACCAGTGTCCTCACGTTTGCGATGCTCCGCTGCATCCGTTCGGTGATGAGCTCGCTGGCCGCCGGATCGTCCAGCCCCGATATCTCGGTGGTCATCGTGAGCCTGGTGCGCTCCGGTTCTGTTGCCTCGAACGTCGCCCGTCCGTGCGCCTCCATGTTGGCGTCGCGCACCGAGAAGGCGATCGCATGCTCAGGCTCGAACTCCACGACCTCCATCTCTCCCTCCACTGGCGAATCCCAGCGGGTGTTCCGCCGACGGATCCTCGTGCCGAGTCCTATCGGACCATCGGAGATCTTCTCGAGTTCGACATCCGGGTCCCACCGTGGATGGTTCCGCACGTGCTCGACCGCCCAGAAGCGCCACACGTCGGCCACCGGCCGCTCGATCTCGATAGACACCAGAACCCTCAACGACTCCACGTCCTCACGGTGGCGGAGGGTCGGAGCCTAACGTGACCGTGCGTTCTCCGCTCACGGCAGCAAGGCAAGACCTAGGCAACTCGTTGACGAGCCACGGTGCACGGAGCGCAGGCGTCGTGGTGACCCAAGGGAAGAGATGAAGAGACTATGGGATCGCCCCTGGAACGCTGACCCGAACCGGTGCACATCCTGTACCCAGCCACAAGCGGCTCCGGGCCCGACGGATCTGCGATGTTCGGACCGGCCCATCCATAGAATCCGAGGGCCCACCGACGCAGGGAGAGTGCGTTTTGGCCGGTGACGTCATGGGGCGCGAGCCCGAACTCGGGATCCTCGAACGCGCCCTGGACTCGATCCCCGCCGGCCCGACCGCGCTCCTCCTGTCGGGGGACGCCGGCATCGGGAAGACGACCGTGTGGAGGAGGGGGCTGGCGAGAGCCTCTGATCGCGGGTACCGCACGCTCTCGTGCAACCCCGTCGAGGCCGAGACGCGTCTGTCGTACGCGGCCCTCGGCGACCTCGTCGAGCCGGTCCTGGAGGAGAGTCTGCCAACGCTCCCCGGGCCGCAGCGCGCGGCCCTGGAGGTGGCGCTCCTGCGAACGCCTCGTGCCGGCGGCCGCGCCGACCAGCGGGCGGTCTCGCTCGCCGTCCTGGGATGCATCCGCGCGGTGACGTCCACCACGCCGGTCGTCGTGGCGATCGACGACGCGCAGTGGATGGATCTGCCGTCTGCGCGCGTGTTGCAGTTCGTCGTCCGGCGTCTGAAGGACGAGCCGATCGGCGTGCTGACGGCCGTTCGAGGATCCCAGGACGACGTCGATCCCCTCGGCGTCCTGCAGGCGTTCGCCGGGGAGCGCGTGGACGTCGTGCATGTCGGGCCGCTGTCCCTCGACGCCATCGAGCGGGTCGTCCTCGGAACGGTGGGTGAGGGATTCCCGCGGACCACGCTCCTGCGCATCCACGAGATGTCGGGCGGCAATCCGTTCTTCGCCAAGGAGGTCGCACTTGCGCTGCTTCGACGAGGGGACGATGTGGGAACGAGTGGACAGCTTCCGATCCCCGACCGCTTGCAGGAGCTCATCGAACAGCGCCTCAGGGGATTGCCGGCGGACACCGTTATGGCGCTGGAGATCGTCTCGGCCCTGTCGTCACCGACGCTCGAGACCGTCGCAGGCGCGATCGCTCCGTCACCGGTCGACGCTCGCCTGGATCCCGCCATCGAGAACGGCGTCGTCGAGGTCATCGGCGACAGGCTCCGGTTCAGCCACCCTCTCCTCGCTTCCGCGGTCTACCAGAGGACTCCGCCTCCGAGGCTTCGCGAGTTGCACGACCGACTCGCGGCGATCGTCCGCGATCCGGAGGAACGGGCCCGCCACCTAGCTCTGTCCGTCGAGGGCCCCGGTGTGGCCGTCGCCGCCGCCCTCGAGGAGGCCGCCGCGCTGGCCTTCTCCAGGGGAGCGCCGCAATCCGCAGCCGAGCTCTGGGAGATGGCCCGACGCGCCACGCCGCAGGACCGAGGCGAGGACTTCGTGCGCCGGACCCACCAGGCGGGCGTGGCTCACCACGAGTGCGGGGACACGGCGCTAGCCCGGAGCGTCCTGGAGCAAGCGGTGGACCTCTCGATGGCCGGGCCGGCTCGTGCCCGCGTGCTGCTGGACCTTGGGATGGCCCTCGCCGAGATCGAAGGGTGGCGCGGGGCCTGGGCCGTGTTCGAGGCTGCTCGGGGCGAGGCGGGGGTCGATCTCGCGCTCCGGGCACGGATCGAGCAGAACCTCGGGTACGCCTGGCTGTTCCGGGGGGACCTCGTGGCATCGGAGCGGCACGCTCGCGCAGCGCTGCAGCTGGCCGACGAGCTGCAGGAACCACGGGTGATGGCCGAGGCGTTCACGGCGTACCCATTCGTTGAGTTCGTCCTCGGACGCGGGATCGATCGGGAGCTGCTCGATCGCGGGATCGCTCTGGAAGGGCACATGGAGGGCGAATTCAAATCTCATGTCCTGCGCGCGGCCTTCACCGTGGCGCAGCTCCTCAAGTTCACCGATCGACTGGACGAGGCCCGGCGGACGTTCAGCGAGCTCCTGGGTGATGCCGCGGCGCACGGCGCTGAGATTGCGATTCCCCAGATCCGGTACCACCTCGCCGAGCTGGAGTGCCGGGCAGGCAACTGGGATGCAGCCATGGAGCACGCCCGAGAGAGCCGGGCGGCCGCCCAGCGCATCCTCATGGGGCCCATGTCGTCGGAGGGCCACTTCGCCGTGGGCCTGGTGGAAGCCCATCGGGGGCGGGCCGACCCGGCGAGGCTGGAAGCCCTCGACGGGCTGCGGGTCGCCGAGGCGGCCGGCGAGGTCTTCCTCATGATCCCGAACCTGGCGGTCCTGGGGTTCCTCGAGCTCTCCCTGGGCAGCTTCGCCGAGGCCGACGCGTATCTGTCCAGGGCCCTCGAGCTCGAGCAGACGATGGGCGTTCGGGAGCCCGCCTATTACCGCATCGTCCCGGACGAGGTCGAGGCGCTAGTGACGCTCGGGCGAATCGATGAGGCCGAGGCGCTCCTCGTCCCCTTCGAAGAAAGCGGCAAGGACCTCGACCGGGCCTGGGCTATCGCCACGGGGGCCCGGTGCCGGGCGCTCGTGCTCGCCGCCCGGGGAGATCTTCCCCAGGCGGCGGCGGCGGCCGCTCGCGCGCTCCGGGAGCACGACCGCCTGCCGCTGCCGTTCGAGCTCGGGCGAACGCTCCTCGTCAGCGGGACGATCGAACGACGCTCGAAGCGGAAGAAGGAGGCTCGGGAGACGCTCTCCAAGGCCCTGGAGGTCTTCGAGCGATTGGGCGCCGCCGTGTGGGCGGACCGTGCGCGCGCCGAGTTGGCGCGGATCGGCGGGCGGGCCCCTTCGTCGGTCGCACTGACCCCGACCGAGGAACGAGTTGCGGCGCTCGTCGCGACAGGGAGCACCAATAAGGAGGCCGCCGACGCCCTCTTCGTGAGCGTGCACACGGTTGAGGCCAACCTGAAGCGGATCTACCGCAAGCTCGGCATCCGCTCCCGCACGGAACTGGCATCGAGGTTCCCTCCCGAGGCATCGGCGTCCTGACCAGAGCGTCGTACCGGTCGACGCGTTGATCGATACGGATCTCGGGGATTCCTTCGCGCCGACGCTTCCCTACGCTCGGCCGAGGTAAGGGCGACGACCGAAGGAGGAGGAGGCATGAGCACGAAAGCCGGAACCATCGAGGCGATGGGCCGGGCCGTGGGGTTCAGGCTCTGGGCAGCGGCAGTGTCCGTCCTCGCGGCCGCGGCCCTCATCATGAGCGCTGTGGCGCTCAACCAGGCGGGGCGTACCTCCGACCGCGAGGCCGCCCGCGTCGCCACGCCAGTGTGGGATGCGGGCAAGCTCGAGGCGATGGAGGGACGTGCGCTGGCCGAGAGCGTCGGGTCCCACGGGTCCGCGCTGTGGGATGCGGGCAAGCTCGAGGCGATGGAGGGACGTGCGCTGGCCGAGAGCGTCGGGTCCCACGGGTCCGCGCTGTCGGATGCGGGGAAGCTCGAGGCGAGGGAGGGACATGCGCTGGCCAGGTAACTCGATCCAGTCGTTTCGGCTGTTCCCAAACTTCAGTGGTGTTCCGTGCGGGCGGCCTACCTGGGGCCGCCCGCAGTCGCTCGGCGCGTGGTCGATCCGCCGAGTGACGGCTTGGGATCGATCCGTGGAGACGAGCGGACTCGAACCGCCGACCCCCTGCTTGCAAAGTATCCGGGAGTGAACGGTGTGCTGACGCGGGAAAGCGCAGGTCGATCCTGAACGGATGCCGTCCAGTTAGGGGGTGGCGCGGTACACATCCGGTACACCTCAGACTCGACGCTGGAAGTAACTGGACCTCAAGTGCGAGCTGGGGCTTGCGAAATCCGGCCTCATTGGTGAGGTACGAGGGCCCAGGGTTGGCCGCCCGAACGCACCACTTGGTCCTAAGGGAGCCAATATTCTGAGCGGCACAGCAGAACTGGCTCCACGTGCGTTCATGGAGCACGGGGGCTGCTCCATCCAGGCGGACAGCCCCGCACGGCACCGAGGAGCGCGAGGTGGCCGAGGCACGGCCAAGCTTCGACCTGTTCTTCGAGGAAACGCACCAGCGCTTGTTCGGTGGCCTCTGTCTGATCACCGGGAGCCTCCAAGAGGCCGAGGAGATCATGCAGGACGCCTACCTGAAGCTGTGGGAGCGGTGGGAGCGAGTGAGCGTCCTCGAAGACTCCGCCGGTTTCCTGTTCCGAACGGCGATGAACCTGTTCCGGAGCAGGTATCGCCGTACGGTGCTGGCCGTCCGGCGGCAGGTCTCGTTGGCCCCGACCATCGATGACCTTGCCCGGGTGGAGGACCGAGATGAGGTCGTGCGAATCCTCCGCCGGCTCAGCCCCGCCGAGAGAGCATCGATCGTTCTCACGACGATGTTCGGCTACACCTCGGAGGAAGCGGGCCATCTCCTTGGCGTGAAGCCAGCAACCGTCCGTGCTCACGCGACCAGAGCGCGCGCAAGCGCACGAGCCACGGTGGAGGAACGATCGTGATCGACCAGCGAAGCGTCGAGCGGGCTGCCGAGCAGTTCCGCCTCCCTGAAGGGTCATTCGAGCGGCTTGTGCGCCGACGCGATCGCAAGCGCCGAAACCAGCGCATCGCGGCGGGCGTGGTCGGCATCATCCTCGCGCTCGTGAGCTTTGTGACCCTGACACGTGCCTTCCGCTCCGCCGAGCGCCCCGCGGACGAGCCTACGCCAAGGCCCAAGGGGATCTTCTCGGAGATCGGCGGCTGGATCGCGTACGGGAACAAGGAAGGCTGGACCACCTACGGGAACAAGGAAGGGATCTGGGCGGTGAACCCGACGCGGCCGGGCGATCCCGACGAGCAGATCCAGCTGAGCGAGCGCGATGGCGAACCGCTTGCGTGGTCGAGCGACGGCTCGAACCTGCTCATCCGTCGACACATGGACGGCCACCGGTTTGACCTGTTCGTGCTGAGATCCGACGGCTCAGAGACGCGCCTGACGAGAACCCGCGTGTTCACTGACACGTTTTCCGTGTCCGGAGGCTCGTTCACGCCCGACGGGTCGCAAGTCATCTACGCCGCCAGAGGCAACATCTACACCATCGATTCAGTGGGAGGCACGCGACAGCTCCTCGACTCACGCGGCGGCCCCGACGCCCCTCTATTCGATCCGGTGCTCTCCCCCGACGGGTCGCGAATCGCGTACTTCGACGGAGCGGAGGGTCTCGACTTGCGAGTGATGAACCTCGACGGGAGCGGCGATCGGAAGCTGGTCGACGACGTGGACTTGGCCGACGAAAACCCGGTCTGGTCGCCGGATGGCTCACGCCTCGCATACTGCTGCCACGAGGGTGGGATCTGGATCATACGCGCTGACGGCACCGACCTAACCAAAGTGATCCCCAGCGGGGTGCTTGCCCATTGGTCCCCGGACGGCTCACGGATCTCGTACCAACGCGAGATCCTGCCCTCGATGGGGCAACTCGGCACGCTCGAGATCGCGACCGTCGACGGCACACACGTCCAGGAGTTCGGCTACGCCGGATCCGGGCCGTGGAATCCTCTACCGCTATCGGCATCCGGAGAGCAACAGTCAACGGCGACAGTGGGCAGGAGCGGAGCCGCCCCGCTCGTCTACGCGATCGCGGTGCTCGGTGCCGTTGGGGTCCTCGTGATCGCTTGGCGAGCACGGCGCAGGACCGCGGCAAGATAATCGCGGGGGCGACAGGGCAGTTGCGCTGTGTCGGATCGAGGTGATGGGCGTCTATCTGCGCCTTTGTTCGTGGAGACGGCGGGACTCGAACCCGCGACTTCCTG
>JBMDWR010000153.1:0-1631 GCA_048594645.1 Actinomycetota bacterium
CATTCCGATAGTAGACCTGAGGGGATTGGGGAAAGAGGAAAGAGAATCGGTGGCGAAGCGATTGGCGATGGAGGAAGCGGTGGGGGCTTTCGATCTGGCGACCGGGCCGATGCTGCGAGCGAAAGTGGTAAGGGTTGGAGACCAGGAGCAGGTCGTGATGTTCACGGCGCATCACATCGTCTCGGACGGCTGGTCGATGGGAGTGTTGATAAGAGAGGTGAGCGTTTTATACGAGGCGTATAGCGCGGGTGAGAAATCACCGCTGGCGGAACTGGAGATCCAGTATGCGGATTATGCGGTGTGGCAGAGGGAGTGGTTGAGTGGAGAGGCGCTGGAAGAGCAGTTGAGGTATTGGAAGGAAGCCCTTGGGGGGAGATTGGAGGTTCTGGAACTGCCGACGGACAGGCCGCGTGGGGCGGCGCCGACGCGCAGAGGAGGCGGCGAAGCGATAGAGATAAGAGAGGAACTGTCGGAGAGATTGAGAGAGATCAGCAGGGAAGAAGGAGTGACGTTATTCATGACGCTGTTGGCGGGATTCAAGACGCTGCTGAGGCGGTATAGCGGGCAGGAGGAGATCATAGTCGGAACGCCGATAGCGAATCGGAATCACAGTGAGTTGGAAGGGCTGATAGGATGCTTCGTTAACACGCTGGCGCTCAGGAGCGACGTGAGCGGGGATGTGAGCTATCGAGAGGTCTTGAGGCGAGTCAGGGAAGTCAGCATAGGGGCATACGCGCATCAGGACTTGCCCTTCGAGATCCTGGTGGAAGAGCTTGTGGAAGAGCGTGACTTGAGCGTATCGCCGCTGTTCCAGGTGATGTTTGCGCTGCAGAATGTGACGGAAGAGTCGCTGAAATTGGGGGAAGTGAAGCAGAGTCCATATCCTGTGGAGAGTCTAACGGCGAAGTACGATCTGACGATGATGATGTCGGAAAGCGCTCAGGGGATGAGGTGCTGGGTGGAGTATGACCGTGACCTGTTCGATAGGACGACGATCGGGAGGATGCTGGGACATTACGAGAGGTTGCTGGGAGCGATAGCGGCGAATCCGGGGGAGAAGATCGCGAAGCTGAGATTGTTGAGCGAAGAAGAGGAGAGACAGATTATAGAGGAATGGAATGAGACGGAGAGGGAATATGTAGGGGAGAAGGGTATTCACGAGGTAATTGAGGAGCAGGCGGAGCGTAGAGGCGATGCGATAGCGGTGGTATTCGAGGATGAGGAGATAAGTTATCGAGAGTTGAATAAAAGGGCGAACGCGCTGGCCTGTAGGCTGGTGGAGGAAGGAGTGGGAGACGGGGCGCTGGTGGGGATATACATGGAGAGATGTTTGGAGATGGTGATCGGGCTGCTGGGAATATTGAAGGCCGGAGGAGCGTACATACCGTTGGACCCGTCATATCCGAGCGAGAGGATCGCGTATATGATGGAGGATTCGGGAGCGGTGGTGATGCTGACGAATGAAGAGTGTCATCAATCAATGCCGGAGACCCGGGCGAGGGTGATCAACGTGGACGAAGGAGCGGTGGCGACGGGGGGAGAGCGCCATCCTGAAAGGTTCAGGCGAGTGGCGCCGGAGAGCCTTGCGTATGTGATATACACCTCCGGCTCAACTGGCAAGCCGAAAGGCG
>JBMDWR010000154.1:0-9807 GCA_048594645.1 Actinomycetota bacterium
GAGATCACGACGAGGACCCCGAAGCCGATCGCGAACGCGGTGATGATCGCCTCCCGGCTGTAGACGTCCGGCAGCACGACGATCGCGCCGGTGAGGAGCACCCACACGAGACCGAACGGGATCAGCAGCTTCCAGCCGAACGCCATCAGCCGGTCGTACCTGATCCGCGGGAGCGTCGCGCGGACCCAGATGTACACGTAGATGATCACGAGGACCTTCGCGACGAACCACAGCAGCGGCCACAGCCACGGCAGGAACTCGGGCGCCGGACCACGCCACCCGCCAAGCCAGAGGGTCGTCGCGACGGCGGCGACGGTGACGGTGTTCAGGTACTCGCCCAGGTAGAACATCGCGAACTTGATCCCCGAGTACTCGGTGTGGTACCCGGCCACCAGTTCGGACTCGGCTTCGGGCAGGTCGAACGGCGGTCGGTTGGTCTCGGCGAGCCCGGAGATCAGGTAGATCACGAACGCCGGGAACTGGGGGACGATGTTCCAGATCCGGTCCTGGCTCGCCACGATGTCGGACATCCGCAGCGCGTCGGAGTACATCACCACGGCGACGATCGCGAGCGCCATGCCCACCTCGTAGCTGATCATCTGTGCCGAGCTACGAACGCCGCCCAGCAACGGATAGTTCGAGCCGCTGGACCAGCCGGCCAGCACGATGCTGTAGACCATCATCGAGCTCATCGCGAGGATCCACAGGATCCCGATCGAGAGGTCGGCGACCTGGAACGGGATGTCGCGACCGAACAGCTCGACGCCCGTTCCGAAGGGGATCACCGCGAACGCGAGGAACGCGGGCATCATCGCGATCACCGGGGCGACCAGGTACACGGGCCGGTCGGCCAGGGTGGGCGTGATGCCTTCCTTGAAGAACAGCTTGATGCCGTCGGCGAGCGTGATGAGGATGCCGCGCGGTCCCGCACGCATCGGGCCCACCCGCGTCTGCATGTCCGCGACCACCTTGCGCTCCACCCAGATGAGCAGCAGCACCAGGATCAGCAGCGCGAAGAAGACGACGATCACGCGGATCACGAGCAGCAGCCAGTCGAGCCAGTCCATCAGGCGACGCCCTCGGCGACCTCGGCCGGCTCCTTCTCACCGGCCGCCGTCTCGATCTCCGTCGACGCCGTGAACGAGCCGCTCAGCAACACGTTGGCTCCCAGGCCCGGCTGGTTGAACGGGACGAACACGCACCCCTGCGCGACGTGGTCCGTCACGCGGACGGCCAGCACCGCCTCGCCCGCACCGGTTCGGATCGTGGCGCGCCCGCCGTCGACGAGGCCGCGCTTCTCGGCGTCCTCCGGGTTCACGTCCACGAACGCCTCCTCCTCGAGCGCCGCCTTCAGCTCCTGCGCGCCCTCGGTCAAACGCCCCTCATCGACCAGGAGCGGGTAGCTGAACAACGTCAGGTCGCCGAGGCGCTGGGCCGGGCCGGTCCCGGTCCACGCGGTCGAACGGGCGGGCACGGTCCTGGGCTCGAGCAGAGGGGCGGCCTCCGCGCGGAGCGCATCGAGCGTCTCGAAGCCGAGTGGCCGGCCGACGGCCTCGGCGAGCCCGGCAAAGATCTCCCAGTCCGGGCGCGAGACGCCCGTCGGAGCGCGCACGGGATCGATCGGCTGCGAGCGGCCCTCCCAGTCCGTCACGTGGCCGCCGCGTTCGATCCAGGCGGCGGCCGGCAGGAACGCATCGGCGAACGCCTCGAGCGAGCCGAGCTCGAGCGACTGGACGACCACGTGCCTGGTGTTGCTGAGGGCACGCCGCACCAGGTCGGCGTTCGGCACGTCGCGGAGCGGGTCGACCCCGACGAGGAACAGGACATCGACCTCGCGGTTCGCGCAGGCCTCGAGGATCCCGCGCGTGGACCGGCCGGGCTCGGCGGGGACGGATCCCCACGACGCCTCCACCTCTGCGCGCTCACCCGCGTCGGCCAGCCGCCGCCCGCCCGGCAGGAGCGACGGGTGGACGCCCGCTCGGAGCGCTCCTCGGTCGCCCGCGCGCCGCGGCACGAGCGCGAACCGCACCGCGAACCGCTGGGCGACCGTGAGCGCGACGTCGGCCGCGAGCGGGTGCTCCATCAGGCGGTCGCCGGCGAGGACGATCGCCTCGCCTCCGGCCTCGCCGAGCGCATCTGCGACGCGGCGCTCGAACGACCCCGCGGCTCCATCGGCCTCGTGGATCCGTTCGAGCACATAGCTCTGATGCTCCGGCCGGCAGAGCCTGTGCTCGGCGACGTCCCACAGACGCGTTCGACGAGGATGGATCACGAACACACGCGCGCCCTTGCGAGCGGCCTTGCGGATCCGTAGGTGCAAAATGGGCACCTCGTGCTCGGCGTCGAGGCCGGCGACGACGATGACCCTCGCGCGCTCGACGTCCGCGTACGTGGTCGCGAGCGGCGCCGACGCAGCAACGACCTCGGCGCGTCCGCCGTGGAACGTCCTCCGGTGGTCGAGGTCGTTCGTTCCGAACGTGACCCTGGCCAGCCTCGAGAGCGCGTACGCATCCTCGTCGGGGAGCCGACCGCCCGTCAGGAACGCCACACGACCGCCCTCGGACCATCCGGCGACCGCCTGGAACACCTCGTCGAAGGATGCGGGCTCGAGTCCGCGAGCGCGGATCAGCGGCGTGGTGAGGCGCGCGTCGAGGTCGGCATGGCGGAAGGCGAACCGTCCCTTGTCGCACGTCCACGCGTCGTTCACGTCGGCGTTGTCACGCGCGAGGACGCGTACGACCTCCCCGCGACGCATGTCGACACGAACGTTGCAGCCGGAGCTGCAGTGCTGGCACACGGAGTCAGCCCTGGACAGGTCGAACGGCCGGGCGACGAAGCGGTACGGCCGGGCGGTGAGCGCACCGACAGGGCAGATCTGGATCGTGTTGCCCGAGTACGGCGACCGGAAGTCCTCGCCGGCGGCGATCGAGACGCGCTCGCCGGCGCCACGCGCGAACAGCTCGATGAACCGGTCGCCGCTGATCTCGTCGCAGAACCGAGTGCACCGCGCGCACAGCACGCACCGTTCGCGGTCGAGCGCGACGAGCGGTGACAGCTCGAGCGGCTTGACGTACGTTCGCTTCGCCTCGATGTAGCGGCTCTCGCCCGGCCCGAACGCCATCGCCTGGTCCTGCAGCGGGCACTCGCCGCCGCGGTCGCAGATCGGGCAGTCGAGCGGATGGTTGAGGAGCAGGAACTCCAGGTTCGCGACCTGGGCTCGGTGCGCCTCCTCCGAGGCGTTCTGCGTCCGAACGGCCATGCCGGGTGCGACCTCGGTGGTGCAGGAGGTGAACAGCTTGCGCTGACCCTCCACCTCCACGTAGCACTGCCGGCAGGCACCGACCGGGTCGAGGAACGGGTGGTCACAGAATCGCGGGATCTCGATGCCGAGCTTCTCGGCGGCGCGGATGATCAGCGTGCCCTTCGGGACGGTGATCTCCTTGCCGTCGATCGTGAGCGTGACGAGATCGCTCACGCCGGCACCTCGGAGAGGTCGGGTGCCTCGACACCGGGCCCCTTGCCGGTGAAGGGGCAACGGTGCTCGGCGATGTGCGCCTCGTACTCGGCGCGGAACCAGCGCAGGCTCGACTGGATCGGGCTGACGGCGCCGTCCGCGAGCGCGCAGAACGCCCGGAACAGGATGTTGGCGCCGAGGTCGTCGAGCAGCGGGAGGTCCTCGTCGCGACCGTATCCCTGCTCGATCCGCGCGAGCACCCGGCTGACCCACCACGTTCCCTCGCGGCACGGGGTGCACTTGCCGCAGGACTCGTGCGCGTAGAACTGGAGGAGCCGGCGCGTGGCCTCGACTATGCAGTCGGTCTCGTCCATCACGATGATCGCGCCCGTCCCGAGCAGCGATCCGGCCGCCGCGACGGACTCGAAGTCGAGGTGGATGTCGAGGTGCTCCTCCGTCAACATCGGCGTCGACGAGCCGCCCGGCGTCCAGGCCTTCAGGCGCCGGCCGCCGAGCACCCCGCCCGCGTGCTCCTCCAGCAGCGTCCGCAGCAGCGTGCCCATCGGCACCTCGTAGTTGCCCGGGCGCTCCACCTTGCCCGAGACGCTGAAGATCTTCGTCCCGGGCGACTTCTCGGTGCCGATCCGCGAGAACCACTCCGGACCGTTCGTCAAGATCGGGGGGACGTTCGCCAGCGTCTCGACGTTGTTGATCAGCGTGGGCGAGGCGTACAGGCCCTCGACGGCCGGGAACGGGGGGCGCAGCCGCGGCTGACCGCGATAACCCTCGAGCGACGACAGCAGCGCGGTCTCCTCGCCACAGATGTACGCCCCGGCTCCCCGGTGCAGCACGACGTCCAACGGGTACCCGGACCCCGCGACCGACGCGCCGAACATGCCCTTGTCGTACGCCTCTCGGATCGCCTGCTCGAGGACCTCCCCCTGGTGCAGGAACTCGCCTCGGCAGTAGACGAACGCGAGGTGGCTCTGCACCGCGTACGCCGCGATCGCCACCCCCTCGAGGAACCGGTGCGGCTCGCGGTCGACGATCTCGCGGTTGTTGAACGTGCCGGGTTCGGACTCGTCGAAGTTGGCTACCACGAACGTCGGCTTACCGGTGTCCTGCGGGACGAACGACCACTTCACGCCGGTCGGGAAGCCGGCGCCCCCCCTGCCGCGGAGGCCCGACGCCTTGACGACGTCGATGACCTCCGCCGGCTGCATCCCGAGCGCGGCGCGGAGCCCCTCGTAGCCGCCGGCGTCGGTGTACCCGTCGATGCCGAAGACGCCGGGGTCGCCCCAGTTCGGGGTCACCACCTTGGTGGGCGTGGGCTCGCTCACGGTGCGTCCTCCAGCCCCGCCAGGATCCGAGACGCGCCCTTGAACGACGTCGGCGCCCGGCCGCGCGACGGCTCCGGGATCTCGCCGCGGCGGAGCGCCTCGACGAGCTCCCCGGCGCGCTCCGGCGTGACGCGGTCGTGGTTGGCGTAGTCGATCTGCACGACCGGCGCGGCGTCGCAGGCGCCGAGGCACTCCTCCTCGTGGACGGTGAAGGCTCCATCCTGCGAGGTCTCCTCGCCCTGCACGATCCCCGTCGCCTCGTGCAGGGCGGCGAAGACGTCGCCCGCCCCGCGGAGCGCGCACGACAGGTTGGTGCACACGGAGATCACGTGCGTGCCCGTCGGCCGCAGGCGGATCATCGTGTAGAACGACGCGACCGCCTCGACCTCGGCGGTGGTGATCCCGAGCAGCTCGCCGACCTCGCGCAGCCCCTCCTGCGTGACCCGCCCCTCGACGGACTGCACGAGGTACAGGAGCGGGAGGATCGCGGAGCGCTCGCGCCCGGCGGGGTACCGGCGGATGATCGTCCGGGCCGCGACGCGGAGCTCGTCGGTCAGCACCGGCATCAGCGATCCACCCCACCCATGACCGGGTCCAGGCTCGCGATGATCGCGATCGCGTCGGCCACCATGGCCCCGCGCATCATCTGCGGCACCGCCTGGAGGTTGACGAACGAGGGATCGCGCAGCCGAACCCGGTACGGCCGGTTGCCGCCGTCCGAGACCACGTAGACGCCCAGCTCCCCGCGCGGCGACTCGACCGGCAGGTAGACCTCCCCCGGCGGCACGGAGACCCCCTCCGTCACCATCTTGAAGTGATGGATCAGGGCCTCCATCGAGTCCTCCATGATGTGCTTGATGTAGCTGGGGGCGTTGCCGATGCCGTCGGGGCCGACCTCGAGCTGCGAGGGCCAGCGCACCTTCGGGTCGTCGACCATCACGGGTCCCGGCTCGGCGAGCCGGTCCAGGCACTGCTCGACGATGCGGAGCGACTGCCGCATCTCCTCCATGCGCACCTCGTACCTGGCGTAGCAGTCGGCCCCCTCCGAGGTCACGACGTCGAACTCGTACGTGTCGTAGCCGCAGTACGGCTCGTCGCGTCGGACGTCCTTGGCGACGCCGGCGGCTCGCAACGCCGGGCCGGTGATACCGAGCGCGAGCGCGTCCTCTGCGGACAGCGGCCCGATCCCGACGTTGCGTTGGAGCCAGATCGGGTTCTTCGTGAGCAGCCGGTCGTACTCGTCGATGCGGCCGGGGATCATCCTCAGGAGCTCGTGGATCCGCTCCACGCCGCCCTCCGGCAGGTCCATCACCACACCGCCGATGCGCACGTACGCGTGGTTCATGCGCAGCCCGGTGGCGGCCTCGAAGATGTCGAGGATCGCCTCACGCTCGCGGAAGCCGTACAGCATCACGCTGATCGCCCCGAGCTCCATCCCGGAGGTCGCGAGCCACACGAGGTGCGATGCGACGCGGTTCATCTCGCAGAACAGCACCCGGAGCACCTGCGCCCGTGGCGGCGCCTCGATCCCGAGCAGCCGCTCGGCGGCCAGGCAGTACCCCACCTCGTTGAAGAACGGTGAGAGGTAGTCCGCGCGGGTCACCAACGTGACGCCCTGCTGCCACGTCCGGTATTCGGTGTTCTTCTCGATGCCGGTGTGCAGGTACCCGATGATCGGGGCACACGAGATCACGGTCTCGCCGTCGAGCTCCAACAACAGTCGCAGCACGCCGTGCGTCGACGGGTGCTGCGGACCCATGTTGATGACCATGGTCTCCTGGCGCAGCTCGTCCGTGGACAGGGCGCCCGCGGCCGGCTGAGGATCTTCGGCACTCACGACGTCCTCCGGTCGACGGGCGGGATGAACGCGCCGTGGTAGCGCGTGTCGACGCCTCCGAGTTCCTCGGTCTTGCGGAGCGGCCAGCCCTCCCAGCCGTCGGGCAACAGGATGCGCCGGAGGTCGGGATGTCCGTCGAACGCGATCCCGAAGAAGTCATACGTCTCGCGCTCGTGCCAGTTGGCGGTCGGGAACAACCCCGTGACCGACGGCAAGCGCGGGTCGTCCTCCGCCAGCCCGACCTTCACCCGGAGCCGGTGGCGGTGCTCGTTCGACGACAGCTCGTACGCGACCCAGAAGCGAGGATCGCGCCCGGGCCAGTCGGTCGCGGTGACGCTCGAGCAGAAGTCCAGCCGGAGCTCCGGGTCGTCTCGGAAGCTCTCGAGGGCCGCGATCAGGGCGTCACGACCGAGCAGGACCGTGACCTCGCCGCGCGCCACGACGACGTCGGGATACGTGGCGCGCACGCGGTCGGCGAGCTCGGCAGCGTTCACCGTGACGCCGACCCCGTCACCGGATACGCCCCTGCGTGCGGACCTTCTCGTGCAGGCGGAGGATCCCGTACATCAGCATCTCGGGCTTCGGAGGACAGCCGGGCACGTAGATGTCGACAGGCACGATCGTGTCGACGCCCTGGACGACCGCGTAGTTGGTGAACATGCCCCCCGCCGACGCGCACACCCCCATCGAGATCACCCATTTTGGCTCGGGCATCTGGTCGTAGACGGTCCGCAGGACCGGCGCCATCTTCTGACTCACCCGGCCGGCCACGATCATGAGATCGGCCTGGCGGGGTGATGCTCGGAACAGCTCCATCCCCCAGCGCGAGAGGTCGTAGTCGCCGGCGCCCGTGGCCATCATCTCGATCGCGCAGCAGGCCAGCCCGAACGTCACGGGCCACATCGACTGCTTCCGCGCCCAGCTGACGGCCCGGTCGATCGTCGTGAGCAGGAGCCCGCGCTCGACCTCCTGCTCCGCCTCCTCGGCCGTCCGGCCCGTCTGGAACCCCTCGAGACGCTCAACCGGCACGGGCGAGCTCCTCCTCGCGTTCGGTCTCGGGGGCGGCCGTCTCCCGAGCCTCCGCCCGGCCCCAGTCGAGACCACCGCGCTTCCACACGTAGACGTAGGCGACGAACACCAGCCCGATGAACACCGCCATCTCGACCAGACCGAACAGACCGAGCTGGCGGAAGCCGACCGCCCATGGGAACAGGAAGATCGTCTCGACGTCGAAGATGATGAACAGCATCGCCACGACGTAGAAGCTCACGCTGAACCGCTCGCCCTTAGGGACCCGTTCCGGTTCGATGCCGCACTCGTACGGCGCGAGCTTGGCCGGCGTCGGGCGGCTCGGGCGCAACAACGCCGAGGCGGCGAGCGACAGCACCGCGAAGACGAATGCCAGCGCGGCCAGGATCAGGACCGGGAGGTACTCCGAGAGCTCGCTCGCCATCAGCATCCGCGTCACGAGACCGGCGTGATCCGCTCGAGGGCGTACATGATCTTGTCCCGCACGTCTCCCTTGCGCCCGTCCGTCAGGTTCCCCATCACCCGGAGCATGAACCGCATGAGCCACTCCCGGGGAAGCGCGTGGTCCGTGAGCGCCTGCATCACCGGGGGGTGCCCGATCGCGCGGACGAAGTTCGTCCCGATGCGGAAGTACCGCCCGTACCGTTCGCGCAACATCGCGGGATACAGGTGCGCGAGGCCGGGCCGATCGCTCACGAGCGCGTCGTGGATCAGCTCGGCGGCCAGCTCGCCGGCCTCCATCGCGTACGCGATGCCCTCTCCGTTGAACGGGTTGACGAGGCCGGCCGCGTCACCCACGACGAGCATCCCCGGCACGGCCGGCGGCGTCCGGGCGAACCCCATCGGCAACGGACCCGAGAGCGTCCGCCCACCCGCCGAGCCATCGTTCACGTTCCATCCCTCCGGCAGCATCCGCGCGAACGCGTCGAAGACGCGTTGCGCCGACATGTCCTTGAAGTTCGTGAACGTGTTGAGCAGCCCGGCCCCGAGGTTGACCGTTCCGTCGGCGAGCGGGAACAGCCACCCGTACCCCGGCATGATCGCGTCGCCGTCCCACAGGTCCATCCAGACCTCCAACCATGGACCCGGTCGCCGCTCGATGCGGAAGTAGCGTCGGGCCGCGATCCCCAGCGGCTTGGAGGGGTCGCGGCGGACGCCGACCTGGGCCGCGAACCTGGACGAGGCGCCGTCTGCCGCGATCACGAACCGGGCCCTGACGGTCTTCTCCTGGCCGTCCGCGGACCGGATGCGTGCGCCCGTGACCCAGCCTCCGTCCTGTATCGGGGCGAGCGCCTCCGTCTGCTCCATCAGCGCCGCGCCGGCCTTCTCGGCATGACGTGCCAGCAGCTCGTCGAACTCCGAACGCGTCATCACCAGACCGAACGACGGGAAGTCCTCGAGCGCCGGCCAGGGCAGCTCCAGCGTCACGCGGCGCGAGTAGATCCGCAGACCCTCATGCCGCTCGAACCGCGGTTCGTCGACGTCGACGCCGAGCCGCCGGAGCTGGACGACGGCGCGAGGCGTCAGCCCGTCGCCACAGACCTTCTCCCGGGGGAACGCGGCCCTCTCGACGACGAGGACGTCCAGGCCGTGACGCGCCAGGTGATAGGCGGCCGTCGAGCCGCCGGGGCCGGCACCAACGACCAACGCGTCGACGTGCAGCTGCCCGTTGACCGAGCTCGGCAATGCGTCCCCCACCGCTTGTGAAAACTTTCACAAAGGATGCTATCGGACTCGTGAACTTCCGCACAAACCCTATGTCCGGCTCTCGGAGGGCGGCAAGCGGAGTGCCGTTCGGTCAGCGTCCGCGCGCGTGGTCCCACGCCATCAGGTCGGCCGGGACCGTGCGCAGGAACGCGAGGGCGCGGATCTCCTCGGAGAAGCGCTCGAACCCCTCGCCGGAAAGCAGCGAGCGGTACTTCTCGTGCCACAGCGAGATCGGCGCGCGCATCGACGGATGCTCGGCGGGCAGAGGCTCGGCGACGCCGCGGATCTGAACACCGGCGATCTCGACCCAGGCGTGCCCCACGTCGATCGTGATGGCGACCCGAGGATCGGCCTGGACGTTCGCCCACGTCCGGCTCTCGCGCCGCGTCGAGACGTAGATCGCGTCTTCGGGCCATGCGAACCACAGCGGCACGACGTGG
>JBMDWR010000155.1:0-1904 GCA_048594645.1 Actinomycetota bacterium
CCGCCGATGTGCGCCCAGTACGCGACGCCGCCGGTCACCTCGGTGCCCAGCTGACCCACGCCGCTGAAGAACTGCAGGACGAACCAGACGGCGAGCACGAGCCCGGCCGGCAGCTCGACCATCGTGATGAAGAAGAAGATCACCAGCGTCTGGACGCGCGCGTGCGGGAACATCACGAGGTACGCGCCGAGGATCGCGCCGATCGCGCCGGATGCGCCGAGGCTGGGGATCGTCGAGTCGAGCCCGAACACGAGCTGCAGCCCGGCGGCCGCCAGGCCGCCGAGGACGTAGAACAGCGGGTACACGACGTAGCCGAGGCGGTCCTCGACGTTGTTCCCGAAGACCCACAGGAACAGCATGTTGCCACCGAGGTGCAGGAGGCCGCCGTGCAGGAACATCGCGACGAAGATCGAGGCGAGCCAGCTCTTGGTCGGGCACTCCTGCTGGAGGAACGCCTGGACACCCGAACCGGTCCCGGCTCCGAGGTCGTCATCGATCGCGAGCTGCGCCTCGACGCCGCCTTGCGAGAGGTTCTCCTGGTGCGAGACCTCCCACGGGATCTCGGCGTTGCAGTAGAAGAAGGCCTGCTGCTCCTGCTGCGTGCCGAACGATGGCTGCCACAGCAGGAACACGACGACGTTCGCGGCGATGAGCGCGAGCGTGACGACGGGCATGCGGCGCGTCGGGTTCGCGTCCCGGATCGGGATCACGGGCGGCCCGCGTGCGACCTGACGCCGAACACGGGCGGAGGGTAACAGCGTTCGTTCAGCCGGGCCCTTCGAACGGCGTCGGCTCGCGCAGCACGACGAGGTCCGCGAGACCGTCCTCGGCGTTCGGGTGAAGCGTCCCGAGGAGCGCGAACCCGAGGTCGCCGAGCATCCGGTGATCGGGCTTCGGCAGGCGAGGATGCCGAAGGCCGAGAACGAGCTCGAGGTCGGTGGCGCGGGTGACGGGCAGCAGCGTTCGGATCGTCGGGAGCCGGTTCCCCGACTCGAGGGTTGCGATCGTCGACTGCGACGTGCCGACGTGGCGCGCGAGCGACCGCTGCGAGCGGCCGGTGAGCTCGCGGGCGACGAGGATCAGGTACCCGGCGCCGAGGGGCTGTGGGGTGGTGGGAGGAGGGAAGGCCGGGTGCCAGGTGATCTCCTTATCGAGATCGCCTCGTTCCGGAAGTGCCCTCTCAACCCGCAGAACCTATGTCAGCCCTCTGACACGGGGGCACCGAGATGCCTGCCCTCCGCGCACCTGTCAGGGTTCTGACTGTCAGGGTCTGACTGTCAGGGTTCCGACATGGGTTCTGACTCCCGTGCCAGGGTTCTGACATGGGTCCTGCCAAGCGGCGGGATCACCTCGGGAGCCGGCCGATCTCGGAAACGAGATCGCGCACGGCACCGCCGCAACCCGCGCCGCGCGCCATTCAGGGGTTCGTCGCGAGATCGCGCTCGAGGTCCATCGCGGAGTACCGCTCCTTGCGCACGCGCAGATCGAGGTAGATGAACACGCCGACGAGCGCCATGTACGGCATCGTGAGCACGTTCGCGATCGCGGAGGCGATGGCGCGGCCCGCGTAGTTGTCGCCGAACGGCGCCGTCAGCACCCCGGCCACCAGGCCGGTCAGCAGCCCCGCGACGATGATCGTCCCGAACACCTGCCACCCGAACCCACGCACGAGGTTCCACGAGCGACGCAGCGCCTCCCTGCCGCGCCTGTTCTCGATCACCAGCGACTGGATCGAGCAGGTGAGGAACGTAAGGACGATCAGTCCGGGGATCACGAGCAGGATGAAGCCTGCGGCGATCGCGAGCGCGGCGAGCAAACCGACCAGCACGATCGACCAGAACCGGGACAAGCCGTAGCGGTAGCTGTCGCCGATGTCCATGTCGCGCCCGAGGAACGTCGCGGCC
>JBMDWR010000156.1:0-2051 GCA_048594645.1 Actinomycetota bacterium
GTTCGGATGAGCCTTCCACCGTTCCAACGGCTGCTCGAAGACCACCGCGCCGACGTGTACCGGTTCCTCGTGGCCGCGGTCGGCCGTCAGGCGGCCGACGACTGCTTCCAGGAGACGTTCCTCGCCGCGCTCCGCGCGTACCCGGGCCTCCGTGACGCGGCGAATCTCCGCGGATGGTTGTTCACGATCGCCACGCGCAAGACGTTGGATCATTGGCGCGGCGAGCGTCGCCGGCCGATCCCGGTCGAGACGGTGCCCGAACGCGAGGCGCCCGAACGGGTGGACGGCGATCCGGGTCTGTGGCGCGCGGTGGCGACGCTGCCCCCGATGCAGCGGGCGGCCGTGATCCACCGGTACGTGCTCGACCTCCCGTACGCCGAGGTGGCGGGCGCGCTCGGGATCTCCGAGGATGCCGCGCGCGCGAACACGTACGAGGGACGACGCAAGCTCAAGGCGATGCAGGAGGTCACAGCATGAGGCCGGCCGACGGTTGGGATCAGGGGATCGAGGAGGCCTCGCGGCGCGCCGCCGGATCCGTGCTCGCCTCGGCGCGCAGGCGCGGTCTCGTGGACGTGGGCTACGCGACGATGGACACGCCGATCGGCCGCCTGCTGGTCGCGAGCACCCGCATCGGGCTGATCCGGTTGGCGTTCCCGGAGGAGCCGGTGGACCACGTGCTCGAGGAGCTCGCGGAGACCGTGTCGCCGCGCGTGCTGGAGGACCCCAAGCGCACGGACGCGGCACGTCGGCAGCTCGAGGCGTACTTCGAGGGGCGCACGCGCCGGTTCGGCACCTCGCTCGACTGGTCGCTGATCCACAACGGGTTCTCTCGACGCGTGCTCGAGGCGACCGCGGCGATCCCGTTCGGCGCCGTCTCGACGTACCGAGACGTCGCGGCGTGGGCCGGGAGCCCGCGCGGCGCTCGCGCGGCGGGCAACGCCCTACACGACAACCCGATCCCCATCGTCGTGCCGTGCCACCGGGTCGTCCCCTCGAGCGGCGGCGTCGGCAAGTACGGCGGCCAGGAGTGGCGCAAGGAGTACCTGCTCCGGCTGGAGGGCGCGCTCGACGACGAGCCCGCCGATGCTTCGGCGAGGGGCTCGGGCCGGCATGATGGCCGACGCCGCGTCTGACGCGATCGGCCTCCACGCGGGAAGATGGTCGCGATGTCCAGATCCCGTTCGGCGACCCTCGTCCTCATCGTGTTCGGGCTGGTCGCGGTCGCGTGCGGCTCGGACGATCAGGGACCGCCCACGACCGGCTCCACCGGTTCGACGGGCAACGCGTCCGGGATGGTCGCCGTCGCGGCGAGCGTCGACCTGTACGCGGGCGAACCGCAGCGCGTCTCGTTCGGCCTCGTGATGCCGGACAACACGCTCGTCAGCTTCGGCACGGTCGACGTGGCGTTCTCGCTCGTGGGCGACGCCGCCGAAGCGATGGAGCCGGTCCCGGGGCCGCAGAGCACCGCGACGTTCGTCCCGACGTTCGGGACGGTAGACCGCTCGAGGACGCCGACGGTGACCCAGCCGTCGGAAGGGCGGGGCGTCTACGAGGCATCCGACGTCGTGTTCGACACGGCGGGGTTCTGGCGGGCGGCCGTCACGGCGGACGTGAAGGGCCTGGGGCCCCAGACCGCCGAAACGACCTTCGCCGTCCTCCCCGAGCCGGCGCTCCCGGCCCCGGGCGATCCCGCCGTCGAGACGGAGAACCTGACGATGGACTCGAAGGGCGTCCCGGACGAGGCGATCGACTCGCGGGCCGCGACGAAGGGCTCCGTCCCCGACCCGGAGCTCCACGAGTGGACGATCGCACGCGCGGTGCAGGAGGGGCGCCCGGCCCTCGTCGTGTTCGCGACCCCGGTGTACTGCGCGAGCCGCTTCTGCGGACCGGTGACCGACATGATCGAGGAACTCGCTCGCGAGTACGAGGATCGGGCGGTGTTCATCCACGTCGAGATCTGGAAGGACTTCCAGAACCAGGTCCTGAACGACGCGGCGATCGAGTGGCTCCAGATGCCGAACGGTGACCTCACGGAGCCGTGGCTGTTCCTG
>JBMDWR010000157.1:0-25455 GCA_048594645.1 Actinomycetota bacterium
GCGTCCTGGCTCGCCGGGACCGCAAGCGCCGGAACCAGCGCATCGCCGCGGGCGTCGTCGGGATTGCCGTCTTCGTTGCGGCGATCTGGATCGTGACGAGCGTTGGGTCGCTGGACCGCTCCGAGACCTCGGTGGTTCCCAGAGGAAACCTCACCGGACCGGCGGTGACCGGACCGGCGGAGACCGGACCGACCTACAACGGACCGACCTACACGCTCGGACCCGTGAGCGAGAAGGACATCGCTGTCGGCGACGCATTCATGGAAGCCTGGGTCGATGGCGACGGCGAGGCCGCCGGCGCCATGTTCGCCCCGGGGGCGACGTTCGATGGGTTCCAGCCGGCGATCTTCCCAGCGCTCCACGACTGGTTCCGCGCAGGGGGATGGACGTTCGAGGCCCACGGTTGCGGGGACCACGGAGGCTGGCCCGAGGGCGACTATGTCGTCGGGTGCGAATTCACGTTCGAGAACGACCTCACCCGTGCGCTCGGCATGCGACCGGTACCCAAAGGGCTCTCCTTCACTATCGACGCCGGCAGGATCGAGACCGCATGGTTCGGCACCGGAGGCAGCTGTTGCTACAACATGTTCGGGTCGCCGGACCCCCTGCGTCCGGACCTCCCCGGAACGGGGCCGGATCTCTCCGGTCCCGTCTGGGACATGTTCATCGAGTGGCTCTCGACAAATCACGCCGAGGACTTCGAGCGCATGTACGACCCGGACTATGGCTACCCGGTCCCGGGCTACCCGATCCTGGACCCCGCATCGATCAAGCTCTGGGAGCGCTACACCGACGAGTTCGTCGCCTCGCCCCAGGCGCTGCGTCGATCCTTCACAGAGTGGATGGCGAACCAGAGCTTCGAGGTCCAGGCTGGCAGGATCTGCATGACGGCGACCCAGGAGTTCCGGGCGACGAAACCGGGCCTGGGCGGGCCGGCGTTCTTGGGTGCGTTGGCCGACGCCTCGGAGGAGACGCTGGCGGAGCTGCGTGCCCTCCCCCTCAACACCGAGGCCGACCGCGCCACGATGGACGCGTTCGTCCCGCTCGCCGAGCGCTGGATAGAGCGGTTCCGCCAGGGGGCGGCGGAGGGGGCAACCCTCGCCGACTTCGCTTACGGCTCGTACATGTTTGGATTGAACGATCTGATCGAGGGATGCCTGCTCGGCGGCGTCCTACCCTGGTGAGGCTCGGCCTCGCGGCACATCGTCATACTTCACGCCGACATCCATCCGGGCCTCCCGCACGGGGCGTTCGGCTTCTGAGCTCTCCCGTGCGGCGTGGCCGCGAGCCCGAGCAGTCCATCCCGCCGCCCCACTGGAGCCCACGCCCGCACAGCGAGCCCATTCCGCGGGCCCTGCGCCCTGATTACCAGGGCCTGACGGTCCTCCCAATGGGTTCCGTTCGGACCGACTCTGCGAGCATGAGTGTGCCGGTGGTCGAACGCCGGAACGAGGACGACGCCCTCGCCCTCATGCGTGGAACCTCGTTCGGCGTCGTCGACGTCGAGACCACCGGGTTCTCGCCGCTCCGCGGTGACCGGATCGTCGAGATCGCGGTCGTGCGACTCTCGGGTGACCAGCGCACCGAATACGTCACTCTGGTCAACCCGCTCCGCGACGTTGGACCGACCCATATCCACGGACTCACCGATCAAGACGTCGCCGATGCTCCGATGTTCCACGAGATCGTCGGCGACCTGCTCGAGCTGTTCGATGGAGCCGTGATGGTCGCCCACAACGTGCGGTTCGACCAAGAGTTCATCTCGGCGGAGTTCAGCGCGGCCGGCGTATTCCTCCCCGCGGTCCCGAGCCTCTGCACGCTCGAGCTCGCCTACCGCCTCCAACCCGGCTTGCTGAACCACCGGCTCGCGACGTGCTGCGCGTCGCTCGGCGTCCCGTACCAGGCGACGCACTCCGCGCTCGGAGACGCTCGGGCCGAAGCCGAGCTGCTCCGCAGATACCTGCGCCGAGCCCAGATCGCAGGGCTGACGCTCAAGGCGCTCGGGTGCGCGCTCCCGTTCCCCTCGAATGCATGGCCGCATCTGGAGCCGAGCCGACGGCGGACCGCACGCACCCATGAAGGCCTCGGCGTGCAGCTTCCCTACCTCGCTCAGGTCGTCGCATCGCGCGGGAGCGTCGCGTCATCGGAGAAGGCTGCGCCCTACGTGGATCTGCTCGACCGGGTGCTCGAGGATGGCAAGGTGACCGAGGAGGAGGCGCAGGTCCTCGGGACGACCGCCGAGCGATGGGGCCTGTCGATGGCTGACATCGTGACCGCGCACCATGCCTATCTCGAGTCGCTCGTTGCCGCCGCTGTCCGGGACGGGAAGCTCACGAGCGCCGAGCGACGCGAGCTGGAGACGGCGACTGGCTTGCTCGCGATCGACCCGGCCATCATGCACGCGCTCCTCGCTCGCGGGATGAAGGATCCGGGCTAGGGGGCGGCGGCCCGGGGCGACGGCCGACGGTGTCGGCCACGGCGACGTCCGCGAAGGGGCGACAGCGAGGGGCGTCCGAGGCCAGCGGAGTGACCGCCCCCACCCGAGCCGGTCACGATCGCCTCGTCCACGAGGTCGTCCGCCTTCACCGCCTGCTCGGTGACGGCTTGAACGGCGTGCTCGAGGATGTCGCGTTCGCCTCGCGACATGGCGCGGCGAGGAGCTCCGCATTGGTGTCGAGAGGCCATCGTGAGCCGCAATTCCCTCTTGCGCCGAAGATGCTAGGGGCGTAACCTACGGCGTTCCACCGAACGTCGAGGGGGTGAGGCTCACGATGGATATGACGCTTAACGTGGCGCCCATCGGGCGGTTCCTCTCGACGTCGGACTCGGCTTAGTCGGCCACCCCGCGGTCTGGCGGGGTGACGAGGGCCACCCATCTTTTCCTCGGGCGAGCGAGTCGTGCACTCGTCTGTCCAGACCTCGGAGGGACACCAGCCTTGTCGTACGCAGACGCACGATCCGGCGAGACCGCCGAACTGTCCCTGGCGGAGCCGGAGGGAGGAACGGGTCCGCGATGGACCGGGAGAACGAGTACCGCAGATGGTTCGAGGACGTCGAGTCCTTGGCTCGGCGCGTCCTCACGACGGTGCTGTTCACCGACGTCGTGGACTCGACCCGTCGGATCCTGGAGGTCGGCGACCGAGCCTGGGCCGAGCTGCTCGCCGAGCATCACGGCCGTTTCCGCGGACTGCTCGAGCGGTTCGGCGGCCGCGAGGTCGATGCCGCCGGAGACGGTTTCCTCGCTTCGTTCGACGTGCCGAGCCACGCGCTCGCGTTCGCGTGTGCCTTCCACCATGACGTCGAAGAGCTGGGCGTCGAGGTGCGCACTGGCGTCCACACGGGTGAGTGCGAGCTCCGGGACGGGAGGCTTCGCGGCGTTGCCGTCCACGTCGGTGCCCGCCTGACGGCGCTGGCACGTCCCGGCGAGGTCCTGGTCTCCGCGACCGTCCGGGACGTGGTGCTGGGCAACGGGCTGACGTTCGCGGACCGAGGGCTGCACGAGCTGCGCGGCGTGCCAGGTCACCGCCGGCTGTTCGCAGCTCGCTGGAACAAGGACCAGCCTGCCTCGGCAAGGCGGTCGGGGTTCAGGGCCGCGGTCGGCGTGTCGCATCGAAGACACCCGACGAAGCTCGCCGGCATCGCCTGAGGCGCTTGGTCCGACTTGCAGTTGAGGGACCACGTACCGAGCTCAGGTCCGCCTTCACCTTCAGGAGGGTTCTAGCGGAGCATCTTCGCGTGAACGACGAGCATGTCGGACCGGCCGAGCCCGGTCGCGATCGCCTCGTCCACGAGGTCGTCGGCTTTGCGCGCCTGCTCGGTGACGGCGTGGACGGCGTGCTCGAGGATTTTGCGTTCTCGCCGCGCCATGATGGGGATGCTAGAGCCGCGCCATGACGAACGCGCCGCGGTACCTCCAACGCGGATTCTCTGACGTGATCTGATGAGCGAGACCTCGGCGGCGCGGCTAGACCGCAGGCTCGCCCTGCGACGCGGGCTCCCGTGGCGCGGCGGCGGGATGGACTGCTCGGGCTCGCGGGCACTCAGTCGCGGTACCAGGCGCGCGCCTTGCAGAGCTGACCTGTCTGCCTATCAACCGCCTCGACAACGACCTTATGCTTCCCGGCCCAGTCATAGTGGCGCGGCTCAACCACCAAGACGCCGCTGTCGCTCGCCACCCTGGTGCCTCGGAAGAACACGCCTGTACGAAAAAAGTGGTGCGGCATGCGGCGGAAGTCGATGCGCCACTCGTGGCCCGCCGGGATCTGATGGACCACGAACCGCACGTTGATCCAATCCCCGGTGTCCGTGAGTTCCAGAGACCATTGAGCACTGCCGCTGCACGTCCCCGTTCTCACCACGATCGCAGGCGTTGCTGAAGCAGGAGCAGGCGGTGGTGCGGTCTGCGTCGTTCCCGTCTCCGCCGGTCTTGGAGCGACCGGTGTCTGTGTGCGGTCCAGTGACAGGCCGCTCGTCACGACCCAGATCGCCGCGACGAAGACCGCGATCCCGACGACGCCCGCCGCGATGCGCTGGTTTCGGCGCTTGCGGTCCCGGCGGCGTAGGAGGCTCTCGAGTTCGAGGTCGAGCGGGGCGAAGTTCGATCCCGCCCGCTCGAGAACGGATCGGTATTCAGTCACGCGTCATCGTCTCCTTGAGGGCGGCGTGTGCACGGGAAGAGTGCATGCGGAGCGTCGAACCCCGGATACCGAGCATCCGAGCTGCCTCTTCGGACCGGAACCCGAGCAGATCGACCAGGACCACCGCCGCCCGTTGGCGAGGTGAGAGGCCGCCAAGGGCGCGGACGGCCGCATCGCGTTCGTCGATCTCGGCGATCTCGTCGTCGGTGGGGACAAGCCGCAGTGACCGTTTCGCGGTTCGCAGCGCGCGCCCGTACTGCCGCCGGAAGCCGTTCATCGCGGTCCGGTACAGGTAGGCGTGAGGGTCCTCCACATCGACGACTCGGTCCCAGTGCTCGAGCACTCGGATGAAGGCGTCCTGTGTCAGGTCCTCCGCCTCGTGCCGGTTTCGGGTCACGAGGCACAGCGCCCGGTAGAGCTGTTCCTTCTCGGCCTCGAAGAACGCCTCGAACTGGAGAGTGGGAGACACGACGGCCGCGTCGGGGCCCACCACGCTGAACCGGGCGATCTCGCTCATCGACCAATCAATCCCTCAAGGACCTCGAACTGCCTACACGGGCGGTCATCTTCCGTCGCCAACCCGATATTCACCGGAAGCGTGGCCGTCGGGGCACACTCGGCGTACACGCTCTCGATGCCGCCTGATGACGACGCCGGGGCCGAGACCGACAGCGATCCCCGATGTTCCTTCCCGAACCCGACCGAGCAAGGCCGAGTCAACCCCGGCGTCAACCAGCCCGAGCGCGCAGCGCCGCGACCAGCGCGAACAGCCCCGCCGGAACGTGGACCGAGGCCAGGTTCACCTCCGTCGGGGCCTGTTCCGGCCGATGTTGACCCGGGGATGTCTTCCTGGGCAACCACGGCTCATGCTGTTCACCCGCCTACGGTCTGTGCGTCATCCGCCGGCCCGAAACCGCAGGTGGGGAACCAGATCCGAGCCCTCAGGGGGTCTCAGGGGGTCCCATCGGGACTCCCGCGCACACGCGCACGATGACGCACACGTGCACCGCTGTGCACCACGGTCCACCAGGGCGTATGCACCTCGAGAGGCGTCCGTACGGCGTCGATCGGTTGCAGCGGGGATCATCCAGCGCGCCATCCCCTGGTCGGGGCTGTGCGCGATGAGACGCCGGCGGGGTGCGGGACGAGACTTGGTCTTCGCCTGGAAACTGTCGCGGAGAGGTCGGCGAGCTGGGAGGGCTCGAGACGCCGGGAGTGCCGATCCCCCTACGCCTCGGGGACATTTCAAGACAGTTTCCGCGGCGAAATAGGCCTTCTGACCTGCATGAACAGCCCTCCTTGCACGCGGGGCTACTCGGGGAGCTGCATGGTGTCGTCCTGGCGGATCTCTTCGACGTTCACGTCGCGCCGCGTCATGACGCGCACGTTGGAGACGAACCGCGCCGGCCGGAACATGTCCCAGACCCACGCGTCGCCGAGGACGACCTCGACCCAGCCGTCTTCGCGCGGGTGCATCTCGACATGGTTCGCCAGGTAGAAGCGACGCTCGGTTTCCACCACGTACGCGAACATCGGGACGACGTCCCGGTACTCGCGGTAGAGCTCGAACTCACGCTCCTCTTCGAAGCGTTCGATGTCGTCTTCTTCGTTCACGGCTCGTCCACCCTCTCGCTGTCGTAGTAGCCGGTCCGAAGGCCCTTGAACGAGTACCGGTGGATCGGCGACGGCCCGTGCGCGCGGATCGCGTCGCGATGCCCCCTCGTGCCGTACCCGCGGTTGTGATCGAACCCGTACGCCGGGAAGCGCCGGTGGTACCGGTCCATCATCCGATCCCGCGACACCTTCGCCACGATCGAGGCGGCTGCCACGGACGCGGTGACCGCGTCTCCCTTCTTGATCGACAGGTTCGGGACCCGAAGACGCTTGACCGGGAACCCGTCCGTGAGGACGTAGTCGGGTTGTATCGCGAGCGTCGTGATGCAGCGGCGGAGCAGCCAGACGTTGGTCTTGTGCAGACCCCGATGGTCGATCCGCGTGGGCATGCAACGGCACACCGACCAGGCGACCGCGTCGCGCACGATCCGGGCGTACGCCGCCTCCCGTTGAGCCGCGGAAAGCACCTTCGAGTCGTTGATGCCGTCAAGGTCGAACCCGGCCGGCAAGATCACGGCGGCGGCCACGAGCGGTCCGGCGAGCGCTCCGCGACCGGCCTCGTCGACGCCGGCGATCAGGCTGAACCCCTGCTCGCGCAGGGAGCGTTCGTAATGCCCGAGATCGAGCGTCAGATCCATCCGACCCTCGACGGAGGCCACACGATCACGAACGCGCGCCCGATCACCTTGTCGATCGGGACGAAGCCCAGCCCGAACCGCGAGTCGTTGGAGTTGCTGCGGTTGTCGCCCAGCACGAACAGCGCGTCATCGGGGACCTGAACCGGTCCGTAGTCGCGGGTGTCGGCGGGCCCGGCGAGGTACCGCTCGGAGACGCGGATGCCGTCGACCAGGAGCCTGCCGTTCCGAAGCTCGACCATCTCACCCGGCAACCCGATCACCCGCTTGATGAAATCCTCGTGCTCCGGCTGCTCGATGCCAACCGCCGAGGAAAGCCAGTGGAAGAACCCGCCCACGACGCCTCGATCCGGGCCCGGTCTGCCCTTGGGATCGGCGAACACGATCACGTCGCCACGGTCGGGGCCGTAGGCGACCTTCTGCACCAGGACCCGGTCGCCCGGCATGAGGGTGGGCTCCATCGACCCGGACGGGATGTAGAACGCCTGGACGACGAAGCTCTTGAGCAGGATCGCCAGCGTGAGCGCGACGAGGATGAGGACGGGGAGCTCGCGGAGGAACGACCGGGCGTGTTCGCGTTCGGTCGAAGCCGGCTTCGCGACGGTCACCCCGCCTGCGGGCTCGTGGGAGCCCGACGGGCCCTCGGTCACGCTTAGCCCTGGACCTCTGCCTCGGCAGGCTCGACGGGTTCGCTCGCCTCCGACTCGAGGGCGTCGGAGGCTTCGCTCGCCTCCGCCTCGGGGCCGCCGGTCGTCTCGCCGTCGACCGATGCCGTTTCGGTCCCTGCGCCCTCACGCTCCGCGCCCCCCGAGGCGGCCTCGCTCCCGTCTTCGGCCGGCTCGTCCGACGTCTCTTGGGTTCCGGCAGCCGCGGCGGCTCGCTCGGCCTCCGCAGCCGCGATCGCCGCGAGCTCCTCTTCGCCCAGGCGTCGCTCCCGGATCCGCGCCTTCTTCCCTCGGCGCTCGCGAAGGTAGTAGAGCTTGGCGCGCCGGACGTGGCCGCGCGTGACGACCTCGAGCTTCCCGATCGACGGCGAGTGCAGTGGGAACGTCCGTTCCACCCCCACGCCGAACGAGATCTTGCGGACGGTGAAGGTCTCCTGAAGCCCGCCGCCTTGGCGCCGGATCACGACGCCCTGGAAGACCTGGATGCGCTCGCGACCGGCCTCGACGACCCGCACGTGCACCTTCACGGTGTCGCCCGGACGGAACTCCGGCAGGTCCGAGCGCAGGTAGCGGGCGTCGACGAGATCGGTCTTGTTCATTGGCGGGAGGCCAATGGTAGCAGGGGCTCCGCTCCCATCCCCGGCGGGCAGGCTCGAGCGACGCGGCCTCGCCTCAGCGTTCGAGCAGGTCGGGGCGGTTGCGCCGGGTCTTCTCGAGGGCGGATGCGCGTCGCCATCGTTCGATCGCGGCGTGATCGCCGGACAGCAGGGTCTCGGGGACCCGCAACCCGCGGAACTCGGCGGGCCGCGTGTAGTGCGGATGGTCGAGCAGCCCGTCCGTGCCGAACGAGTCGCGCTCGTGCGACTCCTCGCGGCCGATCACGCCCGGGACGAGACGGGTCACCGCCTCGAGGACGACGAGCGCCGGGACCTCTCCCCCCGAAAGAACGTAGTCGCCGATCGATACCTCCTCGGCCGGGAGTCCTTCCACGACCCGTTCGTCCACGCCCTCGTACCTCCCGCAGATCAGGACCAGCCACGGCTCGGCGGCGAGCTCGCGCACCAGCGCCTGGTCGAGACGGCGGCCGGCCGGCGAGAGGAGGAGCGTCCGGCCCCGGCGCTCCCCGAGCGACTCGACGGCCGCGAACACCGGTTCGGGCTTCATCACCATCCCGGGCCCGCCGCCGTAGGACTCGTCATCGACCTGCCGGTGCCTGTCCGCGGTGAACGAGCGGATGTCATGCACGCGAACGTCGACGATCCCCTGCTCGACCGCCCTGCCCAACAGGCTCTCGCGCAGGGGACCCTCGATGATGCCGGGGAAGATCGTGAAGACGTCGATGCGCACGGACGCAGGGTAGCGCCGACGTCACCCCGGGATCGTCAGGCCCTCGATCTCGCGTACGACGATGCGCTTGGCCGTGACGTCGACGCTCACGAGGACGTCGCGCAGGACCGGGATCAGCGTCTCGGTGCCGCGCTCGTCGACTGCCGACCAGACGTCGTTCGCGGCCGTGTGGATGATCTCGCGGATCGTCCCGAGCGCCCTCCCGGGCTCGGTCTCGACCGCGCACCCCTCGATCTGATGGTCCCACCACGAGCCCTCGGGGAGCTCGGGCGACGTCGACTCGGGGACGACGAGGAGCGCTCCTCGGAGCGCCTGCGCGCGCGACCGGTCATCCACCTCCCGGAACCGGACCAGCAGGCGGTCGCCGTGCGGCCGCGAGGCGGAGACCGTGAGCGGCGAGCCGTCCTCGAGCCACACGGTCGCGCCCTCGTCGAACCGACCCTCGACCTCCGAGATCACGAGCACGGCGACCTCGCCGTGGACGCCGTGCGCTCGGGTGATGCGACCGACCGCGACGGTCGGCTCGTCCATGCGCCTCTCCCGGATCTCGAACGCCGGAGCCGGGTCAGTCGGCGATCTCGACGGCCGTGTGGTGTATCCCGGCGCGCACGCCAGCGGCCTTCATCACCGTTCGTATCGCGCGCGCCGTGCGGCCGCCGCGGCCGATGACCTTGCCCATGTCGTCGGGGGCCACGCGCAGCGTGAGCACCACGCCGCGGTCGTCCTCGGCCTCCTCCACGCGGACCTGGTCGGGGTCGTCGACGAGCTCGCGCGCCACGTACTCCAAGATCTCGCGCACGGCGCTACGACGCCCCGGCGGCCTTCGCGTCCTTCTTCTCGGCCGCGAACCGGTCCCAGATGCCGACCTTGGTCATCAGCACCTTGACGGTGTTCGAGGGCTGTGCACCGACACGGAGCCAGTGCAGCGCTCGTTCCTCGTCGATCTCGATCACCGAGGGGTCGTCGAGCGGCTGGTAGCGGCCGATGTTCTCGATGAACCTGCCGTCCCTCGGGCTGCGCTGATCCGCGACGACCACGCGGTAGAACGGACGCTTCTTGGCCCCCAGTCGCTTCAACCTGATCCGTACCGCCATGCTCCGTGCTCCTAACCGATGCCGGGGAGGTTCGGCATACCCGGGATCTTCGGCATGCGCTTGCCTCCCAACATGCTCTTCATCATCTTCCGCGCCTGCTCGAACTCCTTGAGCAAGGCGTTGACGTCCGCGGTGGTCACGCCGGAACCGCGGGCGATCCGCAGGCGTCGGGACCCGCCGATGATAGCGGGATTCCGGCGCTCCTCCCGGGTCATGGATTGGATGATGGCCTGCGCGCGCGTGAGCTGGCCGTCGTCGACCTGGAGGTCCTTGAGCGCGTTCTTGCCGCCCGGCACGCCCGGCAACATGGCCAGCAGGTCCTGGAGCGGCCCGAGCTTTCGGACCTCCTGCATCTGGATGAGGAAGTCCTCCAGCGTGAACTTCGCCGAGAGCATCTTCTCGGCGGCCTGGGTCGCCTTCTCCTGATCCAGGGTCTCCTGCGCCTTGTCGATCAGCGACAGCACGTCGCCCATGCCCATGATCCGCGAAGCCATGCGGTCGGGGTAGAACGGCTCCAGGTCCTCGGCCCGCTCACCGGTCCCCGCGAAGAACACCGGCCGCCCCGTGACGGACGTGATCGAGAGCGCAGCACCGCCCCGGGCGTCGCCGTCGAGCTTCGTAAGGATGAACCCGGTGGTGTCGACGTCACGCATGAACGCTCGGGCCTGCACTACGGCGTCCTGTCCGGTCATCGCGTCGCAGGCCATCACGACGTGGTGAGGCTTGATCGCGTCCTTGACCCGCCGCGCCTCGCGCATCATCTCTTCGTCGACGTGCAGGCGCCCCGCTGTGTCGACGATCACGACGTCGTGTCCCTCGCGTCCGGCGTGCTTCACGCCGCTCTTCGAGACCTTCACAGCATCCTTGCCGTCGGAGACGACGTCGACGCCGATCTCGCGCCCGAGCGTCACGAGCTGATCCACCGCGGCCGGGCGCCACAGGTCGGCGGCGACCAGGAGGGGCCGCCTGCCCTTCGACTTGAGGTGCAGGGCGAGCTTCGCGCACGCGGTCGTCTTCCCGGAGCCCTGGACCCCCGCCATCATCACGACGGCGGGTCGAGACGACGGCAGCGCGAAGGCCGTCTGCGTCCCCCCCATGGTCTCTTGCAGCTCGTCGCGGACGACCTTGATCACCTGCTGCGCCGGTGTGAGGCTCTTCATGACCTCCTCCGAGAGCGCCCGCTCGCGCACGCGAGCAAGGAGGTCGTCGGCGACCTCCACCGCCACGTCGGCCTCGAGCAGCGCCGTGCGCATCTCGGTGAGGGCGTTGTCCACCTGTTTGGGGTGGATCTTGCCCCGCGAGCGGAGCTTCTTGAAGACGCCGTCGAGGCGGCCGGTCAGCGCGTCGAACATCCGAAGGACAGGTTACGACCCCGCAGGCTGGGTCTCGCTCGGACCGCCCAGGACCCGCTCGACCGTTCGCAGCAACGCGGTCGGGGAGAACGGCTTCGTGAAGTACTCGTCCGCCCCGAGCGACAGCACGAACTCGCGACCCTCCTCACCCGTGGCGGTCACGATGATCACCCGAACGTCGCTCGTCGAGGCGTCCGACTTCAGCCGCGCGAGCACGTCCGCGCCGCTCGCGCCGGGGATGTTGAGATCGAGGAACATGAGGTCCGGCGGCCGTTCGCGAGCCATCGACAGGGCCGTCGCGCCGTCGGGTGCCTCCCGGATGTCGAACCCCTCGTGCTCGAGGATCAGGCGCATCGCCTCGCGCATCGTGGGGTGATCCTCGACGATCAGGATGTCCGCCTTCGCCACCTCAGCCCCCGAGGAGCCTGCCGGCGAAGGCCGGCCCGTCGAACGTCTCGAGGTCCCCGGCCCCCTCGCCGGTCCCGACCACCTTGACGGGCACCCCCAGCTGATCCCGGACCGCCAGGACGACCCCTCCCTTCGCCGTGCCGTCGATCTTCGTGAGCGCTACGCCCGTGACCTCGACCGCCTCGGCGAACGCCCTCGCCTGAGCGATGCCATTCTGACCCGTCGTGGCGTCCAGCACGAGCAGTGTCTCGTCCGGCGACCTCTCCAGAGCCTTCTCGATCACCCGGCGCACCTTCCGGAGCTCGTCCATCAAGGGCTGCTTCGTGTGGAGCCGGCCGGCCGTGTCGACGATCAGCACGTCCGAACCGCGCGCCTGCGCGGACCTCACCGCGTCGAACGCCACGGAGCCCGGATCGGCCCCACGCGTCTGTTGCACGAGGTGCGCGCCGGCCCGACCCGCCCAGACCTCCAGCTGCTCGGAGGCAGCCGCCCGGAACGTGTCGGAGTTCGCGATGCTCACGCGCTTGCCCTCGTTCGAGAACCGAGATGCCAGCTTGCCGATCGTGGTCGTCTTCCCAGACCCGTTCACCCCAACGACGAGGACGACGCCCAGCCCGTCCCCGGGCAGCTGCACGTCCGATGGCGCGCCGAGGATCGCGACGATCTCCTCCCCGACCAGCGCGGTGGGATCGGCACCGGGCTCATACAGCTCCCGTACGTCGCGGACGATGCGCGCGGACGTGGCCGGGCCGACGTCCGCGGCGATCAGGAGGTGCTCGAGCTCGCCCCACGGATCGGCGGCGCCGGGTCGGAACACCGCACGGATGCGCCCGCCGAGCCCCTCACCACGCGGGCGTCGAGCGACGTCCGGCGCGGGCGCCCCCGTGGCCGGTGCGGCCGCCGACGACCCTCCACGCCGTCGCGCGACGACGAACAACGCGACGCCGAGCACGACGGCGAGCGCCACGACGATGGCGAGGACGACCTCCACGGGGCGTGAGGCTACCGAACGGCGTCTGACTCGGGGATCGTGATCGCGACGCCGCGTCCACCCGCGGCGTCCGTCGCCGGGGAAGCGGCGCCCGTGTCCGCCGAAGCGGCGCCCGTCGCCGCCGAGGCGGCGTCCGTCCCCGCGGGTTCGGACGTCGGACCCTCGATCCGCTGGGCGAGCACCTTGGAGGTGCCGTCCTTGCTCATCGAGACGCCGTACATCATGCCGGCGACCTCCATCGTCCGCTTCTGGTGCGTGACCACGAGCACCTGGGCGTCGCGCGCGAAGCCCTCGATCAGCGTGATGAAGCGATGGAGGTTGACGTCGTCGAGCGCCGGCTCGACCTCGTCCATCAGGTAGAACGGGCTGGGCCTCGCCTTGAAGATCGCGAAGAGGAACGCGAGCGCGGTGAGCGCGCGTTCGCCTCCCGAGAGCAGGGAGATGCGCTTCACGCGCTTGCGCCCGGGCCGAGCCTCGATCTCGATGCCGGTCGAGAGCGGATCCCCCGGCTCGGTGGACACGAGCCGCCCCTCGCCGCCCGGGAACAGCTCCCCGATCAGCCGCTCGAACTCGGCCGCAACGTCCCGGTACGCGGCCTCGAACGTCGTCACGATCTCGGCCTCGATCCGCTGGATCACCTCCAGCAGGTCGCGACGCGCTCGCCGTACGTCGTCGAGCTCGCGCTGGAGGAAGTCGTGACGCTCCTGGAGCGCCTGGAACTCGCCGCCCGCAAGCAGGTTGACCCTGCCGAGTAGCGCGAGCCGCCGCTGGACCAGCTCCGCCTTGCGTTCGAGACCCTGGACGGTGTCGTCGGCGGCGAGTCCGCCGATCGCCTCGTCCGGCTCGCGCTGATGTCCCTCGCGGAGGACGCGTTCGGCGTCGCGGATCCGGCGCTCGAGGTCGCCGCGCGCCCGGTCCTCGTCCTCGTACGTCTCGCGCAGACGGTCGAGCTCGGTCGAGGCCTCCCGCCACTGACGGTTGACCTCGGCCTCCTCCTCGCTCGCCCGTCGCTCGGCGACCGCGGCGGTGGTCCGGGCCGCGGTCGCGTTCTCCACCTCGGCCTCGGCCGCCGTCAGGCGCTCGGCAGCCGCTTCGCGGCCGCGGATCGCTTCCTCGGCCTGCGCTCGAAGCGTGTCCGCGTCGCGCGCGGCGAGCGCGTCCCGTTCGGAACGGACCGACGCGAGGCGGGTCCGGATCCTGTCGAGCTCGCGGCGCAGGGTTTCGACGGCCACACGAACCTGGATCGGCGGCTCCGGCGTGCGTGGCAGCTCGGGCAGCTCGTGGTCGACGGGCCGGGCGGCCGCGAGGCTCTCCCTCCAGGCGGCCGCAGCGTCGTCCATGCCGGCCATCCGCTGCGAGAGGATCTCGTCCTCCTTGGCGATGGACGCGAGCTGAGCGTCGATGCGCGAGATGCGCTCGGCGGCGTTGGTGATCTGCACGTCGGCTCGTTCGACGGCCTCGTCGAGCTCCTCGAGCTCGGCGGAGATCTCGTCGAGCCGCTCGCGCCGCGGCTTCAGGGCGGCCCTGTTGCCGGCGAGGTCGTGCTCGACGACCGCGAGCTCGCGCCGAACGTCGTCGCCGCGCGTGTCGGCCTCCGGCGTCGTTCGGATCAGCGCCGGTCCGACGAGCAGGCCGTCACGGGTCACGAACGACGCCTTCGGATGCTCGGCATGCTTGGCTGCCGCCTCCTCCAGCGTCTCGGCGAGGTAGACGTCCCGAAGCAGCGTCGAGGCGAGGCCGCGCACCGCGGGCTCGGCCTCGATCACCGACAGCAGCGTGCGCTCTCCCGACAGGCTCACACCCGATGGGCCGCCCCCGGAGGTCGCGAGCGTCGCGCCGTCGCCGGCGGGCGCGTCGGCGAGCGCTGCGGCGCCGTCCTCGTAGACCACCGCGTCCGCGAGCGGCCCCAGGGCGGCAGCGAGCGCGCGCTCCAATCCCTTCGACGAACGGATCAGGTCCTCGAGCAGGCCGGCGGCGCGCCCTCGGTGAGCCGTCAGGAACCGGGAGCCGGGCGTCTGCTCGAGGTCGTCGAGCCGTGCCCGCAGCACGTCGCGCCGAACCTCGAGGCGGCGCAAGGCCTCCTCGAGCTCCCCAACCTTGTCGGACAGGCCGTGCCGCTCACGCTCGAGCGCGCTCCGCGCGTCCGCGAGCGGCGCGGTCTCGGCGTCCAGGTGTTCGACCTCCGACGCGAGCGACTCGCGTTCGGCTTCGGCCGCCGCTCGCTGCTCCCGAACGCGTCGGATCGACTCGTCCAGCCGCGACCGTTCGCGCTCGTGCGACGCGAGCGAACGACGGAACGTCTCCATCTCGGCGCGGTGCGCGGCGGTCTCCTCGGCGATCCGGCGCCGCCGATCCTCGGCATCGCGACGGGCGTCCGCCGCCGCGAGGAAGGCGCCCTCGGCATCGTCGAGCTCGCGCGATCGCGTCTCGAGCTCCTCCGACGTCTCGGCGAGCCTGGCCTCCAACCGGGTCAGGTCGTCCTCGAGCGCTGCGATCTTCGCCCCGCGGCCGCCCTCGGCGGCGAGGGCCTGGCGCGCCTCGGACTCGAGCTCGATCGCGCGTCGCATCTCGAGCTCGGCGGCGGACCTGGCCGAGAGCGCGTGCGCGTGGGCCGCCTCCGCCTCCTGCAACGCCCAGACGGCCCGGGCGCGTTCGTCGGCCGAGCGCCCGACCCTGTCGTCGAGCGCATCCAGGCGCTCGCGTGCCGCCGTGCGCCGCGTGAGGCCCTCGTCCCATCCGTCCTTGCGGCGCTCGCGCTCGTGCCACAGCTCGCGCAGCCGCGCCGCGGCGAGCGAGATCGCGACCGTGTCCGCCTCCGCCGTGAGCGCCTCGTGGCGCTTGGCCATCTCGGCCTGCTGCTTGAGCGGCTTCAGCTGGCGGCGCAGCTCCGCGAGCACGTCCTGCAGGCGCAGCACGTCCTGGTCGAGCGCGGCCAGCTTGCGTTCGGCGCGCTCCTTGCGTTTGCGATGCTTCGCGACGCCTGCCGCCTCCTCGATGTAGGTCCGGCGGTCCTCGGGACGCGCCGTCAGCACGTCCTCGAGCTGCCCCTGGCCCACCACGGTGTGCAGCGCACGCCCGATCCCGGACTCGGACAGGAGCTCCTGCACGTCGATCAAGCGGACCGTCTGACCGCCGATCCGGTACTCGCTCTCCCCGGAGCGGAAGATCGTGCGGCTGATCTCGATCTCGGTCATCGGGACGGGGATGAGGCCGGCCGTGTTGTCGATCACCAGCTTGGCCTCGGCCATCCCGAGCGCCGGGCGCTGCGGGCTGCCGGCGAAGATCACGTCGGCCATGTGGCCGCCGCGGAGCGCGCGCGGGCCCTGCTCGCCGAGGACCCAACTGATCGCGTCGACCAGGTTCGACTTACCGGAACCGTTGGGTCCAACGATGACGGACACACCCGGAGCGAACTCCAGGACCGTCTTGTCGGCGAACGATTTGAACCCTCGGATCTGGAGGGAGCGCAGGAACATCGGAGGTCGATGCTAACAGTGGCCTCGTTGCCGACCTCGTATCTGCGGACGGAAATCCACCGGCGCGATGTGGTGCGTCCCAAGCTCGACGAGGGTGCCCGCGTTCAGCGCGTCACGCGGAACGTCGTCTCCCCGATGGGCTGTTGCGCCGAGACCTCCATGGTCTCGACGCGCGCCAGCTCCGGGCCGTGACGGCACCACGCCATCATCGCGTCGACGTCGTCGTCGCGACCCTCGAACGCCGCTTCGACGCGGCCGTCCGGCATGTTCCGGACGAACCCCGAGAGTCCGCGTTCGCGCGCGAGCCTCGCGCACGTCGCGCGGTAGAACACCCCCTGCACGACCCCGGAGACGACGATCCGGACGCGCTTCATCCCGGCATACTAGGTTCGTGCCCACCTACGATCCGTCGACCGCGCTGCTCGTCGTCGACGTCCAGCACGACTTCGCCGATCCGAAGGGCAGCCTCTACGTCCGCGGCGCCGAGGAGATCGTCCGGATCATCAACGAGCAGGTCGACGCCGCGACGACGGCGGGTGCCCTGATCGTGTACTCGAAGGACTGGCATCCCGAGAGCACCCCGCACTTCCAGAAGGACGGAGGGAGGTGGCCCGTCCACTGCGTCCACGACACGTGGGGGGCCGAGTTCGACGCCGAGATGCACGTCCCCACGAGCGCGGTCGTGATCCACAAGGGCGTCGCCGGCGAGGACGGCTACTCGGCGTTCAGTGTTCGCGACCCGGAGAGCGGCGAGTCGTGGGAGACGCCGCTCGGCGACACCCTCGAGGAGGCCGGGATCCGCCGCGCCGTGATCTGCGGGCTGACCACCGATTACTGCGTCGTCGAGACCGCCGTCGACGCCCGGGCCCGGGGTCTCGAGGTAGAGGTCCTCACGTCGGCGATCCGAGCCGTGGACGTCGTCGACGGCGACGGACGCCGAGCGCTCGAACGCATGCGACAGGACGGCGTGAGGCTCGTGTAACGATGCGCGAACCGCGTGCAACTACTCGGACGCCTTCCTGGAAACGAGCCCGAGCTGCTCCATCGCGGCGCGCATATCGACGATCGCGTCGTGCTCGACGAACCTGCCGTTCTCATCGGCAACGGCAACGTCGATCCCCTCGACGTCGAACGCTCGTCCGGTGGCTGGCGCCCCGGGGAAGACACCTCCGGTGTCGGTTCCTTTGTACCGGGCTCGGATCGCCACATGACGGCCGTCCGAGATGACGTCGACAACCTCCGCTCGGAGATCGTCGCTCGCGTCCACGAACCGACGGATCCGCTCGATCGCGCCAACCTTGCCGGCAGGAACGAGCGGCGTAGACCCCGGATGCTCGACGAGGTCCTCAGCGAACAGCTCCTGCGCATAGGCGATGTTGCGGTCGTTGAACACCTCCTGCACGAACCTGCGAGCGACGGCCTCGAGGTCGCCCGGCGTCATCACGTCTGCTCGCGAGCGATCTCCGCCCCGAGCTGCTCCAAGAGCGTCGGGACGTCAGCGAGCGCCCACATGTCGACGATGCGGCCCGTCTGATCGTGTCGCGTGATCTCGACCCAGCCGATGTCCATCTCGCGCCCGTTGGCCGGGATGTCGAACCACGGCACTCCCCCCGTATTGACGCCGCGATCCCGGATACGAACGACGACCCGGTCGCCCTCGCCGAACGCATCCACGATCTCGGTCCGCTTGCCCGGAAGGGCGAGGTGCCAGTGCTCGTTGTTGATCTCGAGATCGTCGATGGACGCCTCACGGCCGCCGGGGTTATGACCACCGAAATCCTCGGACAGCACCTGCCGAAGGGACGAGTAGTCGCGCCGGTTGAACGCGTCCTCCATCCGACGGACGAAGCCGATGTTGCGCTCGACGTCTTCCACGCCGCTCAGGACTGGCACTGCGGACAGAAGTACGCGTTCCGCCCGGACACCTTCACGGCCTGGATCGGCGTTCGGCATCGGCGACATGGAAGGCCCGCACGGCCGTAGACCTTGAGCTCGCCCTGGAACTCGCCCGGCTTGCCGAACAGGTCGACGTACGCCTCGTCGTCGAGCGTGGTGCCGCGGAACCGGATCGCCTCCTGCAGCACTTCCTGCATCGCGCGGTAGAGCCTTCGGACCTCTTGCGAGGAGAGCGAGTCCGAGGGACGGTCGTACCGCAGTCCGGCGGCGAAGAGCACCTCGTCGGAGTAGATGTTGCCGAGCCCGCTGATGAACTTCTGGTCCATCAGCAGCGGCTTCATCTTGGTTGCCCGTTGCGCGAGCGCGCCGCCGAACGCCTGCCACGTGAAGACGTGGTCGAGCGGGTCGATCGCGAGGTGCTGAAGCTCCTTGACCTTGCCCAGCTCGTCGCCGGTGGCAACGAACATCTCGCCGAACGTACGCGGATCTACGAACCGGAGGTCGCCTCCCTGCTGGAACGTGATCACCACGTGCGTGTGCGGCGGGAGCGGCGTCCGCTTGTTGCCCCTCACGAACTGACCGCTCATGCCGAAGTGCGTCACGAGGACGTCCCCGTTGTCCATCTGGAGGAGCACGTACTTGCCGCGCCGCTCCGCCTTGGTGAACTTGCGGCCGACGAGCCGGTCGCCGAACTCCTTGCGCTTGCCGTGGCGGCGGATCACCCGCATCGCGTTCTTCGACGGGCGAACCTCCGCCTCGGCGACCTTCCGTCCGACCACGTCCTTCTCGAGGTCTCGGCGCATCACCTCCACTTCGGGAAGCTCCACCTATCCCCCCTTCGTCCCGCCGGAGTCGTCACCGCTGGCCGCGCCCACGCGCTGGTCGCCGTCGGCGCGTGCGCTCGCGTCCGGCCGCTCCGACATCCGCACGTAGGCCTCGTGCGCCGCATGCTGCTCGGCCTCCTTCTTCGAGCGCCCGATCCCGGTTCCCCACTCCTTGCCGGCGAGGTAGACGGTCGCCGTGAACTCCTTCTGATGGTCCGGGCCGCGTTCGCGTATGCGGTACTCCGGCACCGAGTGCACCTCGGCCGACGCGAGCTCTTGCAGGATCGTCTTGTAGTCGCGCTCTCCCTCGCCTCGGACGTAGGCGATCATGCGGGGGCGGAACACGCGCTCGATCAGCCTCCGAGCCGTCGGCAACCCGCGGTCCAGGTACACGGCGCCGAGCAGCGCCTCGAGCGCGTCGGCAAGGATGCTGCTCTTGTCGCGGCCTCCGCTCATCTCCTCGCCGCGGCCCAGCAGGACGAACCGGCCCAGCCCGAGATCACGCGCGACGTCTGCGAGCGCGCCCATGTTCACGATCGCGGCACGAAGCTTCGCGAGCTCGCCCTCCGGCATGTCGGGAAACTCGCGGAACGCCATGTCGGTGACGACGACGCCGAGGACGGCATCGCCCAGGAACTCGAGACGCTCGTTGTTGGCCGGCAGGTCGTTCTCGAACGCGTGGGAACGGTGGGTCAACGCGAGCTGACGCAGGCCGCCGTCGCGGAAGCGGATGCCGAGGATCCGGTCGAGAGCTCTGGGGCTCTCGGGATCGGGCTCGCGCGCCACGCGCCTACTCGACCTCGACGGCCTGCCGACCCGCGTAGTACCCACAGTTCCCGCACACACGGTGCGGCAGCTTCGGCTGATGGCACTGTGGGCACTCGGAGTACGTGGGAGGCTGCGCCTTCCAGGTGGCCTTGCGCTTCGCGGTGCGCGTGTGGCTCTGTCGTCGTTTCGGTACCGGCATCGTGGGTCCTCCTGTCGCTTCGAGGTCAGTCGTTCGAGGTGTCGCTCTCCGGGTCTTCATCCAGGTCGAGGAGCGCTTCCAGCGCCGACCACCGTGGATCGGCCTGTCGGTGCCCCGGGCACTCGCCGAGGTTGCGGTCGCCGCCGCAGATCGGGCACAGCCCCTGGCAGTCCGCCCGGCAGAGCGGCGAGAACGGCATCTCGAGGACCACCGCGTCCCGGACCAGCGGTTCGGGGTCGAGCGACAGGTCGCTCGTGAGCGCGTAGTCGTCTTCGGGACCGGGATCGCGCGGGACGAGCTCGGTCATCTGCACGTCGAAGCCGCGGTCGAACTCCTTCAGGCACCGGGCACACCGGAGCGTGAACCGGCCCTCGACGCTTCCGGTCACGTAGATCCCGTCCATCACGCTCTCGAGCGTGAGATCGCCGGCGATCGGCGCATCCTCCGGCACGTCGGCGAGCTCGGTCCGAAGGCCGGCGACGGGCTCCTCCACGTGCACCCTCCGAGAGGACCCGGGGCGTTCGAGCAGATCGCGAACGTCGATCGCGCGCATCATGCCTCCTCGTCTTCCCCCGAGAGGCGCACGTCGGCTCCGAGCTCGTCGGCCGGAGAGCCGCGGAGCTTCGCGCGCCCGCTCTCGACCTGATCGATCGTGCGCGCGAGCGCGTCGTTGCTGGACACCATCTCCTCGAGGATCCTTTGCAGCGTCGCCTCGAGCTGCGCGAGCTTGGCGTCGACGTAGTCCTCTGCCTCGAGGCGCAGCTTGCGGGCGTCGTCCTGCGCCTCCTGGACGATCCGCTCGGCCTCCTCCTTGGCGCGCTGCATCACGGCCTCGTGCGAGGCCAGGCGCAGCTGCTCGGCACGCGCCTGCTCGACCATGTCCTCGGCATCGCGCCGAGCCTTCGCCAGCAGCTCCTCGCGGTCCTTCACGACCCAGCGTGCCTGCTTGATCTCGCCCGGGAGCGATGCCTTCAACTCTTCGATCAGCTCGAGCACCTCGTCGCGGTTCAGCAGCGCCGACGACGACAGCGGCATCGACTTGGCGTCGCGGACCATCTCTTCCAGCTCGGACAGGCGGGTCGTGAGATCCATCTAGGTTCGAGCCCCCATCTTGTCCTCGAGGCGCCCGGCGACGTGGTTCGGCACGAGGGCGGAGACATCACCGCCGAATCGTGCGACCTCCTTGACCAGCGACGACGACAGGAACGACCACTCGGGGCTGGTCGTCATGAACAGCGTCTCGATGCCGGCGAGCCGGTGGTTCATCTGCGCCATCTGGATCTCGTACTCGAAGTCGCTCACGGCTCGAAGCCCCTTGACCACGACGTCCGCCCCTCTGCGCGTTACGTAGTCGACGAGCAATCCGCTGAAGGCCTCGACCTCGACGTTACTCAGGCGATGAACCGACTCCTTCAGCAGGGCGACCCGCTCCTCGGCCGAGAACAGCGGTTGCTTCGAGGGGTTGTCGAGGACGCCCACGACGAGCGCCTCGAAGCGCGCGGATGCCCGTTCGATGATGTCGATGTGACCGTTCGTGACGGGGTCGAACGTCCCCGGACACAGGGCGGTCAGGCCCATCTACGCCTCCTGGAAGATCAGGACGAGGGTGTCGCCGTAGCCCAGGCGCCTCGCGGCGACCCAGTGTACCGGAATGACAGGCGTGGAAGCCGTTTTCGGGCGCGTGAGCACCGCCCGCCACGAGTGCCCGGCGACCCATCCTGCCGCGAGGGCTTCCAGCGTGTCGCGCACGACGTCGTCGGGGGCCTCGTACGGCGGATCCAGGAGCACCAGGCCGAACGGTGTCGTCCGGTTGTCATCTTTCGTGAGGAATGACCGCACATCGGCCACCACCACGTCGGCGGCCCGCTCCAGCCGCGTCCGGCGCAGGTTCTCGCGGATCGCTCGGACCGCGGGGCGAGCGCGTTCGACCAGGACGGCGTGCTCGGCACCACGCGACAGCGCCTCGATCGCCATCGCGCCGGTCCCCGCGAACAGGTCCAGGACCCGGACGCCGGCGACGCGGTCTCCCAGGCTCGAGAAGACGCCTTCGCGTGCCATGTCCGAAACGGGCCGAACCCCCCGCGGCACCGGCGCGAGACGGACGCCCTTCGCCGAGCCGCCCACGACCCTCATGTGTGGAACAGCCAGTCGATCGAGCGCTCGAACCGCGACCGCAGCTCGTCCAGGAGGCCGCGATGCTCCTCCAGCTCCGGGTCGGCCTCGATCAGGGTGAAGGCGCGCGCCCGAGCGCGCTTCACGAGGTCGATGTCCTCGGCCAGGCGCGCGAGCTTCAGGTCGGGAAGGCCGGACTGCTTGATGTCGAACAGCGTCCCCTCGCCGCGCAGGCGAAGGTCCTCGTCGGCCAGCTCGAACCCGTCCGTCGTCCGCGCCATCGCCTCGAGGCGGGCGCGGGCCTCGAGGTTCGACTCATCGGACTCGTCGAACAGGATGCAGGTCGAGGGATGGCTCCCCCGGCCGATCCGACCGCGGAGCTGGTGGAGCTGAGCGAGACCGAAGCGCTCGGCGTTCTCGACGAGCATCACGGTGGCGTTGGGGACGTCGACCCCAACCTCGATGACGGTGGTCGAGATCAACAGGTGGTGCCGTCCCGAGCGGAACTCCTCCATCACCCGCTCCTTCTCGGCGGGTCGCATCCGGCCGTGGAGCGCGTGGACCGACAGGTCCGGGAACACCTTCGTCGCCAGTCGCTCGGCCTCGGCTTCGGCGGCGCGGACCTGGTTGCGGTTCGCCTCGTCGATCGCCGCGCACACGACGAACGCCTGCCGGCCTGCCGTCACCTCCGAGCGAACGAGGTCGTAGGCCCTCTCCCGCTGCTCGAGCGATCGCGCGATCCGGGTCTCGATCCGCTGGCGGCCCTTCGGCATCTCGTCGAGGACGACGACGTCCAGGTCACCGTAGTACGTGAGCGCGAGCGTCCGCGGGATCGGCGTCGCCGTCATGATCAGCACGTCGGGCGAGGCACCCTCTTCGCCCGGAGCGTCGCCCCGCGCGTCCGCGCCGGCCGGCCCGGGCTCGCGGACGCCCTTACCCTTCAGCGCCATCCGCTGGTGCACGCCGAACCGGTGCTGCTCGTCGATCACGGCCAGTGACAGATCGGCGAACGTCACCCGCTCCTGGACGAGCGCGTGGGTGCCGACCACCAGGTCGACGTCGCCGGCCGCGATGCCGTCCAGGATCCGCGCTCTGTCCTTCCCCGTGACGGCGGCCGTGAGCAACGCGTAGGCGACGCGCGGGGCGTCGGGCTCGAGAGGCTCGGGTTCGAGGAGGGAGGCCTGTCCGGCGTCCGAGGACGGAGACCCCGAGAGCTCGAGGTACGGGATCGCCTCGACGCCGTTCAGCAACGCCGAGACCGAACGGAAGTGCTGGCCCGCAAGGACCTCGGTCGGCGCCATGATCGCGGCCTGGTGCCCCGAGCCGATCGCGACGAGGGCGGCGTGGAGCGCCACGAGCGTCTTGCCCGATCCGACGTCGCCCTGGAGCAGGACGTTCATCGGCCGGGGCCGCGCCATCGCCACCTCGATCTCGGCGGTGGCGCGCCGTTGCGCGCCCGTGGGCTCGAACGGCAGGCCGTCGTAGAGGCGTTCGATCAGGGGTCCGTCGCGAACGTGCGCCACGCCGCGCTCCTCCCGCTCGATCCGATGCTTGCGGAACGCGACGCCCAGCTCGAGCTCGAACAGCTCGTCGAACTTCAGACGCTCGACCGCGCCCGCGAGCTCGCGCTGGTCCTTCGGGAAGTGGATGCGTCGGATCGCGACGTCGAACGCGAGCAGGGACTCGGCCTGGACGATCTCCTCCGGCATGGGATCGGCGATCGGACCGAGGCGTTCGATCGCGCGCCAGGCGAGCTCGCGGATCGTCCGCGTGGCGACGCCCTCGGTCGCGCGGTGGATCGGGACGATCCGCCCCATATGGACGAGGTCCTGGTCGTCGCTCCGGAGCGGCTCGACGTCCTGCCTTGCAAGCTGCAGACGTCCGCGATAGAGCTGGACGACGCCCGACGCGGCGACCTCCTGTCCCGCCCGATACGTCGTCGCGGTCCACGGCTGGTTGAAGAACGTGAGGTCCAGCGTTCCGGAGCCGTCGTACAGCGTGACCGTCACCATCGACTGCCGGCGACGGGTCAGGCGCTTGTCGACCCGCTTCACGCGCGCGATGACCGTCGCGAACGTCCCGATCTTCAGCTCTCGGATCCGCGCCACCTGCGTCCGGTCGATGTACCGACGCGGGTAGTGGTGCAGCAGATCGCGGACGGTCCCGACGCCGATGCTCTCGAGCGCCTCGTGCGCGGGAGGACCCTTGGCCTGGACGCCCATCCGTCGCGCGGCGAGCTGCCGGTCGATGGCGGTGATCGGGTCGTCCAACGACAGTGAGCCACCGGATCGCACGACCCGAAGTCGTGGACGGTCCGGCGGCGTCGTGGGGTTGGCCACGCCGTCGGTTCTACCATCGTGGTCGGTGCGGTACCGATCCCTCGCCTGCCTCCTCGTCTCCCTGACGGTGATCGAGGAAGCCGGCCGAAGGTCGTCTGCTACCCTCGTTGCGTCATGGCCGCCGTCTGCGACATCTGCGGGAAGAAGCCGTTCTTCGGCATGCAGGTCTCCCACTCGCATCGCCGCTCCCCCAAGCGGTGGAACCCCAACGTGCAGCGCGTCCGAGCGCTCGTCGACGGCAGGCCGAAGCGCCTGCACGTCTGCACCAGTTGCCTGAAGGCCGGCAAGGTCCACCGCGCCGTCTAGCGCCGGCCATCCTCAACCCCCGCCTTCCTCATGCCCGAGATGAGCGGGTTCGACCTCACCGAGAAGGTTTCGGGCCGACGGTTCCTGCACGACCTCCCCGTGGTGCTGGTCACCGCGCCTCGGGTCGCTCGAGGACCAGGCCCGCGGAGCCCAGGTGGGCGAGCGCTGAACAGGATCGTTCAGCGACGACGGGCTGCTCGAGACGTCAGGAGCCTCTGCTCGTAACCTCGGGCGGACCGCCCCTCGTGAGTCAGGCGGGACGGATCGACCAGAGCTGATCGACCGGCCCGATCCCGCGACCGAGCGACGACGCCGCGCGGATCGCCTCTGTGACGAACGTCTTCCCTCGGCGGACGGCCTCCGGAAGCTCCGTCCCCATCGCCAGGTGAGCCGCGATCGCGGCCGAGAGCGTGCAGCCCGTCCCGTGGGTGTTCGGCGTGTCGATGCGTTCGGCCCCGATCCACTCCATCCGGTGGCCGTCGAAGAACAGGTCGTCCGCCGACGATGCGCCGGGAAGGTGGCCGCCTTTGATCAGCACGGCAACGGGACCCATGACGCGGATCGCCTCCGCGGCATCCTCCATCAGGTCGCGGCTGTTCACCTCGAAGCCGGCCAGCCCCGACGCCTCCGGCAGGTTGGGCGTGACGAGCGTCGCGAGCGGCAGGATCCTCTCACGGAGCGCACCGACGGCGTCGTCGGCCAGGAGCGGATGACCGTGCTTCGAGACGAACACGGGATCCACGACCAGGTTCGGAACCCCGCTTCCCTCGATCGCCTCGGCGACCGCCTCGA
>JBMDWR010000158.1:0-17721 GCA_048594645.1 Actinomycetota bacterium
TGGATCGTCGCGCTGATGAACGCCGTCAACCTCGTCGACGGCCTGGACGGTCTGGCGGCGGGCATGGTGGCGATCGCCGCGATCGCGTTCTTCGCGTACTTCCGAACGCCCGACGGCGGCGACCAGGCCAGTGTCGCGGCCTTGATGTCCGCGATCGTGGCGGGTGTTGCCCTCGGGTTCCTGCCGTGGAACTTCCACCCGGCGAGGATCTTCATGGGCGACTCGGGATCGCTCCTGCTCGGGCTGCTCATGGGGGTCGCCACCACGTCGGGGGTCGGGCAGAACCTCGAGGGACCGAGCGGCGGCGACCTCGCGGCGATCGCGATCCCGATCGCGGTGCCCGCGCTGGTGCTCGCCGTGCCGCTGCTGGACGTGGTCCTGGCGATCGTGCGCCGGATGCGGCGAGGGATCGGCATCGCGCACGCCGACAAGGAGCACATCCACCATCGGCTGATGGACATCGGGCACTCCCACCGGCAAGCGGTGCTTCTGATGTACCTGTGGAGCGCGCTGATTGCCGGCTCCGCGTTGGTCGTGGCGTTCGTGGACGGCCGGACGCTCGTGGCGGGGATGCTCGGGCTCGCGGTGCTGATCGCGACCGTGCTCCCGCGCCTGATCCGAGACCGAACGCCACACGGCAGCGATCGCGCCTCGACCGCGGTCGACCCGGGACGCAACCCTCGTGCCGGACGGCATCGCCGGCGGATCCGTCTTCGCCGGTCGACCCTCGGCGGGCTCGGACCGCCGCAGAGCGCGGACGGCAACGGCGTGTCGCAGACCGAGGCTCCGTCCGCCGGCGTGGCGGACCCGCCGGGCTCCGCCCGTCGAGCCGACACGGCGTGATGTTGACACGAGGGTCATCGGGGGGTGCCTGCTGTAGCCGACGTGGTGGATAATCCTCCGTCGGGCCGCGTGGGCGGTCGGATCCGGAGCGTCTGAACGAGAGGGGTCGCGGGTGCCGGACGTCGATGTCCGCCTCGAGCGAGTGACGAAGGCCTTCGGCGAAATGGTCGCCGTGGACGACATGTCGCTCGACATCGCCGAGGGCGAGTTCTTCAGCCTGCTCGGGCCGTCCGGATGCGGCAAGACCACGACGCTCAGGATGATCGGCGGCTTCGAGGAGCCGACGCGCGGCACGGTGTACCTGGGCGGTCGCGACGTCACGGATCTGCCGCCGTATAAGCGCGACGTCAACACCGTCTTCCAGTCGTACGCCCTATTCCCGCACCTCGACGTCTTCGAGAACGTCGCATTCGGTCTGCGCCGGAGGAAGGTGCCCAAGGACGAGGTGAGACAGCGCGTCGACGATGCGCTCCGATTGGTCGAGATGACCGGCTTCGAGACCCGCAAGCCGGGACAGATGTCCGGGGGCCAGCAGCAACGCGTGGCGCTCGCCCGCGCGCTGGTGAACCGTCCCAAGGTGCTCTTGCTCGACGAGCCTCTCGGCGCGCTCGACCTCAAGCTGCGGAAGCAGATGCAGCTGGAGCTGAAGCGGATCCAGCAGGAGGTCGGGATCACGTTCATCTATGTGACGCACGATCAGGAAGAGGCGATGACGATGTCGGACCGCCTGGCCGTCATGCGCCAAGGACGCGTCGAGCAGACCGGCGGTCCCGAGGAGGTCTACGAACGTCCGGCGACGCCGTTCGTCGCCAGCTTTCTGGGCGCCTCGAACCTGCTGTCCGGCGAGATCAAGGGCGAGTCGAACGGCTACACGCAGATCCTGACGGATGGCGGCGACCTCGTGCTCGCCGACACCGAACAGATCCCAGCAGGCGTCTCGGGACAGGTCCAGGCCGGCGTCCGTCCCGAGAAGATCACGCTCGCACCGGAGGACCAGACCCCCACGTCCGAACGCAATCACGTCTCGGGCGTCATCCGTATGTCTACGTACATCGGGGTCAACTACCAGTACGAGGTGGAGGGACCAGGCGGTCACATGCTGCGGGTGTACGTCCAGAACCTCGGTGCCGCCGGCACGCATCCGAACGCCGGAGACCGCGTGCGCCTGGAGTGGCTGCCGGAGCACACCTTCGTTGTCGAACGATCGGACATGGAGCCTGAGGAGGGCTGATGAGCGAGAACGACCGACGGATGGATCCCGCGTGGATCCGAGGGATGACGCAGCGCCGGATGTCGCGGCGAGACCTGATCCGGTACGCCGGTGTGGGAGCGGGCGCTCTCGGCCTGTCCTCGATCCTCGCGGCTTGCGGCGTCGAGGGGGAGCAGCAGACGACCGGCCCCACCGCCGGGGCCGAGGGCTCGACCCAGTGGTGGGCCGATCAGAAGAAGGCCGGACCCGGCGACCACGTGAACTTCACCAACTGGCCGGCGTACATCGACCGTGACTTCTCCATCGACGGTCCGGGCAGCCGGCCATCGCTGTACGCGTTCATCCAGGAGACCGGGATCGACGTCACCTACCGCGCAGACATCAACGCGAACGAGGACTTCTACGCGGCGATCCGACCCGCGCTCGAGGCCGGGCAGGACACCGGTCACGACATCATCGTGATCACCAACGGCCAGGAGCTCACGGAGATGATGCAGCTCGGCTACCTGATCGAACTCGACCCCGAGCTCAGGCCCAACTTCGAGGCCAACGCCGGTCCGGCGTTCAAGGATCCCGCCTACGACCCGGGGAACAAGTACACGATGGCGTGGCAGTCGGGCATGACCGGCATCGCGTACAACACGAAGTACGTCGACGAGCCCATCACCACGCTCGAGGGGATGCTGAACCCCAAGTACGCCAACCACGTGGCGATGTTCGGCAACAACGCGGACGCGCCGTGCATGGCGATGATCGAGCTCGGCATCAACCCGGAGGAGTCGACGCCCGACGACTGGCAGAAGGCAGCGGACTTCCTCCAGCGCTTCAACGATTCCGGCGTGCTCCGGGCGTGGACCGACCAGGCGTACCTGACGGGCATGGAGAACGAGGACCTCTGGGTCTCGATGGCGTGGTCGGGGGACATCATCAACGACAAGCTCTACTTCCCGGAGTTCGCGAGCTTCGAGTTCACGACGCAGGACAACGGCGGCATCGTCTGGGTGGACAACTGCTGCATCCCGAACAACGCCGTGAACCCCGTCGGGGCGATGATGCTGATGGACTGGTACTACGACCCGACGTACGCGGCGATGCTCACGGAATGGAACGCGTACGTGAGCCCCGTTCCGGCCGCCGGCGAGATCGTGCAGGCCGACGCCGAGGCGGCGAAAGGCGCGAACAGGGAGGTGCTGCAGACGATCGCGAGCAGCCCCTACGTGTTCCCGCCACCCGATCTCGAGTCGAAGCTCTACAACTACCGCGTCCTCGAGGGAGACGAGATCGAACAGTGGAACGACCTGTTCCTCCCGATCTTCATCTCGTAGCGCCACCACCCGAGCGGCGAGCGAGGCGGTCCAAGGCCCCATACGTCCTGTCGGCGCCGGGCCTCGTGTGGCTGTTCGTGCTGTTCGTCGTCCCGATGATCGCGATGGCGAGCCTCGCGTTGCAGGAGGGGACCGCCATCGAGGGCTTCCGTATGACCTGGAGGTTCGCAAACCTCACGGACGCGCTCGCGGCCAACAGCGAGTTCGTGATCCGCTCGCTCCGCAACGGCGTCCTCGTCACGGCCGCCTCGCTCCTGCTCGCCTACCCGGTGGCGTACTGGATCGCGTTCCATGGAGGCAGGTTCAAGTCGGTGTTCCTGTTCCTCCTGCTGCTTCCGTTCTTCATCTCGTTCGTGATCCGGACGGTCGCGTGGAGCTTCATCCTGTCGGACGAAGGCATCGTGTTCGGGACGCTGAAGAGCCTGAACCTGCTCCCCGAGAGCGTCACGGTGCTCGGGACGACGTTCGCGGTCATCGCAGGGATCACCTACAACCTGTTGCCGTTCACGATCTTGCCCCTGTACGTCTCGCTCGAGCAGATCGACCACAGGCTGGTAGAGGCCGCGAACGACCTGTACGCCAGCAGGGCGAGGGCGTTTTTCAAGGTGGTGCTCCCGCTCTCGATGCCGGGGGTGTTCGCCGCCGTCCTGCTGACGTCGATCCCGGCGATCGGCGACTACGTCAACGCGGCGGTCCTCGGCGGACCGGGGACGTCGATGATCGGGAACGTGATCCAGGCCGAGTTCCTCAAGGCCCGTGACTACCCCGAGGCGACGGCGCTCGCCCTCGTGCTGATGGCGATCATGCTGGTCGCCGCGATCGTCTACGCGCGGGTGCTGGGCACCGAGAGGGTGACCGAGGCGTGACGGCCGTCGCCACCGAGGTCCGACAGGAGCGGCTGCCGGCACCGGTCGCCCGCCGGCCGCGCAAGCGATGGACCCGCTTCGTGCTCCCGACGTACGTCACGGCGTTCATCCTGTACCTCTGCTTCCCGATCTTCGTCATCATCCTGTTCAGCTTCAACCAGACGCGGACGGGGTTCGGCACATCCCCTCGCGTCAAGACGACGTGGATCGGGTTCACCACGGAGTGGTACGGACGCCTGTTCGAGCTTCCCGATCTCACCGCCTCGATCGAACACTCCCTGACGATCGCGGTGCTGAGCGCCCTGGGTGCGACGATCCTCGGCACGCTCCTGGGCTTGGCGCTCGCCCGCTACCGGTTCCGAGGTCGCGGCGGCGCGGACTTCGTGATCTTCCTGTCGATCTCTGTGCCGGAGATCGTCCTGGGTGCCGCCCTGGCCTCGTTCTTCGTCGCCCTGGGCATCTCAAGGGGGGGGTTCACGCTGTTCCTCTCGCACACGATGTTCAGCGTGGCGTTCGTCGCCGTGACGGTGCGAGCTCGGGCCGCCGGCCTCGATCCCGCGCTCGAGGCCGCCGCGATGGACCTGGGCGCGAACCCCGTCACGGCTTTCTTCAAGGTCACGCTGCCGCTCCTGTTCCCCGGGATCGTCGCCGGGTTCTTGCTCTCGTTCGCGCTCTCGATGGACGACTTCGTGATCAGCCAGTTCACCCAGGGACCCTTCACGATGTTCCCGACGTGGGTGTTCGGGGCGACGCGGGTCGGCATCCCGCCGCACGTCTTCGCCTTCGCCACGATCATCTTCTTGGCCGGCGCCACGTTGGCCTTGATCCAGGCGCTTGCTCGACGCAAGCAGGTGTGAGCGCGACGGCTCCGAGCGGGGGACGAGCGCGAGCAAGACTTCGTGAAATCTTTCACAAGCGCCCGCGAAACGGCCATCTACCTGCGGAAACGCGGCGTCCGACGATTGACGGCCCGAACGGGCCACGGATATACTTCCCCGCCCATGGCGGGCTCCAGACGCGACGGCGCTTGGGCCGGCATGGGTATCGGGTGGGCGATCACCGCGACGATGGTCGGGGGGATCGCGCTTTGGGGAGGCCTCGGCTACCTGGCCGACCGACTACTGGGGATCACCCCCCGCATCCTCACGGCGGTGGGGATGGTTCTGGGGGCCGGTGGAGCGATCTACCTCGTGTATCTGAGATACGGCAAAGGGAACGGGAGCAGCGGTGACGCCTGAGCGAGAGCTGATCAGGCGCATCTCACCCTTCGCGCTCCCGACGGCCGCCGGGGCGTTCGCGCTCGGTGCCGCGCTTGACGGCGTGGACGCGGGGTGGTCCGCGACGATCGCGATCGCGGTGGTCTACGCCAACTTCGTTGCCCACGGATGGTCGCTCGCGCTGGCCGCCACCATCTCGCCGACCGTCCTCTACGCGGTCGGGTTGGGCGGGTTCGTCGTGCGACTCGGCGTGATCGTCTTCGTCATCGCCCTCCTCCAACAGACCGAATGGTTCTCGATCGTCGCCTTCATCGGCGCCCTGATCCCCGCGACGATCGCGTTGCTCGTGCTGGAGATGAAGCTCCTCTCCGGGCGGATGCAGACGGACCTGTGGACGCCCGCGGGCCAGCGTGAGGTCGGCCGGTGACGGCGGCTCTCGGCGGCGTCGTGGGGGCGTTCGAACCGCCTTCCACCAAGGACTTCGTGTGGGACTGCTGGGGGCCGTCCCTGAAGATCGGCGGCCTCGAGTTCTGTCTGAACTTCATCACGTTCCTCGTCCTGCTCGGCTTCCTTCTCATGATCGGGTTCTTCTACTTCGCGCTGCGCCGCCCACGCGTCGTGCCGGGCAAGTTCCAGAGCGTCGCCGAGCTCGGGATCCAATTCATCCGCGAGAACGTGGCTCTTCAGATGATCGGCCCCGAGGGCAACCGGTACATGCCTCTGCTCACCACGCTGTTCTTCGCGATCTTGTTCTGGAACATCTTCGAGGTGGCCCCGGGCATCAACTTCTCCTCGAACAGCCGCATCGCCTTCCCGATCGTGATGGCGCTCATCGCGTGGGTGACCTACAACGCGGTCGGCATCAGGAAGCATGGGTTCATCGGCTACGCCAAGCATGTGATGTTGCCGCCGGGCGCGCCGGCGTGGCTGTACCCGCTGCTGGTCCCGATCGAGTTCATCACGCAGATCATCATCCGGCCGATCACGCTGTCGGTCCGACTCTGGGCCAACTTCCTGGCGGGCCACTTCCTGCTCGCGGTTTTCTTCCTGGGAACGATCGCGATGCTCCAGGGCGGGGCGCTCGCCGTCTTCGCCCCGTTCTCGTTCGCGATAGGCATCGCGCTCGTCGGTTTCGAGATCTTCGTTTCGCTGCTCCAGGCGTTCATCTTCACGATCCTCACGGCCTCGTACATCGGCGGGGCACTCGAAGAAGAGCATTAGAGAGGGAGGCAAGATGCTGGGATTGCTCGCGCAGGTCACGGGGGACCTCGAGGCCCTCGAGACGATCGGGCGGGGGCTCGTGATCGGGCTCGCCGCCATCGGCCCCGGGATCGGGCTCGGCGTTCTGATCGGCAAGTCCGTCGAGGCGATGGCGCGCCAGCCCGAGTACGCCGGTCAGGTGAGGGCCACGATGTTCATCGGCATCGGTCTGATCGAGGCGCTCGCGCTGTTCGGCATCGCGTTCTCGTTCATCATCTAGGAGGCACGAGTGCTCGCAACGATCTACTGGATCCTCGCGCAAGCCGAAGGCGAGGCCGAGAACGTGAACGAGCCCGCCGACCTCTACCCGCACTGGGAGGAGCTCGTCGTCGGCGCGCTCGCGTTCGGCATCCTCTTCTTCTTCATGTGGAAGTGGGTGCTCCCTCGGATCGGCCAGATGCTCGACGAGCGTCGAGACAAGATCCAGGGTGACCTGGAGCGCGCCGAGGAAGTCAAGCACCGGGCCGAGCAGGAGCTTGCGGAGTACCGGGAGCAGCTCGCGGGCGCGCGGGAGGAGTCCAACCGGATCATCGAGGAGGCACGGCGGACGGCCGAGCAGCTCCGCGCCGAGATCCAGGCGAGGGCCGAGCGTGAGGCGGCCGCCACGGTCTCCAAGGCCCAGGAGGAGATCCGGGCCGAACGCGACCGCGTGTTCCAGCAGCTCCGGGGCGAGGTCGCCGAGATCGCGGTCACGCTCGCCGGCCGCGTCGTCGGTGAGTCGCTCGATGCCGAGGCGCACCAGCGCCTGATCGACGAGTACATCGACGACGTCGCGACCAACGGGAAGGGCACGCGCTGACGTGGCGTCCAAGGACGACGCCGTGCGGAGCTACGCGGAGGCGCTGCTCGCCGTCGCGTCCGCCGAGGGTGAGCTCGACGCCGTCGAGCGGCAGCTATTCGCGTTCGCCAAGATGCTCGAGCGCGAGCCGAAGGTCCGCGAGGCGCTCACCGACCCCGCCCTTCCCAACGAGAACAAGCGCAACCTGGTCGCGGAGGCGCTCGGCGAACGGGCCAACCCCGTCGCGCTGAACCTGCTCGGGCTCCTCGTCGACCAGGGCCGGGCGCGCGAGATCGACGAGATCGTCGAGACGTTCGCGGACGTCGTCGCCGAGACGCGTGAGCGCGCCGTCGCCGAGGTTCGATCCGCGGTTCCGCTCGACGAGGCTCGTGCGAGCAGGCTGGCCGAGGCGCTCTCCAGGGCGACCGGCCGCCAGGTCGAGCTCAAGGTCGTCGTCGACGAGAGCGTCGTCGGCGGCGTGGTCGCCAAGATCGGCGACGAGATCTTCGACGGTTCCGTCCGCTCGCGGCTGATCGACGCGCGCGAGCACCTGGCCGGATCGACCTCAAGGAGCGAGTGAGCCCATGGCAGTGGAAGAGCTGAGCTTCGATCCCAAGTCCATCGCCGAAGCGCTGCGACGCAACGTCGAGAGCTTCCGGCCGTCGGTCGAGCGCGAGGAGGTTGGTCGTGTCGTCGAGGCCGGTGACGGTATCGCCCGCGTCAAGGGCCTTCCGGGGGCGATGGCGAACGAGCTGCTCGAGTTCCCCGGCGGCGTCCTCGGCCTTGCGTTCAACCTGGACGAGTACGAGATCGGCTGCATCATCCTCGGCGAGTCCGCGCAGATCGAGGAGGGCGATCTCGTCAAGCAGACCCATCGCGTGCTCTCGGTTCCGGTGGGTGACGGGTTCCTCGGGCGCGTGATCGACCCGCTCGGCAACCCGCTCGACGGCAAGGGTCCGATCCACTCCGAGGCGACCCGCGTACTCGAGATCCAGGCCGCCAACGTGGTCGACCGCCAGCCGGTGAAGGAGCCGCTCCAGACGGGGATCACGGCGATCGACGCGATGACGCCGATCGGCCGCGGCCAGCGAGAGTTGATCATCGGCGACCGCCAGACCGGCAAGACCGCGATCGTCGTGGACGCGATCATCGCGCAGCGCGACAACTGGGCGAGCGGCGACCCCAAGAAGCAGGTCCGCTGCATCTACGTCGCCGTCGGACAGAAGGCGTCGACCGTGGCCGAGGTCGTCGAGACGCTGCGCGAGCACGGAGCCCTCGACTACACCGTGGTCGTGAACGCGTCGGCCTCGGACCCCACGCCGTTCCAGTACATCGCGCCGTACGCGGGGGCGGCGCTCGGCGCTCATTGGATGTACGAGGGCCTGCACGCGCTGGCCGTCTACGACGACCTGTCCAAGCAGGCGACCGCGTATCGGACGCTCTCGCTGCTGCTCCGGCGCCCGCCCGGTCGCGAGGCGTATCCCGGCGACGTGTTCTATCTCCACTCGCGGCTCCTCGAGCGCGCCGCCAAGCTCTCGGACGCGCTGGGCGGCGGCTCGCTGACGGCCTTGCCGATCATCGAGACCAAGGGCAACGACATCTCCGCGTACATCCCGACGAACGTCATCTCGATCACGGATGGCCAGATCTACCTGGAGCCGGACCTGTTCTTCGCCGGCGTGCGCCCCGCGATCAACGTCGGGACGTCGGTGTCCCGCGTCGGCGGCAACGCGCAGATCAAGGCGATGAAGAAGATCGCCGGCCGCCTGCGGATCGATCTCGCGCAGTACCGAGCGCTCGAGGCGTTCGCGCAGTTCGGGTCCGAGCTGGACAAGGCGTCGCAACAGCAGCTCGCGCGTGGTGCTCGCGTCGTCGAGATCCTCAAGCAGCCCCAGTACCAGCCGGTTCCGGTCGAGGTGCAGGTCGTCTCGATCTGGGTGGCGACCGGCGGGTACCTCGACACGCTGCCCGTCGAGGACGCCAAGCGCTTCGTCGACGGCTTCATGCAGCAGCTGTCGGCGCGTACCGAGGTGCTCGACGCGATCCGCGACTCCGGGGATCTGTCCGAGGAGGGCGAGGCGACGCTCAAGACGTCGATCGACGAGTTCCGTCAGACGTTCGTGGCCTCGGACGCCGTCGACGGCGGCGAGCATGCCGCCGGTGTCGGGAGTGCCGCGGACGAGGTCCGGCCGGACATGGGGTGGGACCGCCTGTCCTCCGTCGAGGAGGACGGGGACGACGGCGAGATCCCGGGCGAGTAGCGACGAGACATGGGCGCACAGCTCCGCGTCGTCCGTCGGCGGATCCGTTCGGTCCAGTCGACGATGAAGATCACTCGCGCGATGGAGCTGATCGCGGCTTCGCGGATCGTGAAAGCGCAGCAGCGGGTGATCGAGTCGCGTCCGTACGCCGACCTGCTCACCGCGGCGATGGAGGACGTGGCCCGCCAGACCGGCGGTTTCCTCGCGCACCCGCTGCTCGAGGAGCGCGAGCGTCCGGGGCGCGCGGGCGTCCTGGTCCTGACGTCCGACCGGGGGCTCGCGGGGTCGTACAACGCGAACCTGCTGAAGCGGGCGGAGGACGTCGTCCGGCGTGTCCGCTCGGCGGGCCTCGAGCCCGTGATCTACGCGATCGGCAAGAAGTCGATCGGGTACTTCCGGTTCCGCGGCGTGCCGCTCGAGGCGCAGTGGTCCGGGTTCTCGGAGGTTCCCAGGTACGGCGCCGCCGAAGCGGTGGGCAAGCGCCTGATCGACGACTACGGGTCCGAACGGATCGATCAGCTCTACGCCGTGTACACGGACTTCCGGTCCGCGTTCACGTTCCGGGCGACGGACAAGCGGTTCCTGCCGATCGCGCCAGAGGAGCTCGGGAAGGGGGAGGGCCTGCCCGCCCCCGAGTACATCTTCGAGCCCGAGCCGGCGGAGATCCTGGACGACCTGTTGCCGCAGTACGTCATCACGAAGGTGTACTTCGCGCTCCTGGAATCGGCGGCCTCCGAGAACGCGGCACGCCAGCGCGCGATGGCGGCGGCGACGGACAACGCGGACGAGCTCATCAAGGTCCTGACCCGGCAGGCCAACCGAGCCAGGCAGGACGAGATCACGACCGAGATCATGGAGATCGTGGGCGGCGCCGAGGCGCTCGCCCAGGCTGCGGGGGAGTGAGAGCGGATGGCTGAGCAGACGCACCCACAGGGACGGGTCAGCCGGGTGATCGGCCCGGTGGTGGACGTGGAGTTCCCGCCCGAGGCGTTGCCGGAGATCCACACGGCGCTCCGGATCGACGTCACGCTCGAGGGGGAGACGCATCCGATCACGTGCGAGGTGGCGCAGCACATCGGGAGCGGGATGGTCCGCGCGATCGCGCTGAAGCCGACGGACGGGATGGTCCGCGGCTCTCCCGTCGAGAATACCGGCGCGCCGATCAGCGTCCCGGTCGGCGAGGGCGTGCTCGGCCACGTCTACAACGTGCTCGGCGAGCCGCTCGACGCGGACCCTTCGACCATCCATCCGTCGGACCACTGGCCGATCCACCGCGAGGCTCCGCCGTTCGAGGAGCTCGAGCCCAAGCAGCAGATGCTCGAGACCGGGATCAAGGTCATCGACCTTCTCGAGCCGTACGTGCAGGGCGGCAAGATCGGCATGTTCGGCGGCGCGGGCGTCGGCAAGACCGTGATCATCCAGGAGATGATCCGCCGCCAGGCCGAGCAGCACGGCGGCGTGTCCGTCTTCGCCGGCGTGGGCGAGCGGACGCGCGAGGGGAACGACCTCTTCCTGGACATGACCGAGTCCGGTGTGATCGAGAAGACGGCGCTCGTGTTCGGTCAGATGGACGAACCGCCGGGCGTTCGGCTGCGGGTCGCGCTCGCGGCGCTCACGATGGCCGAGTACTTCCGCGACGTCGATCGCAAGGACGTGCTCCTGTTCGTCGACAACATCTTCCGGTTCACGCAGGCGGGCTCGGAGGTCTCGACGCTGCTCGGGCGCATGCCGAGCGCGGTCGGCTACCAGCCGACGCTCGCCGACGAGATGGGTGAGCTCCAGGAGCGCATCACGTCGACGAAGGGTCGTTCGATCACGTCGCTCCAAGCGATCTACGTTCCCGCCGACGACATCACCGACCCGGCGCCGCACACGGCGTTCGCGCACCTCGATGCGACCACCGTCCTCTCGCGCGACATCGCGTCACTGGGGATCTATCCGGCCGTCGACCCGTTGGACTCGACCAGCCGGATCCTCGACGCGCGCTACGTCGGGCAGGATCACTACGACACCGCACGGCGGGTCCAGGAGATCCTGCAGCGGTACAAGGACCTCCAGGACATCATCGCGATCCTGGGCGTGGACGAGCTGTCCGAGGAGGACAAGGTGATCGTGGCGCGCGCGCGCCGGATCCAGCTGTTCCTCTCGCAGCCGTTCTTCGTCGCCGAGCAGTTCACGGGCATCCCCGGCAAGTACACGCCCGTCGACGAGACGATCGCCTCGTTCAAGGCGCTGTGTGAGGGCGAGTACGACCATCTGCCGGAGCAGGCGTTCCTCCTCGTTGGCGGCATCGAGGAGGCGGTGGAGGCGGCCAAGAAGATGGAGCGGGCCGCGTAGATGGCGCTCGACGTCCACCTCGTCACGCCCGAACGAGAGGTCTGGGCCGGACCGGCCGAGATGGTGGTGGCGCGCGGCACCGACGGGATGGTCGGCATCATGCCGGGCCATGCGCCGCTGCTGATCCGGCTCGCGATCGGGATCCTACGGATCCAGGTCGACGGGGGCCGATGGGAGGGCGCGGTCGTCGACGGCGGTTTCCTCCACGTCACCAACACCGACGAGGGGACGCGCGTCGACATCCTCGGGACGCACGCCGAGATGGCGAGCGAGATCGACCGGCGCGCGGCCGAGGTCCGAGCCGACGAGGCCAGGGCACGGCTCGCGCAAGGTGAGGACGTCGAGGCGCGGGCCGAGCTCGCGAAGGCGCTTGCCCGCACCGGTCTTGCCGGTTGACCTGCGGCGTCGCGAGGGCGCTCGGGCCTAGGATGGAGAGGCGATGGACCGTCTGCTCGTAACCGGCGGAGCCGCGCTCGAGGGCACCGTCCCGATCGGCGGTGCGAAGAACTCGGCGCTGAAGCTGATGGCGGCCGTGGTACTCGCGGACGGACGCTCGACGATCCGCAACGTTCCTCGGATACAGGACTGCGCGACGATGATCGAGGTGCTCGAGCACCTCGGCGTCGGATGCGCATGGGACGACGGCACGCTCGTGCTGGACACGACGGACGTGCGCCCGGCCGAGACGCCCTACGAGCTCGTCAGCCGGATGCGCGCGTCGATCCTCGTGCTCGGTCCGTTGCTCGCCCGCTTCGGGACGGCGCGCGTCGCGATGCCCGGCGGGTGCAACATCGGCTCGCGCGCGATCGACCTGCACATCCGCGGCCTCGAGAAGATGGGGGCGCGGTTCCGTTCTGAGCACGGGTTCCTGGTCGGGGAGACGGACGGGCTCCTCGGCGCCGTCGTGAACCTCGACTTCCCGAGCGTCGGCGCGACCGAGAACGTCCTGATGGCCGCGGTCGCGGCTCGCGGCCGAACCGTGATCGAGAACGCCGCGCGCGAACCTGAGCTGGTCGACCTGGCCGACTTCCTCACGGCGATGGGCGCGAGGATCTCCGGCGTCGGCACGCCGACGATCGAGATCGAGGGCGTCGACGCGTTCGGACCCGTCGACCACGCCGTGATCGCAGACCGGATCGAGGCCGGGACGTACGCGATCGCCGTCTGCGCCACGGGAGGTCGCGTGGTGCTCTCGGGCGCCCGCGCCGATCACATGGACCTCGTCCTGTCCAAGCTCTCGGATGCCGGGGCCGACGTGCTCGCCACCGACGAGGGTGTCGCGATCTCGGTTGGTTCTCGCGTCCGGTGTGTCGATCTGGTGACGCTTCCGTACCCCGGATTCCCCACCGATCTCCAGCCGCAGATGATGGCGCTCCTCGCCTCTGCCGACGGGACCAGCATCGTGACCGAGAACGTGTTCGAGAGCCGGTTCATGTTCGTCGACGAGCTGAACCGGATGGGAGCCGACATCCGGACCGAGGGCCACCACGCCGTGATCCGGGGCGTCGAGCGACTCTCCGCCGCGCCGGTCCGAGCGCTCGACATCCGGGCCGGGGCGGCGATGGTGGTCGCGGCGCTCTCGGCCGACGGCGTGACCGAGATCGACGACGTGCACCACGTCGACCGCGGCTACCAGGACCTCGAACGCAAGCTGAGCGCGCTCGGCGCCGTGGTCCGCCGCGAGCGCGAACGCTCCCCGGCCCTCCAGTGACGCGGGCGCGTCTCGGCGCGCTCGCCGCCCTGGCCCTCGGCGTGGTCGTCGTGACCCCCGCTGCTGCCGTCCAGACCCAGGGGCGCACAGCGGAGATCCTGCAGGTCGACGATGCGACGATGGAGGACCTGCTCGCATCGCCCGGCCTGCGGGGGCTCGCCGGCGTCGGTGGCGCAGCGCTCCTTTCGGTGAACGCTCTGCCGCTTCGCGATGCCGTGAGCCTCCTCATCGCGGGAGACGAGATCCGAGGAGGGCCGCCCGGCGAGCCGATCGAAGGGCTGACGATCGATACGCAAGGTTCGATGGAGGGAGCCGATGGCGACGCCTCGGCGGAAACGATCGAGCGGTTCGTGGCAGAACCCCTGGAACGCGATCTCATGGCCGCCGGCCCCGGAGCTCCGGAGATCCTGCTGATCATCGCCTCGGCCTCGCCGCCGTCGAACGCCGAGGACGCGGGCGACGAGCTCGGCGGCGTCATCGTCGCGCGCGGCACACCCGAGGAGCTCGCCGCGGCGATGGCCGACCCCAGCGGCGAGCCGGGGTCGCTCACGTCGGATTCCACGAGGCGCGACGGGGTCGTCGTGACGAACGACATCCCGGCGACGGTCGCGGCGTACCTGGGCGCGCAGGCGCCGGACGGCGATGCCCTCGGCGCACCGATCCGGGTCGTGGACGGCCCGCCGCCGTTCGAGCTCCACGAGCGCTACCTCGCTCAGCGCCGCATGTACGTGCCGATCGGAACGGGGGCGGCTCTCTACGTGACGCTCGTCGGGTTGGGCGCCGTCGTGGCGCTCGCGCTCGGCGCCCGGTTCCCGCATACGCTCCGGCGGGCCCTCGGCTGGGGGGTGCTCTCGGTCGCGGCGCTCACGACGTCGCTCCTCGCCGTTGGCCACCTGCCCGACCTCACGTACGCGTCCGTGATCCCGTTCGTCGCGCTGGTCACGGTGTTCGGGACGCTCGCGTTCGCGCCGCTCGAGCACCGCGACGTGTTGTTGGTGCCGGCCGGCATCGGGGTTGGCGTGCTCGCGTTCTTCGCGTTCGAGGCGACCCTGGAATGGACGGCCGCGCTCGCCCCGTTGGTCGGCGGGTCCGAGCTCGACGGCGGCCGCTTCTACGGTCTTCCGAACGTCTTCATCGGCCTGCTGATCGGCGCCTGCCTGTGGATCTCGCAGCGCCTTCGCACGGGGACGGGGTTCGCGCTGCTGGTGATGGTCGCGCTGTTCGCCGGGCTACCGTACGTGGGCTCGAACCTCGGCGCCGCCGTCTCGCTCTTCGCGGCCGCCGGGCTGTGGGTCGCCGTCCGCGAACGTCGTCGGCTCGGCCCCTGGAGGGCGTCGGCGGTGTTCGTGGGCGTCACGGTCGCCGGGACGGCCGTGATCCTGGCTGCCCACGCGATCTCGCCCGTGGAGACGCACGTGACGCGGTTCGAGCAGGAGGCGTCGGGCCTCGGTAGCATCGCCGAACGCGTGTGGGACCGCCTCCGGGTCGGGTTCGACCTCATCGCACGGAACCCGTTCGCGCTCGTCCCGGTCCTGGGGCTGCCGGTGGCGATCGCCCTCGTGCTGCGCCCGCCGGCGCCGCTCAGGCCCAGCCTCGCTCGGAGCCCCGCCTGGCGCGACGCGATCCTCGTCACGCTCGTGGCCGGCGTCGTCGCCTACCTGGTGAACGATTCGGGTCCGGCCGCCGCCGGGCTCGCGTTCGGGCTCGGGCTGGGCGGGCTCCTGGGCGTGTCGCTCCTGTCCGGACCGGAGAAGATGGGGGAGCCGTGACGCTCCAGCCGCAGATCCCGCCGCGTCCCGATGCCGGGTATCCCGCCCCGCCCGTGCCACCCGCGCCCGGCGCGGCCGACGCTGACCGCCCCAAGGTCACCTGGTCCTGGTACGAGGGCGTGGCCGTCTACGTGGTGGCCTTCGTCCTCGCCGGGCTCGCGACGCTCCCGCTGGTCCGCGTCCTGGAGCCGGAGACGGACCTCACGAACATCATCCTCACGACGGTCGCGGCCGTCGTCATCATCGCGGTGCTCGTCGTGTGGCTCTCGATGTCGCACCGCGGGTGGCGCGACGCGCTGTGGCCGCCGAGGCCGGGCACGTCGGCGAGGGAGGTCCGCGCGGGCGTCGTGTTCGGGATCGGCCTGTACCCGGTGATGGTGATCGTGGTCGGCGGGATCGTCGCGCTGATCCTCAACGCGATCACGGGGGAACCGGTCGAGGCTCCGGAGCAGGTGGGCGACCGGTTGCCCGCCGTGGGAACGGCGCTCACCGTGCTCTACGCGGTCGTCATCGCGCCGCTCGGCGAGGAGCTGTTCTTCCGGGGCGTGCTGTTCCGGGCGTTGCGGGACCGGCACGGCTTCTGGGTCGGCGCGATCGGCTCGGGCTTCGGCTTCGCGCTGATCCACTACCTCCCCGGCTCTGTCGCCGACGCGGCGTTGCTGATGATCGTGATGTTCTTCACGGGCATGGCGCTCTGCTTCGTCTACGAGCGGCGCCGGACGATCGTCGCCCCGATCGCCGCGCACGTCACGTTCAACGTGATCGGCATCGTTCTGATCTTCGGGCTTCGGTAGGCCGAGACCGTGGCGCTGTTCCCGAGCGACGAGTGGTTGGCGATGTACCGAGAGCGGATCAACGGTTCGCAGGTGTACCGCGAAGCGTCGCAGACGTGGGAGGGCGACATCGCGTTCGTGTTCGAGGCAGAGCCGGACCGCGGCGTGCCGGAGGATCTCGTGGCGTGGCTCGACCTCTGGCACGGTGAGTGCCGGGGGGCGAGGATGATCAGCGCACCCGATGGCGAGTCGGCCGCCTACGCGATCACTGCTCCGTACTCGAGATGGCGAGAGGTCGTCCTGGGCGACCTGGAGCCGGTGAAGGGCATGATGCAGGGCAAGCTCAAGTTGCGTGGGGACCTGCCCACGATCGTCCGGCACGTCCGAGCTGCCAACGAGCTGGTCGCCCTCACGATGTTGGTGCCGACCGAGTTCATCGGTACGAGCTGAGGGACCGGATGCGGGCGGTCGTCTTCCGTGACGTTGGGCACGTCGAGGTCGCGGACGTTCCGGACCCGGAGATCTCGAGGCCGACCGACGCGATCGTTCGCGTGACCACCACCGCGATCTGTGGTTCAGACCTGCACCTGTTCCACGGGAAGGCGCCGCTCGAGCCCGGCGACGGGATCGGACACGAGGCGGTCGGCGTCGTCGAGGCGGTGGGTGCGCAGGTCGAACGGTTCGCCGTCGGAGATCGCGTCGTCGTGTCGTTCGACATCGCCTGCGGGCGCTGCTGGTTCTGCCGTGTTGGTCAGACGCAGCTCTGCGACGACTTCGAGATCCTCGGCTACGGGATCTTCGGGGGGAACCTCGGCGGCGCCCAGGCCGAGCTGCTCCGCGTGCCGATCGCCGACGTGAACCTCCTCCACGTACCCGAAGGCATGGACGACGAACGCGCGCTGTTCGTCGGCGACACGTTGACGACCGGCGTCTACGCTGCGGGCCTCGCGCAGATCCGGCCGGGCGACGCGGTGGCGGTCCTAGGGGCCGGGCCGGTCGGGTTCTTCTGCGTTCAGGCGGCGCTGGCGGAGGGCGCCGGCGAGGTGCTCGCGCTCGACCTCGAGCCTCGGCGGCTCGAGCTCGCCGAGCGCGTGGGGGCCGTCCCGATCGACGTGACCGCGCGGAACGCGCAGACGGCGGTCGCCGAGCGGACCGACGGTCGTGGTGCCGACGTCGTCCTCGAGGCCGTGGGGTCGGCGCCGGGCTTCGAGCGTGCGCTCGACGTGGTGCGCCGGGGCGGCACGGTGGTCGTGGTCGGCGTGTACGCGAGCGAGGTCGTCCAGGCGCAGCTCGGCGTGTGGTGGGCGCGCGCGATCACCCTCCGCTTCACGGGCACCACCCCGATCCACGCGTGGTGGGAGACCGCGATGG
>JBMDWR010000159.1:0-7549 GCA_048594645.1 Actinomycetota bacterium
GACGTGTGGCTCGCGCTCCGGCGCGCGCATCCGACGCTGAACGTCCTCGGATGGGCGTCGCTCACGATCGCCGGCACGCTCGTCACGTTCCTGCCGACGGTCCTCCGGATCAGGATGCCGGTCTGGCACGGTGCCGCGACGGGCGCGTTGCTCGTCGGAGGGGTGACCGCGCGATCGCTGGGGCTCGGGATCGACCTGCCAGCGCTCGCGACGCTCGGAACCGTCTCGTTCGCCGGTGGGGCGCTCGGGCTGGGATGGATGGTGGTCAAGGTCCTTCGGACGCCGAGGAAGTGGCCGATCCCCGTCGCGGCGAAGCATCTCGTCGCCGCGCTCGCCTGGTTCATCGTGGGCTCGCTGGCGCTCGTCTGGGTGATGCGGGACGGAGCCGAGGGCCTGGACGCCTTCCGGGACCCGTTCCTCGCCATCTTCGTTCTCGGGTGGGTGGTGCAGACGCTGCTGGGCGCGTGGGAGTACCTGCTGCCGATGTCCAGGCCCGGCCACCCCGAGGATCGTCGACGCTGGCTCACCTCGATCGAGGCGGGCGGCGTCCTTCAGGTCGTCGCGCTCAACCTCGGCGTCGTGCTGCTCGCCCTGGCGCACGGGTGGGGACGGGACGTCGGTGTCTGGCTCGCGACGGCCGGCGTTACGGCGGCGCTCTTGAAGGCGTGGGCGTACCCGATCCTCGGCCTCGCGCCTGGCCTGGCCGGCCGGCGCGCGGACGTCTGGGGCTGAGCGGCTGCCCCTCGCTCGAACGGTTCGGCGCTGCGCGACGTCGTCTGGCAGGATGAGCGCGTGAGCGCCATCCGCGCCGGCGTCGTGACGATCTCCGACGGCGTCACCCACGGGACCCGCGTGGACGACTCGGGTGACGCCGCCGAGACGCTCCTGCGCGATGCGGGGTTCGACGTCCTCGAACGCGGCCTCGTCCCGGACGACCGGCCGGCGATCGAGACGATCCTTCGCCGGCTCTCGGACGACGGGGATCTCGGGCTGATCGTGACGACCGGTGGAACGGGGTTCGGCCCTCGCGACGTCACGCCGGAGGCGACACGCGCCGTGCTCGAACGCGAGGCGCCGGGCATCGCAGAGCTGATGCGCAGTGAGGGTGTCAAGCGGACGCCGATGGCCGCCCTGTCTCGCGCGGCCGCGGGCTCTCGGGGGCGCACGCTGATCCTCAACCTGCCCGGGAGCCCCAAGGGCGTCCGCGAGAGCCTGGACGCCGTCCTCCCGCTGATCCCACACGCGGTAGAGCTGTTGCGGGGATCGACCGGCGAGCACCCCACGGGGCATCCGAGCGCGGAGGCGGCTCGCGAGCACGGGACGGGGCATGCGCCGGCCACCCACCGTACCGCCGAGCCGTGGGTGGAGGCCAAGGCCGTCAAGCTCCACGGGAGCCCGCCCTGCAACGTCGGGAACGCGATCCGGATCGTCCCGGGCGGGGCGGTGCATGGGACGCTCGGCTGTGCCGAGTTCGACGAGGCGGCGGTCGCGGACGCGGCGCAGATCCTCGCATCGGGGGAGCCGGCCACGCGGACGTACCACCACGAGCTCGGCGACGTCGAGGTGTACCTGGAGCCGCACCGACCGGCGCCGACGCTCGTCCTGGTTTCGGCGACCGACGTCGCTCGAGCCCTCGCGCGCCTGGCGCCGGGTCTGGGGTTCTCGCCCGTGCTCGTCGAGGCGCGCCGCGAGCGGATCACGGACGCCGACCTCCAGACCATGGCCACGGCAGATGATCTGGGCGGGGTCGAGCTCGATGCCGACACGCGCGTCGTCTTCACCGACCACGACGCGCCGGGGATCTCCGAGGCCCTCGCGGCGGCGCTGCGCTCCCCCGCGCGCTTCGTCGGGGTGATGGGGAGCCGCCGCCACGTCGGTCCGTACGTCGACGACCTCCGCCGGATGGGGTTCGGTGACGACGACCTGGCGCGGATCCGCTCGCCGCTCGGCCTCGACCTCGGCGGGCGAAGGCCCGACGAGATGGCGGTCTCGATCGCGGCCGGACTCGTGGCGGATGCGTACGGCCGGGACGGTGGATGGCTCGACCGATGAGGTCCGGGCCGGGTCGCGCGAGCGGCGTGGTGCGCTCGCCGAGCCACACACGGCGCAACCTCGCCTACTGGCGCCGCGAGGCAGACGAGTATCAACGCGAGCACGCTCGGCAGCTGAATCGCTTCGGCCGCCCTTCGTGGGGCATCTGGAGCCTTCCCGAAGCCAAGGTTCGCGTCCTCGGCGAGGTCGCGGACCACGACGTGCTCGAGCTCGGCTGCGGCGGCGCGCAGTGGTCGATCTCGCTCGCGCTTCGCGGAGCCCGGGCGGTCGCGCTGGACCTGTCGACCGAGCAGCTCGACCACGCCCGGCGCCTGATGCAGCGCGCAGGCGTCGGTGTTCGTCTCGTCAACGCGGACGCCGAGCGGATGCCGTTCGCCGATCGTAGCTTCGACGTCGTGTTCAGCGACCACGGCGCCACGACGTTCGCCGATCCTCGGAGGACGGTCCCCGAGGTCGCGCGCATCCTGCGACCGGGCGGCGTGTTCGCGTTCAATATCGCGAGCCCACTCCTGTGGCTGTGCTGGAACGACGACGAGGCGGAGCCGGGCCCCGAGCTGGTCCGCGACTACTTCGGGCTCGGACGTGAGACGTGGGAAGCGGTCGAGTTCCAGCTGTCGTACGGGGACTGGATCCGGCTCTTCCGGTCGAGCGGGTTCGAGGTGCTCGACCTCATCGAGCTGAGACCGCCGCCGCGCGCGACGACCACGTTCCCGGACTTCGTGCCTCTCGCGTGGGCGCGGAGGTGGCCGGCGGAGAACATCTGGAAGCTTCGCAAGGCCACGTGAGCGTTCGGTCTCGCGCGAACGGGGCAGCTGGCTCGAGGCCCCGGCTCGCCGTCGCGGGGATCGTCGCCGTCGCCGCGATCGGTTGGAGCGTCGTCGCGGCCGGCGGGAGCGTCCGAACGGACTCGCGGCCCAACGTGATCTTCATCGTCACCGACGATCAGCCCGCGGATTCGATCCCGAACCCGTTCCGCGTGATGCCGTTCCTCCAGGCGCGTGCGCTGGATCCGAACGACCACTGGATCGTGTTCGACAACGCGTTCGTGAACACGCCGCTCTGCTGTCCTTCGAGGGCGACGATGCTGACGGGACGGTTCGCCCACCACACCGGCGTCCAGGACAACGACGACGCCACGCGGCTCGACGAGCGCTCGACGCTGGCGACGTGGCTGGACGCGGCCGGGTACCACACGGGGCTCGTCGGCAAGTACCTGAACGGGTACCCGTACGGACGCCCCGCGTACGTGCCGTTGGGATGGGAGCGATGGTGGGGTAAGCAGCAGGGCCCCATGACGAGCCTGTACTACGGCTACACGCTGATCGAGCAGGGGCGCGCTGTCGCCTACGGCCGTGCCCCCACGGATCATTCGACCGACGTCCTCGCCTCGAAGGCGACCACGTTCATCCGAGAGGCACCCCTCGGACGGCCGTTCTTCCTCTGGTTCGCGCCGCCGGCCCCGCATCCCCCGTGGACGCCCGCGCCGAGGCACGCGGGCGTCCTCCGAGACATCCAGGTCACCACGCCGCCGTCCGTCGGCGAGCGTGATGTGTCCGACAAGCCGGCATGGGTTCGGGCCATCGATCCGATGGACGCAGAGCACATCGCGAGCCTGCGTGCGGATCGGCGGCGCGCGTACGAGACGCTCCTCGGCGTCGACGATGCCGTCCGCCAGATCGTCGACGCGGTGGCCGCCCGAGGCGAGCTCGAACGCACCGTCGTCGTCTTCACGTCGGACAACGGGCTGGCGTTCGGCGAGCATCGCTGGACGCGCAAGAGCTGTCCGTACGAGGCGTGCCTGCACGTCCCCTTGCTGATCCGGATGCCGGGCGTCGAGCACCGGGCGGAGCGAGCGGTCGTCTCCACCGTGGATCTCGCCGCGACGATCGCGGACCTCGCGAGGATCCAGCCCACGACGCGGTTCGACGGCGTCAGCCTCGTCCCCTTGCTCGAGCACGCGGACCGTGAAGCCCTAGCCGGCGAGGTCTTCGCCGAGTTCGTCGGGAGCGACACGATCCCCGCATGGTGGGAGCTCCGGACGTCGCGGTTCGCCTATATCGAGCTCGCGACCGGCGAGCTCGAGCTGTACGCGCTCCGCTCCGATCCGCACGAGCTCGTCAACGTCGCGCACGACCCTCGGTTCGAACGGCGGCTCGAACGGCTGGCCGGCACGCTCGAGCGCTACCGCAGCTCGTGAGCCGCGTGCGGACGGGCTGCGTCGGCGCGTTGTTGCTCTTCGCCGTGGTGTCCCCGGCCGTGCCGGCGGCGGCGCAGGGTCTCGGGCAGGCATCACCGGGTGCTCCGGACATCGTGCTGATCGTCACGGACGACCAACGGTCCGACACGGTCTGGGCGATGCCGGTCCTCGCGCGAAGGGTGGCCGCGCGTGGCGTCACGTTCCCCGACGCGTTCGTCGTGAACCCGATCTGCTGTCCGAGCCGCGCGAGCATCCTCACGGGCAACTACTCGCACACCCACCTCGTGTACCGTCAGGCGCCACCGTTCGGGCGGTTCGAGTGGTTCGACGACGGCTCGACGCTGGCGACGTGGCTGCATGATGCGGGCTACCGCACCGGGCTGTTCGGGAAGTACCTGGACGGCTATCAGCACGACGCCCTCACCGGCTACGTGCCGCCCGGGTGGGACCGGTGGGTCGCGTTCGTCCGGTCGAGAGAGCGCGGCTACACCCTCACGATCGACGGACAGCCACGGGTGTTCGGCACCGGTCCCGAGGACGACGCTACCGTCGTCCTCACGCGCGAGGCGATCGCGTTCATCGAGCGGACGGCGGGCCCGCTGTTCATCGAGCTCGCCATGTCCGCGCCGCACGCACCGGCGATCCCCGCTCCGCGAGACGAGACGGCGTTCGCCGAGCTTCCGCCTGCACGGCCGCCGTCGTTCGACGAGCCCGACGTCTCGGACAAGCCCTCGTGGGTTCGATCGTTGCCGCGTCTGACGCGGAGCGACGAGGCAGCGATCGACGCGTTCCGCCGCGATCAGCTCCGAACGCTGCTCGGCGTCGACCGGGCCGTGGGCCAGATCCTCGATGCGCTCGAGCGGTCGGGCCGATTGGCCAACACGCTGATCGTCTTCACGTCCGACAACGGGATCCTGCACGGCGAACATCGTTGGACGAAGAAGGAGGCTCCATACGAGGAGGCGATCCGTGTCCCGCTGGTGATGCGCTGGGATGCCGCCGGATGGCGGCGCGGGACGGCGTTCGATGGTGTGCTCGCGCTCAACATCGACCTGGCGCCCACGATTGCGGAGGCGGCCGAGATCCCACATCCGGCGACCGACGGCCGGAGCCTGCTCTCCGTCCTGGAGGGTCATCCGAACGGGTGGCGCTCGGACTTCCTGATAGAGCACCTGGAGGGGACGAACCCCGTTCCGACGTACTGCGCGGCTCGTTCGGCGCGGTGGAAGTACGTCCGGTACACGACGGGCGAGGAGGAGCTGTACGACCTGGTCGAGGATCCGTTCGAGCTCGAGAACCTCGCCGCGGTACCTTCCGAGCGGAGCCTGCTCGACGATGCACGGGCGCGGCTGCGTGAGCTCTGCTCGCCCGTCCCTCCCGGCTTCGAGGACCGCGACGGCGTCACGGTGCCGCTCGGCGTGGCCGCGCTGATCTGTCTCGTGGTGCTCGAGGCCGCGGCCGCGAGACGATCCGGACGAGGCGTTGCCCGATAGGCTAGCCCGCCATGAGCTCCCCCTCGGGACCGGGGTCCCGGGTGCCGATCCCGAACAAGCGGCTGCGCTTCTCGCGCAGGCGAGCGGCGAGGCGGCGCGGCTTCGCCGCGTTCCTCGGCGCGCTCGTGCTGGTGATCGGGGCGCTCGCCTGGGCGTCGACGCGGGGTGGAGACGATCGGGCGACACCCACGCCGACCGGGGAGACGTCGTCGCGGACGACGGGAGGGACCGCCGGACCGTCCGCATCCCCGACGCCGTCGGGAACGATCGTGCCCGGCGAGACGCCGATCGAGCACGTGGTGTTCATCATCAAGGAGAACCGGTCGTTCGACAACTACTTCGCCACCTACCCCGGCGCCGAGGGCACGACCGAGGGTGGGACGATCGTGTGCGACGAGGACGGATGCCGAGACGGCAAGGTCGTCGAGCTGACCAAGGGGACGGACGTGTACCCCCACGACCTCACGCACTGCTTCCGGTGCGGTCTGGTCGGCATCAACGGCGGCAAGATGAACGGCTTCAACCGCATGAACGGGGTGATCCCGCAGACCGAGAACGCGGACGTGTTCGGGGCCGACATGACCGGATACTCGTACCTCGACCGCAAGGAGATCCCCAACTACTGGGCGTACGCGGACCGGTTCGTCCTCGCCGACCACTTCTTCACGTCGATGTACGGACCCACGCTGCCCGAGCACCTGTACACGGTCGCCGCGCAGGCCAACTGGATCGTCGACAACAAGTCCACGACGGATCACGAGGGGAGCTACTGCGACGATCCGACGGAGTACGCCACTCGCTTCAACCCCCGCGACGCCCGGCGGTTCGCGGAGCGGATCATGGAGCTCGAGCGGGAGATCAACGCCAACGGGTCGAACACGTACGAACTGGCCGACCATTGGGGGAAGATCCGCCTGTGCTTCGACATCCCCGTTCTGCCCGATCAGCTCGAGGACGCCGGGATCAGCTGGAAGTATTACGCCAACGAGAACGCATGGATGAACGTGCTCCAGATGATCGAGCACGTCCGCTACGGCGCGATGTGGAACAACGTCCGGCCGCCGACCGAGTTCGTCCGCGACGTGCGGAAGGGGGAGATGCCGGCCGTCTCGTGGATCGTCCCTGACGAGTCGTACAACGAGCATCCCGGTGCCGGGAAGAGCACGTGCGCCGGCGAGAACTGGACCGTGCACCAGGTGAACACGATCATGCGAAGCGAGTTCTGGGAGTCGACGGCGATCGTCGTCGTCTGGGACGACTTCGGTGGGTTCTTCGACCACGTCCCGCCTCCGCAGGTCGACATCATGGGCCTCGGCCCGCGCACGCCCGCGCTCATCATCAGCCCGTACACGCGGGCGGGCGACAACGCGGACGGCGGGTACGTCGACTCGACCACGTACGAGTTCAGCTCCGTGCTGGCGTTCATCGAGCAGGTGTTCGGCCTCGAGCCGATGACCGAGCGCGATGCGAAGGCGAGTCCGCTGCTCGGTGCGTTCGACTTCGAGAACCCTCGGTTCGACAAGCTCGTGCTGCCGATACGCGAGGACTGTCCGTACGGGACGTCCACGTCGCAGTTCCGGGCGTCGTGGCCGCTGCTGCGGACGATCGGCAAGCCCGGCGACTAGGAAACTCCGCGCCCGGTCGTCAGTCGTCCGGGAACCGCGGTCCGATGCAGTCCGTCCGCGGCGGCAACGGGTCCGCCGGCCTCGGCTCCTGCTCGAAGTCGAACGCAGATAGCAGCGGGGTCGCGTCCCGGTCGCGGTGCGTGAGCTGCGTCAGCTTCCAGTTGTCCTCGATGAACCGCAGG
>JBMDWR010000016.1:0-5231 GCA_048594645.1 Actinomycetota bacterium
CCCGACCGCGACGTCCACGACGAGGTAGCGCGTGCTGTTGGGGCCGACGATCGCGACCCGCGTCCCGGGCCCGGCGCCCATCGCTCGCAGACCGGCGACCGCGCTGGCGATCTCGCGCCGAACGTCGTCGGCCGGCCGAACAGTCCTGCCGCCGTCGACGTCCACGAACCGGACGGGGAGACGCCTGCTGCCGAGGCGGAACACCACCTGCTCGTGGACCGTGCGATCCGAACGGTGCAGGAACCCGCGCGCCGTCGCGTGATCCAGCAGCACCGGCAGGAACTCGTGCCAGTCGGGAACGTCCGGACCGAGCATCTCGTCGGCGTGGTCGCGCCGGAACCGACGTCGCTCGCGGAAGTACGGCTCCAGGACGCGGCCGGCGCGACCTCCGAACGTCGGGCCGACGGGCAGGAACAGCGGAGCCGGCACCCGAACACCGAGCCGCTCGCGCGCCCATCGACGCGTGAGGTCGACGACCTCCCCTGCCGTCGGCAGCCGGTCCGGGGGCATGGTCAGGTGGAACGTCAGGCCCTCCGTCGCAGGCTCGAACGTGAGGCGCACGATCGCGTCGGCGACGTAGTCGACGGGCACGATGTTGACGCGCAGGTCGCGACGAGCCGGGATGAGCCGCAGCCCGCCCGAGAGCAACAGGCGCATCGGCGTGTAGAACGTGTTGAACGTCTTGACGTCCCCCGTGCTGGAGTCGCCGACGATCATCGCGGGCCGAACGATCGTCACGGGCACCTCGGACGCGGCGGCTCTGACCAGCCGCTCGCCCTCGAACTTCGTCTGCTCGTACGGGCCGTGGAAGCCGAACGCGTCGGTGAGGTCGTCCTCGCTCACGGTGCCTGTGCGGCCGCCCGCGACGTACGCGGTCGAGACGTGCAGCAGCCGCTCGAGACGCGGGGCCGAGCGCGCCAGGACGAGGACGTTCGCGACGCCCGCGACGTTGGTCCTGCGGAGCTCGTCGACCGACGCATCGACCCGGAGGTCGGCAGCCGCGTGGACGATGTGCGTGACGCGACCGCACAGATCGGCGTATGCGCGATCGTCGAGACCGAGCCGCGGGTCGGTGACGTCGCCCGAGATCACGTGGATGCGGTCGCCGATCCCGGCACGGAGATCCGGCCTGAACCACCATGCGCGGTTCGCATCGCGGATCGCTCTGTCCTCTGCCGGCTGGACCAGCGCGACGATCGCGGCATCTGAGCGCTCGAGCAGCCGAACGGCGACCTCCGTGCCGACGAACCCGGTGGCCCCGGTCAGCAGGATCAGGTCGCCCATGCCGGCACACCCCAGCCGTGCTTGGCGGCGAACGCCTGAAGGAGCTCTCGGTTGCGGCGGGCGGCGGCGAGGTGCGCCTCGTACCCGGCGCGGAGCTCGTCGCGCACCTGGCCGGGGTCCGTCAGCAGCTCGTCGACCGCGCGGGCGACGCGTTCGAACGCGTCGGGCTCGTCCGGCGTGAAGAAGTACCGATCGGCGATCCCGAGCTCCTCGTACAGCGTGCGCAGCCGCAGGTCGTGTCCGACCGCGAGCTGCGGCACCGCGGCGGCCAGCGAGAGCACCGACGCGTGGTACCGGGACGTCACCAGCGCGTCGAGGCTCTGGAGGAGCGCCGTCATGCGCGACGCGTCGTGCTCGCGCGACGAGAAGATGCGCGCCCGATCTCGATGCAGCATCCGAGCGAAGATCGCCTGGGCGATAGGCTCGTCCAGCTCCTCCATGCAGATCAGCGCGATCGAGCGGTCGTGGCGTTCGACCGTATGGTCGGCGAGGCGCGCGTAGCGGAGCGCGAGCGCCGCGCTCGCGCGCCTGCGCGCCGGCGAGTCCGAGAAGTAGTAGGGCCACCAGTACCGGTTCTCGGCTCGGCCCCACGGCCGGATCACGACCGGCCAGCGGTAGACGTCGACCGCCGAGATCCCGAGCATCGGGCGCTCGCCCTCGGACACGACGGCACGGGCCCATTCCCGTTCCTCATCCCGCGGCTCGAACGCGAAGGCGTTGTCGGCGGTCGACTCGATCGGCGCCGTCACCCCCCAGGTCCGAAGGCGCTCCGCCGCCCCGTGCGACCGAGCGATGATGAGATCGGTCGTGCTGGCGACCCGCCGGACCAGCCGCTGGTTTCGGGGCCGCAGCTGCCCGGCGTCGACCGCGTAAGCGAGGGACGGCTTGCGTTCGGCGTGCGCGCACCGCGTCGCCCACAGGAAGTACCACAGGAGCGCCGAGGTCCACGTGTCCATGTATGCGCTGCCCTCGACGAGGACCACGACGTCGTGCTCGCACACGAGCCGCCGTGTCGCCGCCACGAAGATCGAGGGCATCCGCACGATCCGAAGGGTCGGGCTTTCGCGCAGGTACCGACGCAGGTTGGCCGGGTCCTTCAGCGCGGGGACGGTGAACACGGCGTCGTCGCCGAAGACCGCACGGAGATCCCGGATGTCAGCCTGGAGCAGAGCCTCGGCGCCGGTGTTGTTGGCGCCGTTGTATCCGACGAGGAGAACCTTGGGTGCGTTCATCCTGCCCTCCCAGAGCCGTCGGGGTCAGGTTCTCGCCGCCGGCGTCGTCGTTCATCGGGCGGCCGGCCCGGCTTCGATAGGCCCGTCGGGCACGGGCGGGTGAGCAGGGCGGGCGTGCGGAGGGGTTGGAGGCGTGCGCCTATGCGGACGGCGAAGGCCGACGATCGTCGACGAACGCGGCACCGACCGCGCTCACGAACTCGTCCACCCGCCGTCCGGTCGCGGTGGCGAGCACCTCCAGGTCCCCCTGGCGAAGCGAGATCGTGTCCGCGTCGGCCTGGCGCCGCAGGATGAACACGTTGCGGATGAAGCCGTCGAGGATCGCGGCCTCGGCGCCCTCCAGGCTCTTCACCCGTCGAACGTCGATCCGAACGGCCGGCCGGCCTTCGACGCGGCGCACCACGTCGGCGAGCAGTCGGATCGGGGACACGCCGTAGAGCGACGTCAGCCGGAACAGCGTCGTGATCGGGACGGCTCGCTCGGCCCGCTCCCAGCTTGCCACCGTAGAGGGTTTGAACGCGCCCGCGCTCATGCGCGCCGTGTCGCGCAGCGAGAGCTTCCGGTTCTCTCGAGCCCGACGCAGCGCCGCCCCGAGCTCCTTGCCGAGCGTCTCGAACATCGTCCCCCCGTGCGCATCTCCCGATCCGGGTGCTGTCCCCATCTTGCACCGCTCCTCAGCGAATTCGAGTACCCAGGGACCTCGATCCCATCCATAGCGGAAGCAACACGCCCCCTCGGCGCCGGTTCACGTCTCCGGGCCGGGCGCGTCTTCGGTCCTGAGGTACGTGTTGATGTCGCCCTCGGGGAACAGCCCGATCCGCTTCAGTTCTTCGGCAACGCGTGCGTTGTGCTCCCGGTACGCCCGCCGCGCTCGCTCCTCGTCACCCGGCTCCTTGGCGTCCCACGCGTACGCTTCCCAGATCGCATCCAGCTCAACGATCTCACCCGACCCGTAGATTCGGCGCCGGGTGTCGCTGGTCATCCGGTGTACGGCGTAGTACTCGAGGTAGCTCCCGCCCTCGTCGGCGTCGAAGACGTACCGGATCGTTCATCCCGCATGGCGCATCGTCCCGGGCTGGGCACGCTCGACCGCACCGTCCGGGAGCGTGATCCCCAGTGCGAGAACGCCCTCGCGAACGCCTCGGCCATCACGGCCGCTTCGGCCGGAGACGCTCGGACGTCGCTCATGAAGGCTCCAGCCTAGTTCCGACGCGCGGGACGCGCCGGACCCCGAAGCGGGTCGCGTCTATTCGGTTACCTGCGTCGCGAGGCCGTAGATCACGAAGACGTCGATGATGATGACGGTCATCGCGAAGAGCGGCATCACCGGCAGCGCGAACAGCCAGAAGACGCAGCTCACGGCCGCCAGCACGATCCCGACCGCCGGTCCGGACCGCACCCCCGCGAGGAGCATGATGCCGCCGATCAGCAGCAACGCGCTCCAGACGATCGAAACCCAACCCCACGTCTCGAGGCTGCTGTAGAGCAGGCCGCCTTCGTCGAGGTAGCTCTTGCTGTCCAGCGCGGCGAGCCCCCACAGCAGGTTGCCCACGGCGCCGATCAGCAGGACCGCTGCGGCGAAGATCACCCAGCCGGACATCCTCTCGGCCCGCGGCGCGATGCCGCTCTCCGGGACGACGTACGGCTTCTGAGCGGTGGAAGCCATGTCCAACTCCTTTCCGGCTCGAAGGGGCCTCGGGCCACATCGGCCGGCGGCCCCAGTTCCGAGCCTAGGCTCGAACCGGAGCCGTCCCAGGGCCGTAGGCACCCTCGCCGTCGGGACGGTTCGCGGCGTCCCGCTGACCCGGGGGCGACCGACCCTGGCATCCGCATCCGGCGCATGGTGGAGTGCCGCGTGAGGATGTGATGGCGTCCGGTGCTCGATCGGCGGGTCTCGCCGCCGCAGTGGTGGCGACCGTGGTGGTCGCTGCCGCGTGCACGGACGAGGGGTCGCGGGACGCCGGAGACGAGGCGACGACGTCGGGACACGAGGTGACGTCAGAGGTCGTGTCCTCCGATGCGACCCAGGACATGCTCGTGTTCGCGCCTGAAGGGGAGGGGTCCTGGCCCGTGATCGTCGCCCTGCACGGGACGAACGGCACGGCCGAGGACATGGCCGAGACCGCGACGCGGCTGGCCGGAGCGGGCTCCGTCGTGTTCGCACCGAGCTACCGCACCGACATCGGAACGCGGCGAGGGCTCATCGCGGCCGTGACCGATATCGAGTGCGGATACCGGTTCGCGCGCAGCATCGCGGGCGAGCACGGTGGCGACCTCGACCGGCCCGTGACGCTGGTGGGCTGGTCGCTCGGCGCCATCGCGGCCGTCAACGTCGGCCTGACCGAGGACATCGACCCGACGGGCCGGTTCCTCTCGTGCTTCGGCGAGGTCCCTCGCCCCGATGTCGTCGTGGGGATCTCGGGCTGCTACTACGAGTCCGCAGAGGGCGAGCAGGACTTCGTCGAGCCGGTGGGTTTCGCCAACGAGGGTGCGGCAGTGACGCTGCTCGGTGGGGGGAGGGACACCAACTGCGCCGCCTGGCAGAGCGACGAGGCGGCCGCCGAGCTGCGGTCCGCCGGATACGAGGTCGATCTGGTGAGGCTCGAGGGCGCGGACCACTTCGCCCCGATCTTCCACGAGGCGCGCGGCGCGGGCATGGTCGTGAGCTCGGACGAACCCGCAGGCGACCGGACCGTGAACGTGATCCTGGACGCG
>JBMDWR010000160.1:0-2378 GCA_048594645.1 Actinomycetota bacterium
GCATGCGGTGGCGACGGAGCCGACGGAGCGTCGGAGCAGACCGGCCCGTCGACGACCGGCGCGGTACCGGTCGGCGGAACCCTGAAGCTCGCGCTGCAATCGGACGTGCAGGAGGCGTTCGACCCGCAGAAGGAGTACTACGGCGTCGCGTGGGCGATCTACCGCTGTTGCCTGACGCGGACGCTCCTCTCGTACAACGGCAAGACGACCGCCGAGGGCGGAGCGGACCTGCGTCCGGACCTCGCGTCCGCCATGCCCGAGGTCTCGGCCGACGGGCTGACGTGGACGTTCAGCCTCAAACCGGGGATCGCGTACGCTCCGCCGCTCGACGACGTGACCGTCACCGCACAGGACTTCATCCGCGCGCTCGAACGAGGCGCGTGCGGCGAATGCTCGGCAGGCGGTTACAGCTTCTACTACGACGCGATCGACGGCTACCGGGAGTTCGCCGAGGGCGAGGCGGACTCCATCGCCGGTCTCGAGGCGCCCGACGATTCGACCCTGATCGTCCGCACGAGCGAGCCGACGGGCGACCTCCCGTTCCGGATGGCGATGCCGGCCGCGGCGCCGATCCCACCGCTGCCGGGCGACCCCGATGCCGAGTTCGGCGTCGCCACCGGACATGACGACAACTACGGCAGGTTCCTGATCGGGACGGGGCCGTACATGTTCGAGGGGACCGACCAGCTCGACTTCACGTTGCCGCCCGAGGAGCAGGAGCCGGTATCCGGCTACGACGTCGGCCGGTCGATCGTCCTCGTTCGGAACCCGTCGTACGACCCCGAGGCCGACGATCTTCGAGAGGCCTACGTTGACCGGATCGAGATCGAGATCGGAGGGGGCTCGAACGACCTCGCGCTCAAGGTCGACGCGGGGGAGCTCGACATGGTCTTCGACGGGGTCCCGCCCCCGTCGCAGATCCGGCGGTACGCGAGCGACCCCGAGCTGCAGGACCAGATCCACTCCGAGCCGTCGGACGGCGTTCGGTACATCGAGATGAACCTGGCGTCACCACCGTTCGACGACCCGAACGTGCGGACGGCGCTCAACTACGCGATCGACAAGCAAGGGCTCCGGCAGCTTCGCGGCGGACAGCTGTTCGGCGAGATCGCGGGCCACATCATGGTCGACAGCCTCCAAGACAATCTGCTGAAGGACTACGATCCGTACGCGACGCCGGACGGGCGCGGTGACCTCACGGCCGCCAAGCAGGCGATGGCCGCGTCGAAGTACGACACGGACGGGAACGGTGTGTGCGACGATCCCTCCTGCGACGGCGTGCTGACGATCGTCGACGAGGCCGACCCGTACCCGAAGCAGACGGCCCTGCTCCAGCAGAACCTCGAGCCGCTCGGCATCACGCTCGATGTGAAGGCGTTCGAGCGCACCACGATGTACGCGAAGTGCGAGGACCCCAACTCGCTGTGGGCGCTGTGCCCGAGCGTCTCGTGGGGCAAGGACTACCCGGACGGGTACACCTTCGGCCCGCCGTTGTTCAGCCGCGACGCGATCGGACCGGAGGCGTGCTGTAACGACCCGATGGTCGGAGCCACCCCGGACATCCTGCGCGGGCGAGGCTACGACCCCACGATCGAGGTCCCGAGCGCCGAGGACCAGATCGACGCCTGCACGCCGCTCTCGGGCGACGAGCGCTACGGATGCTGGGCCGAGCTCGACCGCTACCTGATGGAAGACGTCGTGCCGTGGGTGCCGTACCTGTTCGACAACAACGTGGTCGTCACGTCGAACCGCTTGGTGACGTGGAGCTTCGACCAGTTCGCCGGGCTGTCGGCGCTCGACCGCATCGCCGTCGCGAGCTGAACGCGGCGCGGGCGATGACGCGCAGAAGGTGACATGGGGAAGGTCCGGAGCTCGGATCGGAGAGAGGGTCAGGGACCTGAGCTCCGGACCTTCCATCCGAGGATACGGTGCACCGCTCGACGGCCTCTTGCGGTTCCCTGTCGGTGAGTGACGGGTCTTTGCCTTCGGGGGCGGCATGAACCGCACGTGAGCGGGCCGGCCGCGCCGCATCGGCCGTTCCGGCTGCCGAACGGCAGTGAGACCGCCCCGGATACGATGCGCGGATGGCCGATCGGGTCCGGGAGCGGTGGGCGGAGGGCGATGCCGCGCTGAACGCCTGGTCCACGTTCGGCGGCGCGACCGCGGCGCAGATCCTCGCCTCCGCCGGGTTCGACGCGGTCACCGTCGACCTGCAGCACGGCGAGACGACGTTCCCGGGTCTGGCCGAAACGCTGAGCGCGATCGCCGAGGCGGGCGCCGTGCCCTTCGTTCGGCTGGGGTGGAACGATCCCGCCTCGGCCATGCGCGCGCTGGATCTCGGCGCTCGCGGCGTGATCTGCCCGATGGTGAACACGGGT
>JBMDWR010000161.1:0-2702 GCA_048594645.1 Actinomycetota bacterium
ATCGCGATCGACGTCCGGGGTGTCTCGCGGCGATTCGGCGAGAAGCAGGCGCTCCGAGACGTGTCGTTGAAGCTCCGGCCGGGTACCGTCCACGCCCTCCTGGGACCCAACGGCGCCGGCAAGACGACGCTGCTTCGCATCCTTGCCGGCCTGGTCGATCCCGACGATGGAACCGTTGTCGTTCAGGGCGATCCATCGATGGAGAGGACCTCACGTACGTACCGCACGACGATCCGCATGACACCCTCGAGTGACCGCTCGTTCTACCTGCGTATCTCCGGGATCGAGAACCTCGTGTTCTTCGGTCGGATGTACGGCCTCCCGGCGAAACGGGCGAAAGATCGCGCACGCGAGTGCTTCGCTGCGGTGGGACTCGAGCATGCCGGCGACCTCCGGGTTGGGCGGTACTCCCATGGGATGCAGAAGCGCCTGTCGGTGGCCAGGGCGCTCCTCGTGCCCACGCCGATCCTGCTCATCGACGAGGCGACGCATGACCTGGATCCGCAAGGGGCGGCCAGGATCCGGCGTCTGATCCGCGACGCCACCGACGACGGCAAGGCCGTCCTGTGGGCCACCCAGAGACTCGATGAGATCCGCGGGTTCGCCGATCACGTGACGCTGCTGAACCGGGGGGAGGTTCGATTCGCAGGAACCGTCCGGGCCTTCATGGCCATGTCCCCTCCGCGACGCTACCTGGTGCACCTGCGAGACGCGGCCACGTCCGAACGCGATCGGGAACTCGGTATCCTCACCAGGTCCCGGGAGGCGTTGTCGGGGCTGGGGCGGATCGTCCCCACCGCGGAGGCCGAGGACGGACACCTCCTCATGGCCCTCGAGGAGGACGTCATCCTCAGCCGAGCACTCGGGGCGCTGATGGCGAGGGGGATCGAGGTCCTCGCCTGCGTCGAGGAACGCTCCGAGATCGAGGAAGCGTTCCTGAACCTCACCGACCCCGAGGCCTGAGCATGCTGCAGGTCGAGCGATCGCGCTTCTCGCTCCTGTCATCCGAGGTCAGGAAGCTCGCTGCGTTCGTCCGTCGCGACCTGCTCGAGATGCTGAGCTACCGGTTGGCGTTCGTCTCCGACTGGCTCTCGATGATCGGGCAGGTCATCGTGTTCTACTTCGTGGGTCGCATGGTGAACCCCCAGACCATCGCGGCGTACGGCGGATCGCAGGTCTCCTACATCGAGTTCGTCGCGGTGGGCATCGCGATCACCACGGTGATCGACGTCGGGCTGGGGAAGGTCATCTCGGCGGTTCGCCAGGAACAGCTGTACGGCACCCTCGAGGCCCTGCTCGCCTCGCCGACGGCCTCGACCACCGCTCAGCTCGGGCTGGCCGCCTACGACATGCTGTACGTGCCTATCAGGATGACGGTCTTCCTCGTGCTCGTCTCCGTCTTGTTCGGGGCGAACTTCACGTGGACGGGACTGGGCCCCGTGGCCTTGATCCTCCTTGCGTTCGGTCCCCTCGTGTGGGGGTTGGGGGTCGTGAGCGCCGCCGGCGTGCTCACGTTCCGCAAGGGAACGCTGGTCGTCGGCTTCGCTGGGTTCGCGTTCGCGGTCGCGTCGGGGATCTACTTCCCGGTGGGCGTCCTGCCCACGTGGTTGCAGCCGTTGGCGGAGGCCAATCCCATCACGGTCGCGCTGAACGGTATGCGCGACGCGTTGCTCGGGACGGCAGGCTACCGAGATGTGCTCCCGGAATTCCTGCAGTTGGTGCCGATCGCCGTCGTGTGCGTGATCGCCGGGATCGTCGCGTGGCGAGCGGCCCTCCGACGCGAGCGGGGCCTCGGGACGTTGGGTCTCTACTGATGGATGAAGGTCGGTACCGGTGAAGGGTTCCACGGTCATCAGGCCGGCGACCAGCCTCGCCTACCAGGAGCTGGCCGACGGCTTGGGCGGTGTGCTCCTGCATCTGGAGACCGGGCAGTATCACGGCGTCAACAGCATCGGCGCGCTCGTATGGAGCCTCGTCGGGGACGGAGCGAGGTTCGAAGACCTCGTAGACGCCGTGCGGGAGCAGGTCGAGGACCCACCGGCGGATCTGACCGAGGACGTGGCGACGTTCCTGACGGAACTGGAGGCTCGGGATCTGATCACCCTCGAGGACGGAGACGACGACGGCGACGCGTGACGGAGATGCGCAGCCGGCGAGCTCGGAGCTGCCGGCGCCCTCACTCGTCCGGCCGTTGCTGCTGTACAACGGCGGCTGCAGGTTCTGCCGCTGGCTCGCGCGCGTGCTCGAACGGCTGGACACGAACGAGGCGCTCGCGTTCCTCTCGATCTGGGACGACGACGCGAAGCCGATCATGGATGCCATCCCCGACGCGGATCGCCTCGCGGGATGGCACCTCGTGCTAACCGATGGAACCCGCCTGTCTGGCGGGCCGGGCGCCGTCCGTCTCCTCGAGGAGCTCCGGTGGACCCGATGGCTCGGGATCACGTGCAGGGTCCTGGGATTGACCGGTCCGCTTGGCAGGCTGGACGACTTCATCGCCCAGAAGAAGGGTCGCCTGGGACGACGCGTTCCCGATGGCGACGCCCCGCGTCGGTTCCCCTAGGCCGCGTTGACCCCTGGCACTCTCGTCTATATCCTGTTAGCACTCACCGTAGTCGAGTGCTAACGGCTAGAGCCAAGGAGGGAAGGCATGGCGAAGGAGTTCAGGCTGAAGCCCCTCGAGGACCGGATCGTCGTCAAGC
>JBMDWR010000162.1:0-1425 GCA_048594645.1 Actinomycetota bacterium
CCTTCAATTCGGGATCGGATTGTTCAAGAAGCGCTGCGCATGATTCTGGAACCCATTTACGAAGCTGATTTTTGTCAACGCTCTTTCGGATTTCGTCCCAACCGCCGGACGGTGGATGCGATCAAGTATGCAAGCTTGAACACCATCGGCAAACTTCGCTACTTCTGGTTCATCGAGGGCGATATTTCTTCATACTTCGATACGGTGCATCACCGAAAGTTGATGCAACTACTACAAGGCCGTCTCAAAGATAAGAAGATACTCGACCTCATCTGGAAGTTTCTGCGGGCTGGGGTGATGGAAGGAGCGCTATTTCAACACACAGAACAGGGAGTGCCGCAAGGGGGCATAGCTAGCCCGCTGCTTGCGAACATCTACTTGCACGAACTCGACAAGTATTTGGAGCAATATGCGGGACTACCGCCACACCAGCGGAATAAACGACGGGCTCGCGGAGAATCCAACTTTACCTACGCGCGCTATGCCGATGATTTCCTTGTGCTGTGCAACGGAACGAGAAGGGAAGCGGAGACGTTCAAAGAAGAACTCGCCAAGTTCCTCTCTGAAGAACTCCACCTGACGCTCTCGCCGGAGAAGACAAAAATCACGCACATCAACGATGGTGTTCGATTTCTTGGATACGAACTTAAACGATGTCGCATCTCCAAAGGAATGGTGACGAAATGGATCATTCCTGGGGATGCGATCCGTCGCCTACGGGAGAAAATCCTACAGGCGACAGATCACAACTCACATCGTGACTCGTTTGAGTCCAAAATCTTAGGACTGAATCAAATCACTGGCGGATGGTGTCGATATTACCAGTACGCCGCTGGAACAAGCCGCCCATTCTCCAAAATTGGGAACTTGCTCTATTGGCAGATGGCGCACTGGCTGGCGCGGAAATACCAGATAACGGTACCACAGGCGATACAGCATTATGGGCGGGACAACACGTTCTATTCCAAATGCAATCGCCTGTTGATGCCACAAACTGATTTCCCGACCAGACGCTATTACCGGGCCATCTTCAAACCCAATCCCTACACGACGCAGGAAGCGAGTCTCGAACGAGAAGAACTTCCGGGCGACAGTTATTGGAACGGGTACGAAAAGCGGCCGGGGATGGCCGACCTCAGACTGTTAATCATCGAACGCGACAACGCACAATGTCAGATGTGCGGAATCAAAGTAGATGTCCTAACAGCGCGGGTTGATCACATCAAGCCCGTCCGCAGGTTCAAACGTCCGGTTGACGCCAACACGCCGGATAATCTCTGGACGCTGTGTGTCAAATGTCATGCTGAAAAGACGCAGTCTGACCGACAAATGGAAAGCCGGATGCCTTGAAAGGGGCACGTCCGGTTTGGAGGGGGGAGTGAGGAAACGTGCTGAAGAGCAACGCGCCTTGCTCCTACCCTACAC
>JBMDWR010000163.1:0-1919 GCA_048594645.1 Actinomycetota bacterium
AGCGGCGTCGGCGTCCTCCTCGAGATCGCGCGATCGCGCAACGGCGCCGGACCGATGGTCCTCAGCCGTCCTCGGCCCAACGTGAGGAAGGTCCTCGAGCTGGTCCTGCCTGGTGGGGTCGAGGGGCTCGAGGTGCGAGGATGAGCACCGGTGAGAACGGCCTCGCGCCGGACGAAGAACCCGATATGGGAGACGAACCGACACTGGCCGAACGCCTGAAAGCCCGCCGCGAGGAGCGCGGCATCAGCCAGTCCCAGGCGGCGCGAGAGCTGGACGTCGCTCGGACCGCGTATCGCCTGTGGGAGCTCGAGGCCGCGCGACCGGCCCCGGACCGTTGGCGGCTCCTCGCGCGGTGGCTCGGCGTGTCGATGACCACCCTCCTCCTCGCGGAGGGACTCATCAGTGAGGACGAGCAACGCCATTCGGATGAGGCGGGTGCTCGGTACCTGGACGCGATGGGCGAATCAGCGGATGCGGCGGCCGGTCGCGAGAGCGGTGATTTCTTCCGCCAGGCGCAGTCGTTCATCGACCGGAGCCTAGAGAAGGGCGTCATCAGCGCGGAGGAGGCCGGGTCCTTCCGGGACATGTTCGGGCGGATCCAGCGCGGCCTCGCCGAGACGCCGGACGGACGCCCGTCCCCGTAGCGTCGAGAGAGCCTTCGGTCACAGCCGCCGCCGCAGCGGCGCCGGCACGTCGTCGACCTCCAACGTGCGTTGCGTCACACCAACGCGTCGATGGGATGCTTCTTCGTCCACGACAGATGGAGGTACGCGATGAGGGGCGTCAAGGCGAAGGACGTGGACGGGTACCTGGCGGCGATCCCGGAGGATCAGCGCGCGTCGCTCTCGAGGCTGCGCGAGACGATCCGATCCGTCGTGCCGGACGCGGAGGAGGTCATCAGCTATCAGATCCCGACGTTCAAGCATCTCGGGCGAGGTCTCGTCGCGTTCGGCGCGACCAAGGACCGCTGCACGTTCTACGTCATGAGCCCCGACGTGGTCGACGCGCACGCGAAGGACCTCGCGAAGTACGACCTCGGCAAGGGCTCCGTGCAGTTCCCGGCCGGCGCGACGCTTCCTGCCACGCTGGTCAAGAGGCTCGTCAAGGCTCGGATCGCGGAGGTCGAGGGCGGTTCGAGCGGCTACGGCGCGAAGAAGAGGCGCTGAGCCGGCGTCCTCGGCCAAGCCGCTGCGAGCGCGTCCGCGCAGCGGGGGAGTGTCACAGCTCATCTGTCCGTCGCGTCTCCTGTGTTGACGGCGCAGAAGGTGACCGCGATGGGCGAAGGCAAGGGACCGGACGTGCTCGATGTGATGATCGCCGTCGTGCTGATCGTCGTTGGGATGCCGCTCGCGATGTCGGGGCTGCTGATCTTCATCGGCGCCCCGATGGTGATGATGGGGATCGAGCTGCTCACCGCAGGCTCGCGCTGAGCGGTCGATCGTCGGGACGCTAGACGCGCTTGCGCCCCTTCGCGATGACCGAGATCGCGACGGCTTCGGCGCGTTCGGGCGGGATGAGCTCCCGCATCAGCCCGATGACCTCGTCCGTGAACAGCGGGAAGATCGCGGCCTCCTCGATCCCGAACGGCCGGCGCTCGCCGAACGAGATCCCGGTGAACCCCACCTTCTCCATCTTCCGGGCGAAGACACGCTCCGCCATGGCGCCCGATATTCACCCGGCCCAGGCGGCGTCACTGTTCAGGATCTGCGGTGGGAGGTCCTCCTCGACCGTGAGGTCCGCGACGCAGAAGCGGCCTCCCGGCCGCAGGACGCGAAGCACCTCGGCCAGGACCCTCGACTTGCGGGGCGACAGGTTGATCACGCCGTTCGAGATCGCGACGTCGACGCTCTCGTCCTCGAGCGGGATGTCCTCCATCTCTCCCAGACGGAACTCGGTCCATCCGTCGACGCCGGCGTCAC
>JBMDWR010000164.1:0-2588 GCA_048594645.1 Actinomycetota bacterium
CACCAACCCCGCCTCCGGGTTACCAACGGTGGTGTGTGCGGGGCGGTCCGGCGGGCGGGGGGGGGGGGGGCCCCCGGCACCGCACCGCCATCTTTCAGGCCCCGCGTCTCGCGAGCGCTGCTTGCGATGCCACGAGGCTCAAGCTCAGATCCCCCTTTCGGGCGGGGGGTCGCCTCCCCGCTCCGTCCGCCGGAGGCCTACCCGAGGCCCGGGGCGGGCAAACGCGAGCCGCCGAACGATTTCTTCGATGCCCTGGATGCCCCCTCACGCACGCCTGGACGCCCGGTCCAGCTCGAACCACACCGTGGTCGTCCGGCTGGAGACCACGCCCCAGCGCGCTGCGAGGCGGTCCACCAGGAGGAGGCCCCACCCCGAGCTCCGCTCGATCGGATCGTCGGCGAGCGTCGGGTTGAACCCGGGCCCGTGGTCCTCCACCTCGACGCGAACGCGATACGGGTTGATCGTGATGCGCAGCTCGATCGCGCCGTCGCTGGTGCCGTGCCGGACGCTGTTGGTCACGACCTCGCTCACCAACAGCCGCAGGTTGTCGAGGGTGGGCTGTTCGACGGCATCCACGAGCCGCTCGAGCGCGTGCCGGGCTCTGGGGATCGACTCGGGCACCGGGGCGAGCTTCAGTGCGATGTCAGCCATCCTCACCCACCGTCTCGGCTTCGGGACGTGTGACCGGCTGTCTCGTCGACGCGAACGGCAACCGCTCCTCGAGCAGCGTCAGGCGGAACACCCGGTGGACCGGTTCTGGCCCGGGAACGATCTGGATCAGCCGGGCGGCCGTCGCCGCTCGCGCGCAGGCAGACAAGATGAACCGCAGACCGGTCGAGTCCATGAACGTGAGGTCGCTGAGGTCGATCACGAGGTCGTCCGCGGTCTCGCCCTCCAGACGGTTCAGCGACTCCTCCGCGGTCGGGACGGTGCTGAGGTCCAGCTCGCCTGTCAATCGCAGCACGGCGCGGCCGTCGAAGATCTGCGTGTCGACGCCGAGGAGGTTCACGCGACCACCTTGATCACCAAGATCGCGATGTCGTCGCGCGGAGCGCCCGTTCGGAAGCCCGTCACCGTGTCGACGACGCCGTCGGCCATGCGTTGGGGATCGGCCCCGGCGAGTTCGGACAGCGCCTGCTGAAGGCGTGCCTCGCCGAACTCGTCGGTGTCGCTCCGCTCGTCGGTGACGCCGTCCGTGTACAGGACGAGTGCGTCGCCGATCGAGAGGTCGACGACCTGGTCGCTGAGCAGGGGGTCCTCGAAGACCCCGATGATCGTTCCCGGGGCGCCGACCGGTTCGACGGTTCTATCGGGGTGGACGATGAACGGGAGCGGGTGGCCACCGGTCGACAGCGTGATCCGGGCGTCGGATCCGGAGCGAAGCATCCTCGCGCAGCATGCGGTGCAGAACCGGTAATCGCTCGTCTGCTTCAGCACCGCTTGGTTGAGCGTCTCCAGGATCCGGCTCGGTCGGTCCTCGCTCATCGCAGCCGTCCGGATCGTGTACCGAGCGAGCCCCATCATCGCCGCCGCCGTCGCCCCCTTGCCGACCACGTCCCCGATCACGGCGATCCAGCGATCCCCTTCGGCCTGGAACACGTCGTAGAAGTCGCCACCCACCTGCGTGCCCTCGGCGGCCGGTAGGTAGCGCGCGCCGATCTCGAGGCCGGGGATCGACGGGAACTCGGGGGGTAGGAGGCTCCGCCGGAGCGTCTCGGCGACGTAGTCGCGCTCCTCGTACAGGCGCGCGTTGTCGACGGCGAGGCCGGCGCGCGCCGCGAGCATGCTCGCGAGCGACAGGTCGTCCTCGTCGAACGGCGGCGACGACTGATCGCGGACGAGGGCGAGGGCGCCGAGCGTCCGTCCGCGCGCGGCGAGCGGGACGACGATCAACGAGTTGACGCCCAGCGTCCGCGCGAGCTCGAGCTGCTCTCCCGAGGCGACCGCACGCTCGAGCTCCTCCGGGGCCATCGTTGGGATCAACACCGGTTCGCCCGTCGCGAAGACGCGACCCGCGATGCTGTCTGGGTTGTCGGGATCGGGCAGACCGGCGTTGGCCATCCGTTCGACCATCCCGAACCGCGTCGGGTCGCGGTGCGCGCCTGTCGCGGAGGCGATGCGTCCGTCGCGCCCTCCCAGGAACGCGATGCTGTAGTCGCAGACCCTGCGGGCGGCGGCCCCGGTCGCGGCGCCTAGGACCGACCGGACCTCGAGTGAGGCAGACATCGCGGCGCCCGCCTCGACCAGGACCTGGAGTCGCGCTCGCGCGGTCGATTCGAGCTGCCGCGCGTACTCGGCTTCGGCCCACGCGCGTTCGGCCTCCTCCCGCGCACGCTCGGCTTCCTCGCGTGCGCGTTCGGCTTCCTGGCGGGCATGCCGCTCGGCGTCGAGCATGCGTTGCTCGACCGACGTTGCCGGTTCGGTCAATCGATCCCCTCTCACGGCCGGACGCGCTTGCCCGGAGTGACAGTCATGTACCCGCTCACCACCACGTTACTCGGAGAGAAGCCGATGCCGCCTCGTGCCGGCGAGGCGCCAGTTTGCCGGTGTCCGGGCCGGGTAGGACCACGATCCCAGCCCGAATAGGT
>JBMDWR010000165.1:0-4139 GCA_048594645.1 Actinomycetota bacterium
AGGTCCTCGATGACCTCCAGGGCGGTCGCGCCGAGCTGCTCGTTGGAGACCGAAGGCACACCGAGCGAGCGCAGTCGTTCCTCGACGGCCTCGGCGACCTGATAGGCGCGGACCGGCGACAAACCGGTGACCATGACCTGCGACGCCATGAGGCCCTTCGAGTACGGCAGGCCCGAGTCGCGATCCGTCACCAGGATCTGGGGGGTCTTGGGATCGTTGGTCATCTTCCTGCGCTTCGCTCTCCGGCGAGGCCGATCGTCTCCCTCAGCGCGGTCGGAAGGTCCGTGTCCCCTTCCACCGCGACGGCGCGGTTGTCCACGAAGACCACGTCGGCGCCTCGGGCCAGCGCCCGGTCGCATGCCACATCGACCGCCGCGGCCTTGAGCTCCGACAGGAGCACCTCATAGGCCTCCGCCCCGTCCAGGTCCTGCGCGAGCCCGGCCCTATCAGCCAGCCTCGCGCTCCACCCGACCACTCGGCATCCGGACGATCGCTCGAGGGCCTCCGCCTGTCTGGCGGCTACCGCTCCGGGCGCCGTCGTGGTGAAGAACACGTCCTTGCCCCGTACGTCTCCGAGCGGCTGTGGTTCGAAGTCGGTCACGATGAGCCGGGCATCAGCGTGCAGCCGTTCGACGTGAGACCTGAGGGCAGGGATGTTCTCGAGCCCGGCTGGGCTGTGGCCCATGGTAACAACGACGAGATCCGATAGCAACAGCCGGAGCGGGCCGAGGTACCCGCCGAGGTACTCGGGCGGAGCGGTAGACGGGACGACCAGGACGCCCGCGTCCCATGGAACGGGTGGCACGGACGCGCCGCTGCTGTCGATGATCACCGTCGCGGCGCCGAGCGAGATCGCGGTTCCGGCCGCCTCGCGGACGTTCGTCGCGATCGGCCGCCCGGCGAGGCCCCCGCCCGCTCGACGCGCGCCGACCGTCGTGACGCCGCTCGCGGCGGCGACCTCCAGGTAGTCGGAGGCCGCGTGGCGCCCGCCCCGCGCCAGCTCCAGGAGGGCCTCCAGCGTGACGGTGCCCGCCTCGGCGACCTCCGGCTCGGCGGGACCGCCGCGGCCCATCGCGACGACGACCGGCCGGAACCCGTGCGCCGCGGCGACCCTCGCGGCCTCCCCCGTGATCGCCGTCTTACCCGTGCGCTTGCCCGTCCCGATGACGGCGATCGTCGGCACGGCCAACGGCGGGCCGTCGATCGGCGGATCGAGGCGGAAGTCCGGACCCAGGTACGGGACGCCGCGCCGCAGCGCGACGGCGGCGAGCTCCATCCGCTCGCGGTAGCCGAGGATCGGCTCATCGGACAGATCGAGCACGCCCTCCGGTCGGACGTCCTCGATCGTCTCCGCGAGCGCGTCCGCGACGCGTCCGCTCGGGCGTCGCACCGGGACGCCGAGCTCAAGCGCCTGCGTGGCGTCGAGCTTCTCCCCGCCGCCGACGAACAGCGCGGCGACCGCCTCCAAGCCCAGGTCGTGCAAGCCTTCGATGGCCCAGCGGGTGACGGGTGGGTAGTGTTCGCCGTCCACGAGGACGAGGACTTTCACATGCGCTCCTTGCGAGGAGGCGGTGTGGCTGTGCTACTCCCCTTGCTGTGCGGCCGGAAGCCGCCGTTGCTGAACGGGAGGCTCGAGCTCGCGATAGTACTGCTCACCGGTCGAAAGCCGGAAGTGCGCGATGATGCTCCCACCGCCGAACGGGTACCTCCGAGTGATCTTGACCTCGTCGCCCTCGAACTCGAGGACGTTGTAGCAGGGCTTGGTGTACCCGCGAAGCCGCAGCGACGCGACCGTGCCGGCGTTCGCGACGTAGAGGTCCTCCAGGCGCCAGACGTAGGGCACGTGCTTGTGGCCCGAGAGCACGATGTTGACACCTGACTGGATCAGCTCCTCCAAGAGGTCCCCGGCGTCCATCACCGTGCTCCGCTCGCGACCGGTTCCCGGGATCGGCAGCAGGTGGTGGTGCAGCACGAACACCTTCAGCTCGGCCGGCGCGTCGAGATGCTCGCGGATCCACGGGTAGCGCTCGCGTCCCACCTGCCCCTCGTTGATGTCGGGCTCGCTCGAGTCGACCCCGACGATCCGGACGCCGAGGACGTCCGTGCTCCAGTGACGGGGACCGACGAGCTCCTCGAAGTGGAGGTACCCAACGTTGCGCGCGTCATGGTTGCCCGGGACCGTGAACATCGGGGCGCGGATCCGCTCCGCGTACGCGGCCCAGTTCTTGAACTCCTGACGATATCCCTCGTTGGTGAGGTCGCCGCTGCAGATCACGACGTCGGGCTCGAGCTCGTTCAGCTCGACGATCACGCGGTTCATCAGGTTGGGGATGAAGTACGGAGACCCGACGTGTGGGTCGGAGATGTGGGCGATCGTGACCACGTCGCGCTCAGTGTAGTCGCGGCTCCCGCGCGAACGTGCGCAGCCGCCGGGGGGCACGTATTCGCCGGTCCGACCTCCCACACCGGCCGTGGGGACGCATGACGGCATGGGACCATACGGCCGTCGTGAACGTCCTCGATCTCGTGCTGCTCGCCCTACTGGTCCTCGCCGGCCTCAGCGGGTACCGGCGCGGGTTCGTCCTTCAGGCGTTCGGGTTCGGGGGGCTGCTGATCGGGCTGGTCGCCGGCGCGCTGCTCGCACCGCTCGTCGCTCGGACGGTGGAGAGCCCGGCGTCGAAGGCGGCGGTCGCAGCCGTCGTGCTGCTCCTGCTCGGCGGGATCGGCAACGGGCTCGGCTGGCTCGTCGGTTCGAACGCGAGGACGACGCGCGCCGGGCACAGGTTCCGGCAGGCCGATGCCGTGGCGGGGTCCGCGATCGCCGTGATCGCGTCCCTGGTCGCGATCTGGTTCCTGGCGCTCAGCCTGGTCAACGGCCCGTTCCCCAACGTCGCCGCGCAGATCCGCGGCTCGGCCGTCGTCCGAACCCTCGACGCCGCCCTCCCTGAACCGCCGTCGCTGCTCGCGCAGGTCCGACAGCTCCTCAACCGGTTCGGGTTCCCCGACGTGTTCTCGGGTATCCCGCCTCTGCCCGCCGAACCGGTTCGGCCACCCACGCAAGCGGAGGCCCGCGCGGCCGTCGACGCGGCCGCGTCCAGCACGCTCCAGGTGATCGGTCACGCGTGCGACTCGATCCAGGAGGGGTCCGGGTTCGTCGTGGCCGATGGCTACGTGGTGACGAACGCCCACGTCGTGGCCGGGATGGACGACCCCGAGGTGCGGTCCGCTGGTGGGAACGCCTTCGCGGCCCTGACCGTGTTGTTCGACCCCGACCTCGACATCGCGATCCTGCTCACGGATCGGACGCCCGGGGCGCCACTCGATCTCGCGACGCAGCCGCTCGAGCGCGGCGCCGTGGGCGCCGTGCTCGGGTTCCCGCAGGGCGGGCCGCTGGACGCCCATCGCGCCGCCGTCCGCAGGACGATCGAGGCGGTCGGCCGAGACATCTACGGGGAGGGTGAGGTCGAGCGGCTCGTCCTCGAGCTTCAGGCGCGCGTTCGGCCGGGGAACTCGGGTGGGCCGTTCGTGCTTCCGGATGGCCGAGTCGGAGGTGTGGTGTTCGCGGCGTCCTCCGGTGACGAGGACGTCGGCTACGCGATCTCCGCCGACGAGCTCGAGGAGCTCGTGGTGGACGCCGTCGGCGACACGCGCGAGGTGGAGACCGGACCCTGCCTGCACTGAGGGGCGACGGCTCCGGCTACTCCTCCATCACGACGCGGACGTCGCCGTCGCGGGACAGCAGAGAGAACGACGTGATCTCGCCTTCACGGCGGAACACCATGCTGATCGTGCTTCCACCCACCCGCAGGTTGCGAACCTCGACGGTGTTCAGCCACGTCGGTAGGTGCGGGAGGTTGACCGTGACGAGGTTCTCGTGCGCTCGCGCCGAGATCCCGAGGATCGCCTGGAGCATCAGGAACGGCGACCCGGCCGCCCAGGCCTGCGGCGAGCAGGCGATCGGGTAGCTCACGGGGCGGTTCGGCGTCCGCCGGGTGAAGCCGCAGAAGAGCTCGGGCAGGCGCAGGTAGTCCGCCGACACCGCGGCGTCGAAGAGCGCCGTCGCGACCCGGTTGGTCGACCGGGCGAACCCGTAGCGCTTCAGACCCGCCGCGATCAGGGCGTTGTCGTGCGGCCACACC
>JBMDWR010000166.1:0-1946 GCA_048594645.1 Actinomycetota bacterium
ACGGCTCAGCCCGGGCGGGTCACGAGGTCGGGCAGGACCCCGTTCTGCGCGACGAACGCGGCCGCCTCGAGGCGCGAATGGACCGAGAGCTTGGTGAGGATGTTCTGGATGTGGGTCCGGGCGGTCTGAGGGCTGATCACGAGCGCGCGGGCGATCCCCTCGTTGTCGGCCCCTTCACTCAACAGGGCGAGCACCTCTCGCTCCCGCCGCGTCAGCTGGGAGATCCGATGCTGAGCCGCGTCCCGTTCCTTCCTGCGCCCGAGCAGCGCGGAGATCAGCGGGCCCAGCATGCGTGGAGGCACGACGGTCTCGCCGCGGTGGAGAGCTCGCGTCGCATGGACGAGCTCGGACAGGGGTGCCTCCTTCGTGAGATACCCGGTCGCACCCTCATCGAGCACGTCGATCAGGCTTCGGTAGTCCTCGTCCGTCGTCCCGAGCACGAGGACACGGCATCGCGGCACGCTCTCCCTGACATGAGCGCACGTCCGGGGTCCCCCAGGCAGCGTGAGGTCGACGATCGCGACGTCCGGAGAGGTTCGCGCCGCCTCGGAGACGGCTTCAGGCCCGTCACGAGCTTCCCCGACGACACGCAGGTCGGCCTCGGCCTCCAGCCCCGTCCTGATCGCCTCGCGGAAGAGCGACTGTCGATCTGCGAGGAGGATCCGGATGGCTTCCCCGTCCTGAGCCATGTCATTCCCGAGAGGTGGCATACGCTATCGGGCCGACGCTAGCGGTGTCGGCAAGGAGGGACACGCGCCTCGAAGCGTATCCCGACTACGTCGATCGGATGGGTCCTACCGTAGGTCTGCGGGTCAGCGGTGTTCATCACGGGTCAGCTCGCGTTCGATGAAGAGAACTCGTCGAGATCCTGATCGGCGGCGGGAAGCTCGACGAGGCGATGGCGGACCGCGAAGGTAGCGGCTTCGAGTCGCGAGTGCACCTGCAGCTTGGTCAGGATGTTCTGCACGTGCGTCCGAACCGTGTTGCGGCTGATCCCCAGCCGTGAGGCCATCGCGGCACCGTCGGCACCCCGCACGAGGAGCGCGAGCACCTCACCCTCCCGCCGAGACAGTTGATCGGCGAGCAGGGAGACATCCTCATCCCTGCTCGGTCGTGTGTCGACCGACGGCAGCCTGTGGGGTAACACGACGTGTCCGTCGAGGACCAGCTGGATCCAGTTCACGAGCTTGGCGACGGAGGTGTCCTTGGAAACGTACCCGCGGAACCCGAGCCGGAGCGCTTCGTCGACGACCGAGCGATCTTCCAAGGCCGACAACGCGACGATCCGAGCTCGCGGCCAGCGATCGAGGATGGCTTGGCCCGCCGACAGGCCACTCCGGTCCGGAAGGCCGATGTCCATGAGGATCAGATCCGGCATGCCTCGCTCGACCGAGGCGATGCCGTCCGCACCGGTCGTGGCGATCTCAACCGCCATCCCGTGATCGTTCAAAGCCACCTTGATGGCCTCTGCGAAGAGGATGTGGTCGTCGACGATCAGGATCCGGAGCGTCGCGGCCCACCTCCTCGTGCCGGCAGCGTCACGCGGAACGTGGCCCCGTGAAGCTCCGGTTCTACCCGGATGCGCCCGCCTTGAACGTCGATCGCACGCCAGGCGATGAACAATCCGAGCCCCCGCCCCTCGGGCGTGCGGTGCCCGGAGTTGCCTCGAACGAACGGATCGAAGATGCCCTTTCGCTCGTCAGCGGGTATCCCGGCGCCCTCGTTCGTCACGCTCACATCGACACGATCCTCGTGCCGTTCGACGGTCACCTCGACCTTGCTCCCAGGATCGGAGTAGGCCAGCGCATTCCTGAGCAGGTTCACGATGGCGGTGTGCAGGAAGATCGGGATCGCCTGCGCGATCGCGCTCCCAGCCGAGTGGACGACGACCCGTTCGTCGCCTCCCTCGAGCCGAACCGCCGTCACCGCTTCTTCGACGATGCGCA
>JBMDWR010000167.1:0-55658 GCA_048594645.1 Actinomycetota bacterium
GTCTACGACCGGTACGCGCTCGCGAAGGGCGACGATCTCCGCGGGCCGGCGATCGTCGAGGAGCGAGAGTCGACGATGGTCATCGGGCCGGGCGCCGACGTCCGCGTCGACGAGGTCGGCAACCTCGTCGTGGAGGTTCGATGAGCCCCCGGAAGCGCGCGTCGATCGACCCCGTGACGCTCGAGATCCTTTGGAGCCGGCTCGTCACGGTGACCAACGAGCAGGCGGCGGCGCTCCAGCGAACGTCGTTCACGCCGATCGTGCGTGAGTCCGGCGACCTGTCGGCGGCCGTGTTCGACGCCCGCGGCAGGATGCTGGCGCAAGCCGTCACGGGGACCCCCGGCCACATCAACTCGCTCGCGACCGGCATGAAGCACTTCCTCGATGCCTTCCCTCCCGACACGCTGCGACCCGGAGACATCCTGATCACCAACGACCCGTGGAAGACGTCGGGCCAGCTGAACGACCTCTCGGTCGTGACGCCGGTGTTCAGGCGCGACCAGCTCGTCGGGTTCTTCGGGAACTGCTGTCACGCGATGGACATCGGCGGGCGGGGCTTGTCGGCCGATGCCTCCGAGGTGTTCGAGGAGGGGCTGTACGTCCCGATGATGAAGCTGTACGACCGCGGCGAGCCCAACGAGGACCTGCTCCGCATCCTCGCCGGGAACGTCCGAGCGCCGTTCGAGGTGCTCGGTGACGTGCACGCGCAGGTGGCCGGGAACCAGGTCGGCGTCGACCGCTTGCTGGAGTACCTGGACGACTTCGACCTGCCGGACCTCGAAGCCCTCTCCGACGAGATCTGCACGCGTTCGGAGCGCGCGCTGCGTTCGGCGATCGCGGCCCTTCCCGACGGCGAGTACCGCAAGGTGATCCACACGGACGGCATCGACCGGCCGGTGCGGATCGAATGCCTCGTCTCGATCGAGGGTGACGAGGTGGTCGTGGACTACGCCGGCAGCTCCCCGCAGATCGACCGGGGGATGAACGTCGTCCTCAACTACACGGCGGCGTACACGAGCTACGCGCTGAAGTGCGCGATCTCGCCCCAGGTGCCGCACAACGACGGAAGCTTCCGGCCGGTGACGACGCTCGCCCCTGAGGGCTCGATCCTCAACCCCCGCCCGCCGGCGGCCGTCGCCGCCCGGCACATCGTCGGGCACTTCCTGCCGCACGCGATCTTCGGTGCGCTCGCGCCGCTGATCCCCGACAGCATCATGGCGGAGGGCGCCGGCAACATCTGGCTCACGACGGTCCGTGGTCTCGGCAAGGACCGATTCATCACGGTGTTCTTCGCGGCGGGGGGAACCGGTGCCCGGCCCACGAAGGACGGGATCTCGACGACCAGCTTCCCGTCCGGGATCGCGACGGCGCCGGTCGAGGTGGTCGAGACGACCTCGCCGCTCGTCATCCGGCGCAAGGAGCTCCGGCGCGACACGGGCGGGCCGGGACGGTTCCGAGGCGGGCTCGGGCAAGCGATCGAGGTCGAGGTCGGGACGGGCGAGCCGTACGTCGTCTCGTCGCTCGCCGACCGGATGCGGTACGCGGCGGAGGGATACCTCGGGGGCCGTCCGGGCGGCCGCGGCGGCTTCCGTACGTCCGGCGGCGGGCGGCCGAACCCGAAGATCTCGACACGACTCGCCGCCGGGACCGGCTTCACGCTCGAGTTGCCCGGAGGCGGGGGCTTCGGCGACCCTCTCACCCGGGACGCTCGGGCCGTGGCGGAGGACGTCTCGGAGGGGTACGTGAGCCGCTCGGCCGCGTGGCGCGACTACGGGGTCCGCGTCTCGTCCACCGGCGACGTGACGGAGGAGTCGGCGGCTCGCCGTCGGGCCGCTCGAAGCTCCAAGCGCGCGAAGGGCGCTCGCCCGCGGCGCACGGCTCCGCGCTGAGCGAAAGGGAAACACATGGAGATCGAGAACACGATCGAGATCCCCGCGCCGCGCACGCAGGTGTGGGACTACCTCCTCGACGTCGAACGCGTGGCGCCGTGCATGCCAGGTGCCGAGCTGACCGAGGTCGTCGACGACCACACGTGGAAGGGCAAGGTCGGCGTCAAGCTCGGGCCCGTTAGCCTGTCGTTCGCCGGCACGGTCGTCCTTCAGGAGACGGACGAGGACGACCACACCGTGATCCTCAAGGCCGACGGGAAGGAGTCCAAGGGCAAGGGAACCGCCTCGGCGCTCGTCACGTCGCGTCTCGAAGAGCCCTCGCCCGGTTCCACGCGCGTCGTGATCTCGACCGACCTGTCGATCTCGGGCGGACTCGTGCAGTTCGGACGCGGCATGATCGCCGACGTCTCGCAGAAGATGGCCGGTCAGTTCGCCGGCTGCCTCGCCGCTCGGATCGCGGCCGACGCCGCCGCGCCGGCCGAGGCTCAGGCCGAGGGCGCCGCGCCGCCGCCGCCCGCGCCTTTGCCGCGCGCGGCCGAACCGGTCGGCGGCTTCAAGCTCGCCCTGTGGGCGCTCTTCCGGGCGATCCGGCGTGGGCTCGCCCGCCTCGGTCGAGCGATCACGGCGCTCTTCCGCAAGGACCGCTGACGGATCCGCGGCGCGCGCCCGCGCCGTCGCCTAGTTCGCCGAGAACAGGTCCAGGATCCGATCGAATTGATGCGGCGCGGCCGGCCGCAGCAGCGGCACCTGGACGCCGGCATCCCGGTACTGCTGGATCCGAGCGACCACCTCGTCGGGCGTTCCGGAGGCGGTGAGGCCCTCGACGTAGGAATCGGGAACGGCCTCGATCAGCGCCTGCTTGCCGCCACGCTCCCACGCTTCCTGGAACGTCGGGATGTCCTCTTCGTGCATGTACGGCTCGCCCACGACCTTCTTGGGCTTGATGATGAACGGCAGCTGGATCGGGTCGAGCTTGCTCGCGATCTCCCAGCGGATCGCGTCGAGCGCCTTCTTGTGATCGTCCTCGACGGAGGTGTTCACGATCTGCCAGATCTGGAACGTCGAGAAGTCCCGGCCGGCCTCCTCGGCAGCCTCTTTGACGATCGCGATCGCGTTGGCGCTGTACTCGGGCGAGCACGTCGCGTTCAGCATCACACCGTCCCCGATGCGCCCGGCGATCTGGAGTCCCGTCTTGCTCGTCGCCGGGATGAACAACGGAACGTCGGTCCGCGTCGGCTTGAAGCTGATCTGGACGTCGTCGAAGTTCACGTGGTCGCCGTGGTACGAGACCTTCTCGCCGGTGAGCAGCAGCCTGATCGACTCGACCCACTCGATCAGCGACTGCGGCGGGTCGGCGCGGTGGAGCCCGTGGCGCTTCGCGTGCGTATGCGTGCAGGCGCCCGGCGCGAGCATCATCCGGCCTTCGGTGAGCTCGTCGAGCGCGGCGAGCGTCTGCGCCATGACGAGCGGGGTCCGCAGCCGAACGATCTGCGTGCAGCCGAGCACGATCCGCTCGGTGCCGAGGCCGATCGTCGCGATGGAGGTCACCGAGTCGCGGACCAGCTCGATCGTCTCCGAGAAGAACCCGGCCTCGAACCCTCGTTCCTCGGCGTCGCGGAACGCGAGCGCGAGGTCCTTCGGTGTCATGTTCGGGTCGTAGCCGGCCGCCAGTCCGATGCGATCCATCCACCCTCCCCTCGATGGCCATCTGGAAGAACGGCCTCGGCCCGCCCGCACCGCTCTGCCGCGATCCCGCCCTCGATGGCGCGTCCCCCCGGGCGAAGTATCTTGGCGTAGAGATACTCTAGGCTGTTGACTGGCGTCAAGCCAGGCGGTTCACTCGGCCTGCGTCTTGGCTGGAACGAAGCGCTTGCACTCCAAGGGAAGGGCGGGGACGGTGGCGACGGCCAGGGATCAGGTCGACAGGATCCTCCGGCAGTGGGCGCGGGAGCGCCCTGATCTCGACACGTCCCCGATGTCGGTGATCGCGCGGATCTCCCGCCTGTCCAGGATCCTCGAGCGCCGGATCGAGGACTTGCTGGAGCAGCACGGTCTGAACGAACCGCAGTTCGGGGTCCTCGCCGCTCTCCGCCGCGCGGGACCGCCCTACTGCCTGTCCCCGACGGCCCTGTACAGCTCGCTGCTGATCTCCTCCGGCGCGATGACGAATCGGCTCGACCGCCTCACGGCGCTGGGTCTGGTCCGTCGGGTGCCGGACCCCGGCGACCGCCGCAGCTCGCTCGTGCAGCTCACGCCGAAGGGCCTCCGCATCGTCGAGCGTGCGGTTGGGGCCCACACCGCGAACGAGCAGGCGCTGCTCTCGTCCCTGTCGGTGTCGCAACAGCGGGATCTGGCGAAGCTGCTGCGAACGCTGCTGTCCCGCTTCGAGGACGAGGCGCAGCTGCACGTGCGGATCGACTCGCTCGATCCCGACGGCACTAGCGCGCGGTCCAACCGCCGTCGATCTTCAGGTGCTGGCCGGTGATATAGCTCGCGTCGGGTGAGGCGAGGAACAGGACCGCACCCACCACATCGGCCGGCGCTCCGACGCGGCCGAGCGGCGTGTGATCGTGCACGTATCGCAGGTTCTCCTCCACGTCGAGCCACTGCGTGTTGAGGTCCGTCCGGATGTAGCCGGGGCCGACGGCGTTCACCCGGATCGTCGGTGCCCACCGGACGGCGAGCGCCCGCGTCATCTGCACGATCGCGGCCTTGCTGGCCTGATACGTCACGGCCGCCCGCGTGACGACCTCGGCGGCGATCGAAGCGACGTTCACGATCGCGCCTCCCGCTGCACCCAGCATCCGCTCTCCTACCGCCTGCGACACGAAGAACGTCCCTCGGACGTTGGTGTCGAACACGGTGTCGAACTCGTCGGCTGTCACGCTCGGCGGGTCGGTCCGGACGATCGCGCCCGCGGCGTTGACGAGGACGTCGATGCGGTCGCGCCACGCCCACGCCTCGGCGACGGCGTCCCGGATCGTCCCGACGTCGGTCACGTCGGCGCCCACGGGACGGAAGGCACCACCGTCACGGCCGATCTCCTCTCCGAGCGTCCCCAAGGCGTCCAGTGAGCGCGCGATGCCGACGACGCCCGCTCCGGCTCCGGCGAACGCCAGCGCGATGGCACGGCCGATGCCGCGGCTGGCGCCGGTCACAAGGACCACCCGGCCGGTCGGATCCGTTCCCACCAAGGCACCTCCAGCGGAGACGGCGAAAGAGATATCTTTACGTTTAGATACCGGTGGACCCCGAGCGTGTCAAGGCGCGCCGTCGCCGGTCCGAGACGGTTCTGCGGCACCGCATCGCCGCGAGGGGGTGTGCGAGACGGATCGGTGGGTCGGAGCATCGCTGGCGCGGAAGGAAGACGAGCGGCTCGTCCGGGGCGCCGGCCGATTCGTCGCCGACATCTCGTTCCCGGATCAGGTGCACGCGACGTTCGTTCGCAGCACCTTGGCGCACGCGCGGATCGCGAACATCGACGCCTCGGCGGCGCGCGCGGCGCCCGGTGTGGTCGGCGTGATGACCGCATCGGACGTTCCGGCGGGGCCGATGCCGCCGTTCCTGTGGGACACGCCGCCGGAAAAGCTCGTGGACGCGCTGAAGCCCATGCTGAGGCCGTGTCATCCCCCGCTGCTCCCGGCGGACCGCGTTCGATTCGTCGGCCAGGCCGTGGCCGTGGTGCTGGCGGAGAGCCGGTACGCGGCGGAGGACGCCGCCGCCCTGGTTGAGGTCGACCTCGAGCCCATGCCGGCGCTCGGCACGATCGACGCGGCGCTCGCTCCCGATGCGCCCATCGTGCACGAGGGTTGGGACGACAACGTCGCCGTCCGCTTCACCGTTCGGAAGGACGACGTGGAGGGCGCGTTCGGAGCAGCGGCCACGGTGGTCCAGGAGCGGTTCGAGATGCAGCGACAGGCCGGGGTCCCTATGGAGACACGCGGCGCCGTCGCGACGGTCGACGACGGGCACCTCACGGTGTGGTCTGCCACGCAGAACGCGCACCCGCTGCGTCGCGCGCTCAGCCGCGTGTCGGGTCTGCCGCCGGAACGCGTCGACGTGATCGCCCCGGACGTCGGCGGCGGGTTCGGGACCAAGGGCGTGCTGTATCCCGAGGACCTGATCGTGGGGCTCGCGGCGCTGCGCCTGGGGCGCCCGGTCAAGTGGATCGAGGACCGGATCGAGCACATGCAGAGCGCGATCCACGCGCGCGAGCAGCGCCACGACCTCCGCATGGGGATCGACGCCGACGGCACGATCGTCGCGCTCGCCGACCGGTTCTTCGTCGACACGGGCGCCTTCAACCCGCTCGGCCTGGTGATCCCGTACAACACGATCGCGCATCTGATGGGCCCGTACCGCGTGCCGGCCTTCGAGGCCGTCGGGACGTGCGTGATCACGACGAAGGTGCCGACCGCGCCGTATCGAGGTGCGGGCAGGCCGGAGGCCGTGTTCGCCGTCGAGCGCGCCCTCGACCGCGCCGCCAACGAACTGAGGATCGACCCCGTCGAGCTCCGCAGACGGAACCTGTTGCGTCCCGACGAGCTGCCGTTCGAAGCGGGCATCCTGTACCGGGACGGTGAGCCGCTCGTGATGGACAGCGGCGACTACCCACGAACGCTGTCCCGGGCCGCGGAGCTCCTCGGCTACGAGGCGCTCCGGACGGAGCAGGCGCGCGACGGCGGCTCCGGCCGACTCCTCGGTCTCGGCGTCGCGTGCTACGTGGAGGGCACCGGCATCGGACCGTTCGAAGGCGCGTCCGTGCGGCTGGATCCGTCGACGGGCGACGTCTCGGCCTCGACGGGGGCATGCTCGCAAGGCCAGGCGCACGAGACCGTGTTCGCGCAGATCTGCGCCGACGCGCTCGGCGTGCATCCCGACCGGGTCTCCGTCACCGGCGGCGACACCCGCCTGATCGAGCGTGGCTGGGGAACCGTGGCGAGCAGGAGCGCGGTCGTCGCCGGCAACGCGATCCGGACGGCGGCCTCCTCCCTCCGCACCCAGGTCCTGGACGCCGCGGCCGAACGCCTGGAGGTCGCCGCGCCCGATCTGGTGCTCGACGGCGACCGCGTGGTCGTCGCCGGCGCGTCCGAACGCTCGGTCGCGTTGTCCGACCTCGCGGACGGGGACCCCGAGGTCCTTCGGGCCGTCGACTACTTCGAACCCGGCACCGTGACGTGGGCGAACGGCGCTCACGCCGTCGCCGTCGAGGTGGACGCCGAGACCGGGGAGATCGCGGTCCTTCGGTACGTCGTCGTCCACGACTGCGGCACCGTCATCAATCCCGTTGTGGTGGACGGACAGGTGCACGGCGGGGTCGCACAAGGCATCGGTGGCGCGCTGTTCGAGGAGGTCGTGTTCGACGACGAGGGTCAGCTCCTGAACGCCACGATGGCCGACTACCTCGTCCCCACCGCGACCGAGATCCCGCCGGTGACGCTCGACCATCTGGAGACGCCGACGCCGATGAACCCGCTCGGGGTCAAAGGCGTCGGGGAGGGCGGCGCGGTCCCGGTGGCGGCGGCGATCGCCGGCGCGGTGGAGGACGCGCTCCGGCCGTTCGGCGTGCGCGTGCACCGGACGCCGCTGTCGCCCGCTGCCGTCCTCGACCTCATCGAGCGCGCCGGACGCGGCTGAGGCCGGCCGGCTCGTTCACGGACGGTGCCGAGGGCGGATCTCGACGGACCCCGGGTGGTGACAACGACCGACGTCGCCGCCTCAGGCGTACCAGCACGCGGCGAGATGCTCGCGGCCCTTGTCCTCCAGGTACGGATCGTCGACGGCGCACCGCTCCTCGGCGATCGGGCACCTCGTGTGGAAGCGACATCCCGCCGGCGGGTGCATCGGGTTCGGGATCTCACCCGTCAGCACCTGTCGGTGACGCGTCCGCTGTACGCGGGGGTCCGGGATCGGAACGGCCGACAACAGCGCCTTCGTGTAGGGGTGCTTCGGCTGCTCGTAGAGCTGATCCCGGTCGCCGACCTCGACCAACTTGCCCGCGTACATCACGGCGATCCGGTGCGAGATGTGCCGCACGACCGAGAGGTCGTGCGCGATGAACAGGTACGTCAGCCCCAGGCGCTCTTGGAGGTCCTGCAACAGGTTCACGACCTGTGCTCGGATCGAGACGTCCAGGGCCGAGACGGGCTCGTCGCAGACGATGAAGTCTGGCTCCAGCGCGAGGGCCCGCGCGATGCCGATCCGCTGGCGCTGACCGCCGCTGAACGCGTGCGGGTACCGGTTCACGGCATCGGACGGCATGCCCACGAGCTCGAGCAGCTCCTTCACCTTGGGACGCGCGTCCGCGATGTGCTCGACGGCCCCGTGAACGACGAGCGGCTCGCCGACGAGGTCGAGGATCTTCATGCGCGGGTTGAGGCTCGCGTACGGGTCCTGGAAGACCAGCTGCATCTCTCGGCGGAGCCCCCTCAGCTGCTCGCCGCCGAGATGCGTGATGTCACGACCCTTGAACCAGATCTTGCCGGTGGTGATCGGCAGCCGCCGAAGGATGGCTCGGCCAGTCGTCGTCTTGCCCGACCCCGACTCCCCCACCAGCCCCAGCGTCTCCCCGCGCTTGATCTCGAACGAGACGGTCTCGACGGCGTGGACGAACAGCCGCTGGCCGCCCCAGAACCCCGACCGGCCGGCCGGGAAGTGGACGGACAGGTTCTCGACCTTGAGGAGCGGCTCACCCGCCGAGGGTCCCTGCTCCAGCGGTCTCTCCGACAGGCTCAACGAAGGCACGCCAGCACGCCACCTCCCTTCCGCCGTCGTGCCGCTCGAGCGGCGGCATCTCGTCGACGCACCGGTCGATGGCCAGCCTGCAGCGTGGGTGGAACGGGCAACCGGTCGGCGGCTTCACCAGATCGGGAGGCGATCCGTCGATCCCGAGCATCCTCGAACCGACCTCGTCCAAGCGAGGGGTTGACCCGAGCAGACCGCGCGTGTAGGGATGGCCGGGCCGTTCGAAGACGTCCTCCGTCGACCCGGATTCGACGATCCGGCCCGCGTACATCACCGAGATCCGATGGCACACCTGCGCCACGACACCCAGGTCGTGACTGATCAGCAGCACTGCGATCTCGAGCCGCTCCTGCAGGTCGGCGAGCAACTCGAGGATCTGGGCCTGGATCGTGACGTCGAGCGCCGTCGTGGGCTCGTCCGCGATCAGCAGCTCCGGGTCGCACGCGAGCGACATCGCGATCAGCATCCGCTGGCGCATCCCGCCGGAGAACTCGTGCGGGTACTGCTCGACCCGCTTCTCGGGGTTCGAGATCCCCACGAGCTCGAGCAGCTCGATCGTGCGTTCGCGTGCTCCGGCCCTGCTCATGCCCATGTGGTGCTTCAGGACCTCCCCGATCTGCATGCCGATCGTGAACAGCGGGTTCAGGCTGGTCATCGGGTCCTGGAAGACCATCGCCAGCTCCTTGCCGCGGATCCTCCGAACGAGACGCTCGCCTTCGTCACCCAGCAGGGACGTGCCCTTCCACCGGATGTCCCCGGCCGTGATCTTGCCCGGGAGCTTGATCAGCCCCATGGCGGCCAGGGACGTCACGCTCTTGCCAGAACCGGACTCCCCCACCAGGCCGAGCGTCTCCCCGCGATCGAGGCTGAGATCCACGTCGTGGATCGCGACGACGGTCCCACGCCTCGTGAAGAAGGTCACCTCGAGGCCGTCGACCTCGAGCAACGGCTGCGCGGTCCGGTCCATCACGAGAGCGCGTTCCCGCCCTTCTGGTGCGCCGACGAAGCCGCGAACCGCTTCTCGCGCTCCTGGGGATCGGCGACGACACGGAGCCAGCTGGCCATCATGTTGATCGAGAGCACGGTGATCGCGATCGCCAGGCCGGGCCACGTCACCAGCCACCATGCGCTGAAGATGTAGTCCTGTCCCTGCGCGACCATCAGCCCCCACGACACCTGCGGCGGCTGGATCCCCAGACCCAGGAAGGACAGGGCCGACTCGGCCAGGATGATGCGCGCGAACTCGAGGACGCCCAGCGTCATGAGCGGCGAGGTGAGGTTCGGCGTGATGTGCCTGAAGATCACGCGTCTGGGTCTGCAGCCGACGATCTCGGCGGCGTCGATGTAGGCGGTCTCGCGCAGGGAGAGCACGACGCCTCGGGTCATGCGCGCGTACACCATCCATCCGTTCAGCGCGAGGACGACGATCACGCTGTTCATGCTGGGTTGGATGACCGCGAGGATCACCAGGGCGAGCAGCAGACCGGGGAACGCCACCTGGATGTCGGCGATCCGCATGATCACCGCGTCGACGCGCCCGCCGCGATAGCCCGCCCACATCCCCATCACGGTGCCGAACGTCCCCGCGAGGACGACCACGGCGAAGCCCACGATCAGCGTCACGCGCGATCCCCAGATGATGCGGGACAGGATGTCGCGGCCGAGGCTGTCGGTGCCCAGGACGTGCGACAGGCTGCCCGCGTCCGTCCAGAACGGAGGCAGGAGCGAGCGACTGAGGTCCTGCTCGGCAGGGTCGTACGGCGCGAGCAGCGGGGCGAAGACCGCGACGGCGACCAGGAGAAGCACCACGACGACGCCGAACAGCCCCGCCTTGTCACCTCGGATCTCGCGCAACGCGCTGCGGAGCGAGCGGAGGACCTCGTACGGCCGCCCACGGAGGAGTTCCTCTTCCTGCTCGGCGAGGATCTCTTCGTCTACGTCGATGCGTGCCATATCAGGCCAATTGGATCCGCGGGTCGATCGCCTTGTACATGACATCGATCGCGACGTTCACGACGACCACGATGACCGCCACCACGAACACGATCGCTTGGAGCAGGATCAGGTCCTGTCTCGTGATCGACTGGATCGCGAGGTAGCCGACGCCCGGCCACTGGAACACCGTCTCGACGATGACCGAGTAGCCCGCGAGCGCCCTGATCGTCTCCCAGCCCGTGAGGGTGAGCGCCGGGACGCCGACGTTGCGCAGCGCGTGGACGCCCACGACGCGCACGCCCGGCATGCCCTTGGCCGTTGCCATCTTCACGTACTGCTGGTTGAGCTCGTCGATCATCGAGGACCGCACGATCATCGCGAGGCGCCCGATCGCCGGCAACGCGAGCGTGATGACCGGCAGGATCAGGTTCTGCCAGTCCCCGATCCCAAGGGGCGGCAGCCATCCGAGGCGCACCGAGAACACGATGATCAGCAGCAGACCGAGCCAGAACTGCGGGATCGAGAGCCCCAAGAGGCTGAGCACCACCGTGACCCTGTCGAGGAGCTTGCCCGGCCGCAGCGCCGCGATCACCCCCAGCGGAACCGCGACGATGACCATCAGCGCCATCGCCGGGATCACCAGTTGCAGGGTTCTGGGGATGTGCTCGAAAACGATCTCCATCGCAGGACGGGCCTGCCAGATCGATTCGCCGAAGTCGCCCCGGACGACATCTCCCAGGTAGTCGCCGAACTGGACGGGGATGGGTCGGTCGAAGCCCAGCTCGTGCTCGAACGCCGCGCGTTGCTCTTCGGTTGCCTCGAGCGGCAGGAGCACGTCCACGGGATCGCCGACCAGCCGCGTGACAACGAACACCACCACCGTCACGAAGAAGATGACGATGATCCCCTGGACGATCCTCCGGGCGACGAACCGACCCAAACCTTGCCCTCCGGTCCGCGGGCCTGCCCTACCCGCTCAGCGACATCTCCTTCACGAGCAGCTTCGCGTCGACCCTGGGCTCCCAGACCAGGTCCGCGCTCATGCCGTAGATGTCCTGGATGTTGAGCAGGAACGTGAAGTATGCACCGTTACAGGCGATCTCGGTGGCCTGCTCGTACAGCGCCTGACGAGCGGCCTCGTCCGTCTCGTTGCGCGCCTCGTCGAGCAGCCCGTTCAGCTCGTCGTCGTTGTTCGAGGCTCCGATCCCGTCGGGGTCGTAGTAGGTCGACAGGTTCCGGTCCGCGTCCAGCAGCTCGTTCGAGCTCGTGACGAAGATGGCGTCCGGCCGCACCTCGCCGAACAGCCGGTTCAGGTACTCGTCGAACTCGAAGATCCGCACGTCGGTCTGGACCCCGGCCGCGTCCCAGTAACCAGCGACCGCCTCGATCAGCTCGCGGTCCTTGAGCCACCTGCCCGACTCGCCGACGAGCTCGATCTTGGCGCCCGCCGCACCCGCCGAGGAGATCAGGGACTTCGCCTGTTCGGGGTCGTACGGGTACGCGGACAGGTTCGCGTTGTACCCCGTCCACGATGGGCTCAGGATCTGACAGTCGTCCACCGTCGCGAAGCCACCGAACAGGCTCTCCGCCAGGGCTTCCTTGTCGACGGCGAGGTTCAGCGCCTCCCGGACCTGCGGATCGGCCGTCACGCCGTCGTCGACGTTGAGGATGATGACCGGGTGCTCCAGCCCCTGGACGGTCGCGAACTGCTTGCCCGCGCCCTCGACCGTGGCGGTGTCCTCCGGCAGCAGGTTCGTGATCAGCTGGAACTGGTCCGCGAGCAGACCGGAGACCCTGGTTCCGGACTCCGCCACGAAGTTGTACGTGACGGTGTCGATCGCGGGAGCGCCACCCCAGTAATCGGGGTTGGCCTCCAAGGTGATGTGGTCTCCCTTGGCCCACTCGACGAACGTGTACGGCCCGGTTCCCACCGGGTTCTCGGCGAGATCCGGCGCATCCACCGCGCTCGCCGGGATCATCTTCATCCAGTACATACGGGCCGGCAGCAGCGGGTCGGGCCCCTCCGTCGTGATGTTGACGGTGAGGTCGTCGACCTTCTCCGCTCCGGTGATACCGGTGAAGAACCCGGCCTGCTGCGACTCGTCACCGAGCTCGACGATGCGGTTCACGCTGGCGGCGACCGAATCCGCGTTGAACGGCTCGCCGTTGGTGAACTCGATGCCGTCCTGCAGCGTGAACTCCCAGGTCGTGTCGTCGACCTGCGTCGGCTCCGCTGCCGCGAGTCCTGTGGTGAGCTCGCCGTCCGTGGTACGAGCCATCAGGGTCTCGTAGATGTTGTCCGTGACGGCTCGCTCGCCGCCGTCGTCCGCGATCTGCGGGTCGAGCGTCGTCGGCTCCGAACCGATCGCGATCGTGATCTCACCACCCGAGACGGGTTCACCGGTGGTGCCGTTCCCGTCGTCATCGCCGCCACCGCAGGACGCACCCAGGAGCGCCACCGCGAACACGAGCGCGAGGTTGCGTACGAGCTTCCTGACCACGCCCTCTTCCCCCCTTCGGGATCGGCCGAACGAGGTATCTTGACGTTCAGATACGTTGGAAGTCAAGCCAGGGTCAGGCTCCTGACCAGGGCGAACGGTATCGGGGAGGGTAAACTGCCGGGCCTCGTGAGCCAACCGGACCGAAACGTCGCGAGCCAGCCCACGGCGACGCGACTCGTCGTCGGGCTGACCGGCATCGCCGACACGTGGATCGGGCTTCGCCTCCTCGAGATGCTTCGGGGCACGGAGATCGAATCGCACGTCGTGATGTGCGGATGCGTTCGAACCGAGGACGCGCGCGCCGCCGACCGCGTGATGGACCTGTCCGACCGCACGTACGACGAGTGGAACCAGGCAGCGAAGATCTCGAGCGGGTCGTTCCTCACGCTCGGCATGGTGGTGGCGCCGTGCAGCGCTCGGTCGCTTCGGTCGATCGCGATGGGGTACGCCAACACGCTGATCCATCGAGCGGCAGACGTCACGATGAAGGAGGGTCGCCCTCTCGATCTCCTCGTCACGGACGGAACGCTCGCCCCCTCGGACCGCCGACACGTGGAGCGGCTGTCGAACGTCCCCGGGGTCCGGGTCCTGCCGACCATCGGATCGCCGGAGGACGTGCTCGCGCCCGTGCTCGAGCGGCTCGAGATCGCCGATCGGACGCCGACCTAGGCCGCGGCGCCGGCATCGGGCACCGAGGCGCGCACGCGAGCGCGCCGCGCGAGGAGCGCGAGCAGCGCGGGAAGCACCGCCGCCACGATCAGGGTCGGCTGCAGCCCGAACACCGACGCCCCCACGCCGATCGCCGCACTCATCAGCGCCCCGAGACCGATCTGCAGCGAGCGGAACAGACCGAGCATCGCACCACGGCTCCCGAACGCGTCCAGTGCCAAGACGTTGGCGACCGGTCCGAGCGCCGCGACGCCCGCGGCGAACGCGGTGGCCGCGACGAGCGCCAGTGCGACGAACGGCACGGACGTCCAACCGGCGCCGACGATGCCGAGCAGCAATCCCACCTCGCCCGCCGTCCGCAGCGCGCCGATCCGATCGGACCGGTGCCCGGCGACCAGCTTCGACGGGACCGAGAACACCCGCGCCACGGCGAGCGCGATGGCGGCCCCCGACGCCGTCATGCCCCACGAGGAGACGGCGAAGGTTGGCAGGAACGAGATGGTGCCGTACTGCGAGGCGGCGGCGAGCCCTCCGACGGCGAGCGGCGTCCCCAGGGCCCTGTGCCAGCCCTCGGTCGACTCGGTGCGGCGCGGTGGCCGGCCGGGAAGCTTCGCCAGGGACACGGCACCGGCGGCCACGGCCGAGAGCGCGGCGGACCCGAGGAACGCGCCGTGCCAGTCGCCCGAGCTCCAGATCGCGGCGAGCAGGGCGGCCGAGGCGAGCCCCGCCGAGAACGAGATGCCGAAGAACCCCATCGCCAGGCCGCGCCTCCCCGAGCCCGCGAGGTCGGCTGCCGAGTACAGCCCCGACGCGAAGTACAGCCCCGAGCCGCCTCCGAGCAAGCCCTGCGCCACGAGGAACATCGCGGTCGAGTCCGACGCGGCCGCAACGAGGCTTCCCACCGTCGCGACCGAGAGGCCGAGCAGGGCTCCCGCCTTGGGGCCGATGTGCGACAGGGCGAAGCCGCCTCCGATGTTGCCGACCGAGATCGAGGCCGCGAGGAGCGCGAAGACGAAGCCGGCCTGCGACGTCTCCAGACCGAGATCGTGACGGGCCGCCGGGAAGATCGGGGCGAGAAGGGAGTCCGAGCAGGTCGCGGCCAGGTACCCGGCATTGATGGCGGCGAAGGAGGCCCTGCGCCCCCACCCGTTGCGTTCCGTCGTCACGTGGGCCGTCCCGTGCCGCTCGTTCCCATCCTCCGGCGGACGGCCCGCCGCCGCCCGGGATGCACGGTATCTTACCGTCGAGACATCGGGAGGCGCCGCGTGACCCGCGAGATCAGCGATCGACTGCCGGACCAGGTGATGCGCGCCTTCGACGGACGCGACGTCGAGGGGAAGATCGGCATCGCGTACCTGTTGATGACGGTCGATCCGGAAGGCACGCCACGCCCGTGCATGCTCTCGGCCGGTGAGATCTTGGCGCCGGACGACCGGCATCTGCGCGTCGCGCTGTGGCCGGGCACCAACACGACGCGCAACCTGACGAACGGCGGCCCCGTCCTGCTGTGCTACGTGGCGCCGGGGACGACGCTGTACGTGCGCGCGCGCCCGCGCGCGCTCGGCCGGTCGGAGGAGGTGCGCCTCGAACGCTTCGAGCTGGACGTGGTCTCCGTGGAGACGGACGCCCATCCCGGGATGCCGGTGACGAGCCCCATCACGTTCGAGGTGGCGTCGGGCGACGTCGCGAAGGTCGCCGACTCATGGCGCGAGCAGCTCCGCGCGCTCGCGGAATGACGAACGCGTTTCATGATGCGAGCGCCTCGCGGGCGCGGTCGATCCACCATCCCAGGCACGCCACCGCGTTCCGGCGCGCGCGCGGGTCCGGGTTCATCACGGCCTCGAACCCGAAGTAGCACCCCGCCTGGACCAACGTTGCGAACAGGCACGCGCGCAGGGCGTCCCGGTCGACCCGCGCAGCCCCCTCGATCGCCGCGTCCAGGACGGGGGCCGGACCTCCCGGATGGGCGGTCCCGAGGTTGAAGGCCAGCCACGTGAGGTCAAGGGCCGGCGGAGCGACGGCGGCGAGCCCCCAGTCGATCAAGGTCACGCGTGGCCCGCGGAAGCCGGCGTTGGCGGGCCGCAGGTCGCCGTGCACGAGCGACGCCGGATGCGAACGCAGCCGGTCGGCGAGCTCCCTCGGGCGCTCCAACGCCGACGCGAGCGCGTCCGCGACGTCATCGGGAACGACCCTCGGCAGGAGCTCCCAGCCGCGGCCGATCACCTTCGGCGCCAGGTCGGATCCGGCGCGCTCGCGCTCGGCCGTCGCGGGTGCGAAGGCGAGCAAACGGTCCTCCAGGGTGCACAGGGAGCCTTCGCTCGGCGGCTCGACGTGGGCCTGCATCCCTGCGACGGCACCGGCGAGGCGGCGGATGCCAGCGATCGACGTTCGCCGCGGGGCGAGCCCGGTCGACAGATCTCGCATCACGACGATGCGTTCCCCTCCGTGCTCGATCACGCCGACGACGCCGTGGTCGACGAACGCGCCGACCCGCTCGAGCACGCCCGCCCGCCACAACCACGCCTCCCGTCCGCGGTCGTGGGTCGCTCGCTGGAGCCAGCTGCCCAGGGGCCGCAGACGCTTCGCGAAGAAGACGGAGCCGTCGACCGTCTTCCACCGTTCGACGAGCGTGCCCGAGATGCCCGGTTCGACCTGCCAGCGCCGCACCACGCGCGGCAGTCCGAGCCCGCGGACGTCCGGCAGCGGCGGCAGCTCGGGCAGCGGTGCTCGCTCGGGAAGCACGACGTGCACCGCGATGGTCCCGTCCCGGAGGTGGACCAGATGACGACGACGGCGCCGCGTTCCGTCCTCGAGCCGCGACTCGATCCGAACGATCGCGCCGCCGGGCACGGCTCGGCTGCTCAACACCCCGGGACGTCCCGGCAGGAACAGCGAGCCGAGCGATGCGTGCACGGCGTCGTGGCCGTCGATCCTGACCGACCGTTCCGGGACGTTGACGTCGAGCGCCGCATCGGACGCGTACAGTGCCGCCAGGCCGGTCGCGTCGCCTGCGGTTGCCCGCACCAGGAGCCGTTCGAGGCTGCCCGGCGCCGGGTGGTGCGTCACGAGCTCGCGTCGCCTCCGCCGCCGGGTGCGATCCGCGGCGTCCAGCCCTGCCTCCGACGTTCGCCCCATCGACGGACGAGGTCGTGGCCCACCCCGAAGTGGTCCAGCATCCGCCCCACGGTGTGGTCGACCATCTCGTCGAGCGACCTCGGCCTGGCGTAGAACGCTGGCACCGGCGGCATGACGATCGCCCCGGCCTTCGCGACGGCCAGCATGTTCTCGAGGTGGATCACCGAGAACGGTGACTCGCGCACGAGGAGCAGCAGGCGTCTCCCCTCCATCAGGGAGACCTCGGCAGCGCGGTGGACGAGGTTCTCCGTGATCCCGTGGGCCACGGCCGCGAGCGACTTCATGCTGCACGGGGCCACGATCATCCCGCGGGTGAGGAGGTCGCCGGACGCCGGCGGTGCATCCAGATCGTCCTCGCTGTAGACGTGGTCGGCGAGCGCCCGCACGTCCGACGGCTTCCACGAGGTCTCTGCGGCGATCGTCTTCTCCGCCCAGCGGCTCACGACCAGGTGGGTCTCGATCCCTTCGGCACCCAGGACCTCGAGCGTTCGGATGCCGTAGATCGCCCCCGTGGCCCCGGTGATCGCCACGACGATCGGCAGGTGATCGTCGCCGGACATCTCACGCGAGGGAGCGGCTCAGGACGACACGTCCTGACCGTAGGGTCCGCTCGTGATGCCGTAGATGTTGCCATCGGGCCCGCGGAAGTGCGCCCAGGCGAACTCGCCCCAGGTGTGGTTCGCGTGGAGGAACTCGACACCGCGCCCTTCGAGCTCCGAGCGAGCCGCATCGAGGTCGTCCACGAGGAACTCCACCACGATGCCGCCCTTGAACTCGGCGTAGTGCTCGTGCCCGGGCGCGAAGACCTCGACCCAGTCGCCGCTCGAGACGCGCAGAACCGTGAGCGTGTCCGACGCGTGGAACGTGGACAGCCCCAGCACGTCACGGAAGAACGTCACCGTCTCGTCGTACCGGTCGGTCGCCGTCCCGGCCCACACGATCCCCTTGATCTCCACCGCTGCTCCCTCCTCGTCTACGATCCTGTGGCCGCGTCGGCCTGTTCGATCAGTGCTCGCAGCTGCGCCGGAGACACGGGAACGTGGTCGATCCGCACGGCGAGCGGCCGCAAGGCGTCCATGATCGCGTTGGCGATGGCCGCCGGCGGCGAGACCGCCCCGCCCTCTCCGCACCCCTTGATCCCGAACGGGTTCAGCTCGCTCAGGAACACCTGGTGACCCACCTCGATCGGCGGAACCTCGGCCGCCGTCGGCAACAGGTAATCCATGTACGTCCCCGTGAGCAGCTGCGCCTCGTCGTCGTACGCGACGTGCTCGTACAGCGCGTTGCCGACGCCGTGGGCCACGCCGCCCTGGATCTGACCCTCGACCACGGTGGGGTTCAGCATCTGGCCGCAGTCGTCCACGGTGACGTACCGCAACAGACGGACGAACCCCGTCTCGGCGTCCACCTCGACGCCCACGACGTGCGTCGCGGAGGCGAACGTCACCGTCGGCGGCACGAAGTAGTACGTGACCTCCAGGCCAGGATCCTGTTCGGGCGGCAGGACGCTGCGGGGGCTCGGCTGCGCCGCCTTGGCAACCTGCGCCAACGTGAGCGAGCGGTCCGGCGAGCCGCGGGCCACCACCACGCCGTCGACGATGTCCAGGTCGGACCGGTCGGCCTCGAGCAGCTCGGCCGCGACCGTGAGCACCTTCTCGCGCACCATCCCGGCCGCGACGCCCACGGCCGATCCGGCCGTGACGGCGCTGCGGCTCGCGAACGTTCCGATCCCGTGCGCGATCAGCGAGGTGTCGCCGCCGGTCACGGTGACGTCCTCCGGCCGGACGCCCAACTGGTCGGCGCAGATCTGCGAGAGCGTCGTCTCGAGGCCCTGCCCGTGCGGCTTCGCGCCGGTCGCGACCGAGACGTGACCGCTGGCGTCGACCCGGACGACCGCCCCCTCGTGGGGCCCGTAGCCGGACCCCTCCACGTAGGACGAGACGCCGACTCCCAGCCGCCGCCCCTGCGCTCTCGCGGCCTCCTGCTCGGCTCGGAACGCCTCGTACCCGAACAACTCGAGCGCCTGATCGAGCTGCGCGGGGAAGTCGGCGCTGTCGTAGACGATGTCGACGCCGTCGCGGTACGGCATGCCCATCGCGTACGGCATCTGGTCGGGGCGGATCAGGTTCCGCCGCCGCACCTCGATCGCATCGAATCCCAGCTCGTGCGCCACGAGGCCGATCACGCGATCCATCACGAACGTGACCTCGGGCCGGCCGGCTCCGCGCACCGGCGTCACCGGGGCCTTGTTCGTGAGGACCGCGAGGCTCTCGACGCGCAGGTGGTCGATCGCGAACTGCCCGCGCAGGTGCGCGGCGGAGTTGTAGGAGACCGTGATCGCGTACGGGTTGTACGCGCCGGCGTCCATCAGGAAGCGGTCTCGGAGGGCAAGGATCCGTCCATCGTCGTCGAACGCGACCTCGATGTCGTGCAGCTGATCGCGAGCGTGACGCGTGTTGGCCAGGTTCTCCCGCCGATCCTCGAGCCAGCGGACGGGACGGCGCAGGTCCCGCGCGAGGAACGGGATCAGGACGTCCTCCGGGAACATCCCGGTCCCGAAGCTTCCCCCCATGTCGGGGCCGATCACGTGCACGGCATCCGTCGGCATCCCAAGCATCTCGGAGATGAACGTGCGGACGAGGTGCGGACGCGCGTTCGCGTCCCAGACCGTCAGCCGGTCGCGACCCTCCTCGTACTGCGCCAGCACGCCACGCGGCTCCATCGCGTTGCCGGCGATCCGTCCCATCGACAGGCGTGCCTTCAGCGTTCGGGGCGCCTGGGCGAACACGGCGTCGGGGTCACCGGCCTGCACCGTGAAGCTCGTCTGCACGTTGTCGCCGAGCTCCGGATGGAGCACCGGCGCGTCGGGTGCGATCGCCTGTTGGGGATCTGCGACGACCGGGAGCGGATCGTAGTCGACCTCGATCAGCTCGAGCGCATCCTCGGCGATGTATCGGTCGATCGCGACCACCGCGGCGACCGGCTGACCGACCCAGGAGACCACGCCCTCGGCCAGCACCGGCATCGGACACGACTTCAGCGTCGGGCCGACCTTGTCCTTGAGCAGCTGCGAGATCTCGGTCCTCGCCGCCTCGACGAACGGCCCCATCTTGCCCTCGAGGTCGCCGTGCGTGACCACCGTGACCACGTCGCGGTGCTCGAGGGCACGCGACACGTCCATCGACGTCACCCGCGCGTGCGCGAACGGGCTCCGCAGGATCGCGACGTGCACCGTCCCCGGCAGCGCGATGTCGCCGACGTGCCGGGCCTTGCCGGTGATCAGCCGGGCGTCTTCCTTCCGCCGCAGGCGTTGACCGACGTAGGTGGGCGGCTTCACCTCGGGATGTGCGAGGCGGCGTTCCGGCCCGCGCGGGTCGGCTGGGGCGTGCGGGTGGGGGGTAACGCTCACGCGGGCTCCCGCCCGGCCGCCGCGCGCACCGCCTTGACGATGTTCTGGTAGCCGGTGCAGCGGCACAGGTTGCCTGAGAGCCTCGCCCGGACGGCGTCCTCGTCGTCGACGCCGGGGGCCCCTTCGGCCAGGTACTCGGTGACCGCGAGCATGAACCCCGGCGTGCAGAAGCCGCATTGCAGCGCGTGGTTGTCGGTGAACGCCTGCTGGACCGGGCTCAGCGTCCCGTCGGGCTCGGCGAGACCCTCGACCGTGACGAGCTCGTGCCCCTGCGCTTGGACCGCGAACATCAGGCACGAGCGGACCGAACGGCCGTCCAGCAGGATCGTGCATGCGCCGCAGACGCCGTGCTCGCACCCGAGATGCGTTCCGGTGAGCCCGAGGACGTCGCGCAGGAAGTCCGCGAGCGTCATCCGCGGCTCGGCCAGACCGGAGCGCTCGGTCCCGTTGACGTTCAGCGTGATCTCGATCTCGCCCGTCATGCGGCGGCTCCCTGAGCGCGCTCGTACGCCCGTGCCAGCGTGCGCCTGACGAGCACCTTCGCCACGTGTCTCCGGTAGTCCGAGGATCCGTGGAGGTCGGACATCGGCTCGATCTCTGGCTCGATCGCCTCGGCGGCGGCGGCGAATGTCTCCTCGCCGGGCGCGGCGCCGGCGAGCACCGCCTCGGCCGCGGTGGACCGCACCGCGGTGTCGCGGACGCCGATCAGCACGACACGTCCCTGCCCGACGGTACCGGCATCGGTGAGCGACAGGAGCGCCCCCGCGCCCGCGATTGCGAAGTCGCCGTGGCGACGCGCCAGCTCCGTGTACGCGGACCCGATCCGGCCCACAGGGAGCCGAAGCCGGACCTGCGTCAGGATCTCGTCGGGACGCAGGGTCGTCGTGAAGTAGGACTCGAACAGCTCGCTCCCGGCGATCGTTCGGACGCCCTGGACGCTGCGCGCCTCGACCTCGCCGTCGAGGGCGAGCACGAGCGACGGCCATTCCGCGGCGGAGTCTGCGTGCGCGATGCTGCCACCCACGGTTCCGCGGTTCCTGATCGCGACGTGCCCGATCAGCGACACGCCGTCGGCCAGCATCGCGCAACGTTCGCGCATGCCGGGGAACAGCTCGACGTCGCGATGCCGTGCGAGCGCGCCGATCGTGAGCGTGTCGCCGTCCAGCGCGACCCCGTCGAGACCCGGCACCCGATTCACGTCGACGAGGATCTCGGGCGCCGCGAGCCGGAAGGCGAGCAGCGGGACGAGGCTCTGACCGCCGGCGATCACCTTGGCGTCATCGCCGCGTTCGCCGAGCAGCCGGACGACCTCATCGAGGGTCTCCGGCGCGGCGTACTCGAACGGTGCAGGCTTCATGGGACCGGCTGCTCCCCCAAGGTGGAGGCGCGGGCGGAACCTCTCCGGCCGCCCCCGCGCACGACCCTCAGTCCATCCGCGTCTGTTTCCATAGGTCGCCGAACAGCCCGTCCAGGTCGACGTCGGAGACCCCGGGCGTCGAGATCTCGACCGGGAAGTCCGCCTTCCGCGTAGCGTCGATGCCCACCTTCGTCACGAGGTGTGACCCGCCGGCCGGATCGTACGAGGCGGGATCGAGGGGCGACCCACGCGCGTGGGGCACGACGAAGGCGTCCTGATGGAACCGCACCCGCTGGGCGATCGCGTGCCAGACCGCCGCATCGTTGGTGATGTCGACGTCCTCGTCGACGACCACGACGTACTTGAGGAACGGGTCGGCGGCGAACGCCGCCATGGCGGCGTTCTTCGGGTCACCCTCGATCAGCTTCTCCATCTGCACGTAGCAGATGTACCGGCAGCGCCCGGATGGTGGGACGTAGGCCGCTTTCACGCCTCCGGATGCCAGACGGCAGGCGCGGTAGATCATCGAGTTCCGCGTCACGCCGGACAGCAGGAGGTTGTCCCAGTGGCCGACGAACGAGCTCTGATAGTGAGCGTTCCTGCGCATCGTGATCGCCTTGACGTAGACGACCGGGTTGTTGCGTTCGGGACCGTACGTGCCCGGGTACTCGCCGAACGGCGCCTCGCGCTCTCGCTCCGTCGGATGGATCTCGCACTCGAGCACGATCTCCGCCCGGGCCGGAACCTCGACGTCGATCGTCTCGCACTTCACCATCTCCAGCGGCTCTCCGAGGATCGCGCCGGCCATCGCGAACTCGTCGACGTCGATGCTCGTGAACGAGAGGAACCCGAGCTCCACGGCCGGATGGAGGCCGATCGCCACCGCCATCTCCGTCGGTCGGCCGTGCTTCAGGTTCTTCTGCATGATGTAGTGCCCGTGCGCCGTCTCGGAGATCTGGATCCCGAACTTGTTCCGGCTCTTGGCCTGCAAGCGGTAGATCCCGGCGTTGCGGATGCCGGTGTCGGGGTCCTTCATGATCTCGTAGCCGAGCGTGATGTACCTGCCGACCTCGTCCTCGTACCCGGGATCGACGGCGCCGCCGTCGAGCTCGTGGTACTTGAACATCGGGAGCTTGAAGACGTCGACGTCGTCGCCCTTCACGATCACCTCTTTGCAGGGTGCGTCGGCGGGCTCGATCATGACGGGTTCGATGCCCTGGTCCTCCCGAGCCATGTACTCGAGGATGAAGTCCCTCGGCGTCGCGTCGATCGGCAGGCCGATCGCCATGGCCAGTCGCGGGAAGCTCGCGTGGACGTTCGTGACCGCAGGAAGGTCCGACCCTTTCACGTTGTCGAACACGACCAGCGGGTATCGCCGCTCGTTCTCCAGGCGCCACAGGATCGCCAGCGGTTCGAAGATCGGGTCCACTTCCTGCTTCACGCGCAGGATCTCGTTCGGGTAGTACTTCTCGAGGAACCGGATGAAGGACTGCAGGTCCTTCCCGAGCTCCGCCTTCTGCTCAGGCGGCAGTGGCATCTGTCCCCCCTCGTTCAAGGCCCGTCCGCGCAGCAGCGAGCCGGAGATATCTCAACGTCTAGATATCATGCACATCGCCTGGGACGCATGCAACCCGCATGGCGGTGGCCTCAGTCACCCTCGGGTTCGAGCAGCCGCACGCCGCGTGCTTCGCGCCGCCGGCCGACTTGGAGCACCTTCCCGACGAGGTCGGCCACGGGGAGGTCCCCGGCCTCCTCCACCCGCGTCCCGTCCAGCCGGACGCCACCGCCCGCGATCAGGCGTCGCGCCTCCGACGAGGACGAGGCGACACCGAGCGACGTGAGCAGGCGCGGCAGCCATACCATCCCCTCGACGACGGCAGCGGCCGGTATGCGCGCCCCGTCGACGTCCCGAGGCACTGTTCGGTCCGCATGCGCTTCGTTGAACCGCTGCTCCGCCTCCGCACCGGCGCGCTCGCCTCGATACAGGTCGACGAGCTCTCGCGCGAGACGCTTCTTCTCCTCCCATGGGTCGAGCGAGGCCTCGCGCAGGCCGGCCGCGACGCGTTCGGCCTCGGCCGGATCGCGGAAGAAGTCGAGCGTCAGCAACCGGTACTCGGCGATCGCCTCGTCCGGGATCCGTGTGAGCTTGCCGAACATGTCGTCCGGATCGTCGGTGATCCCGACGTAGTTGCCGAGCGACTGGCTCATCTTCTGCACGCCGTCGGTACCCACGAGGAGCGGCATCGTGAGGGCGACCTGGGGGTCCTGGCCGTACTCGCGCTGCAGGTCCCGCCCCACCAGGAGGTTGAACGTCTGGTCCCGGCCGCCGAGCTCGACGTCCGCCTCGACGGCGACGGAGTCCATGCCCTGGAGCAGCGGATAGAGGAACTCCAAGATCGAGATCGGCTTGCCCTGCGCGTACCTCTTGGCGAAGTCGTCGCGCTCGAGCATGCGGGCCACCGTGTACGAGGCGGTCAGCCGAAGGATCTCCTCCATGCCCAACGGCTCCAGCCATTCGGCGTTGAACCGGACCTCGGTGAGATCGCGGTCGAGCACGATCCAGAACTGGTCGAGCAGCCGGTCGGCGTAGCCGCGCACCTCCTCCTTCGACAGGCGTGGGCGCGCGTCGGTCCGGCCGGACGGGTCGCCCACCCTGGCGGTGAAGTCGCCGACGATCAGCACCGGGACGTGCCCCGCGTCCTGGAACTGCCTGAGCTTGCGAAGCACGACCGCCCACCCGAGCGTGACCTCGGGGGCGGTCGGGTCGAGCCCGAGCTTCACCCGAAGCTGCCGGCCGAGCTCGAGCTTGCTCCGGAGGCCCTCGGCGGGCACGACCTCGGCCCGCCCGGCGAGCAGCATCGGCAGGTCGTCGGGACCCATCGCCGCGAAGGCTAGCAGCGGGAACCTCAGCGGTTCGGGGACGCTTGGGGTCCAACGCTCCGGACGGCGACCCGGGCATCACCTGGAACGCCGCGATCGTGCGAAGATCGCCTCATCATGGCCGCCCGCTCGCGGACCCTCGTGGTCGGCGTGTTCGTCTTCGTCCTCGCCGCCTCGGCCTGCGACCTCCCGACGCTGCGGGAGGCTCGCGAAGATGCGGACGCTCTGCCCGAGACGTCGTTCATCTACTCGGCCGACGGCGCGCTGATCACGTCGCTACATGCCGGCGAGAACCGGGTGCCGGTGCGATCGACGAAGATCCCGGAGGTCGTCCGCAACGCGGTCGTCGCGATCGAGGATCAGCGGTTCTACGACCACACGGGCGTCGACCTGCGGGCGCTCCTTCGCGCCGCGTACAGAGACGTCACGACGGGCGAGGTGGTCGAGGGCGGGTCCACGATCACGCAGCAGCTCGTCAAGAAGCTCTACGTTGGCGACGAGAAGACCGTCGCCCGCAAGGTCCGTGAGGCATACCTAGCGTGGCAGCTCGAAGAGCGGATGAGCAAGGAGCGCATCCTCACCCGGTACCTCAACACCGTCTACTTCGGGAACGGCGCCTACGGGATCCGAGCGGCGGCCGAGACCTACTTCGACATCGAACCGCTCGAGCTCAACCTAGCGCAGTCGGCGCTGCTCGCCGGCCTGATACGCGCGCCGGTCGACTACGACCCGGTGACGCACCCGGTGAGGGCCGAGCGCCGTCGCGACCACGTCCTCGAGCTGATGCTCGGGCTCGGCACGATCGACCAGGCCGCGTACCAGCGTGCGACCTCGTCCCGGATCAAGCTCCATCTCCGCCAGGACGAGATGCGCTACGCGGCGCCCTATTTCGTCGACTACGTGAAGGAGTGGTTCCTGTCGAACCCGCGGTTCGGCGAGACGCCCGAGGAGCGATACGACCTCCTGTTCAAGGGCGGGCTTCGCATCGTGACGACGTTGGACATGAGGATGCAGCGGGCGGCCGAGCGCGCGATCTCGTCGGTGCTCACCGAACCCGGCGACCCCTACGGTGCGTTGACGGCGATCGACCCCCGGACGGGGCAGGTCCGTGCGATGGTCGGCGGGCGCGACTACTGGAACGAGCATGACCGTTTCGCGCGGATCAACCTCGCGACGGGCGGGAGCACGGGAAGGCAGGCGGGTTCGGCGTTCAAGCCGTTCGCCCTCGTCGCGGCGCTCGAGCACGGCATCACGCGTTCCCAGCCGCTGAACGGCTCGAGCGCCCACATCCTCCTCGACAACGGGGCGTACTGGGATCCTCGCAACGCCGAAGGGAGCGGCTACGGCACGATCTCGCTCGAGAGTGCGACGGTGAACTCCGTGAACATCGCGTACGCGAACCTCCTGGAGGTGATCGGCGACGGCGACACCTACGCCGGTGCGGCGGCGGTCGTCCAGACGGCCGAACGCATGGGGATCCGCTGCTGCCCGCGAACGACCGAGCCGAACGAGCCGCTCGCGGGCGTCCCTTCGGCCGTCCTGGGCGTGAACGAGGTGAGCACGCTCGAGATGGCCTCGGCCTTCGGCACGCTTGCGTACCTCGGTCGCCACGTGCAGCCGATCCCCGTGATCTCGATCACGAACTCGGACGGCGAGCAGATCTACCAGGCACCGCCGAAGATCCACCAGGTCGTCGAACCGTCGATCGCCGCGGAGGCCATCGACGTCCTGAAGGGTGTGGTGCAGTCCGGAACCGGCGTCGGCGCCAACATCGGCCGGCCCCAGTTCGGCAAGACCGGGACGGCGCAGAACGCCAGCGATGCGTGGTTCGTCGGCGCAGTCCCACAGCTGTCGACGGCGGTGTGGGTCGGCTTCCCCGAGGGGCAGATCCCGATGTGCTGCGGGAACGTGCGGATCTCGACCGTGTATGGGGGAACCTGGCCCGCGACGATCTGGCGGACGTTCATGCTCGCGGCCACCCGTAACATGCCGGTCAAGGAGTTCGGGACGGCGCCGGAGGTCGACATCGTGACGCTCCGTATCGACGTCACGCGCGGGTGCCTGGCGAACCGGTTCACGTCGCCGGACGACATCCAGGTCTTCCGGTACGTGGCCGGCTCCGAACCCACGCTCGAGATCTGCACGGAGCCGTCGTCCTATCAGCGCTTGGTGGTGCCGTCGGTCGTGGGGCTCCAGCGACAGGCGGCCGTCTCCACGCTACGCGCGGCGGGATTCACCGTGGCGATAATCTCCGCCCCATCAAACGAACCGGTGGGGACGGTGATCGCGCAAGACCCCCTCAGTGGCTCAGGCCTGATCCAGACGGGAACCGTCACGATCACCGTCTCGGAGGGCGAGCTCGAGCCCGAGCGCGTCGCCGTCCCCGACGTCGTTGGGATGACCCGCGGGGCGGCGGAGGCGGCGCTCGGGCGCGCCGGGTTCAAGGTGTCGGTGTCGATGTCGCAGGAGTGTGACCCAGCCGATCCCTCGTGCGACTACCGACAGGGCGTGGTGTGGTCGCAGACCCCGAGCGGCGGGGCGCGGGCCGAGGAGGGGTCCACGGTCAGGATCGTCGTCAACCCGTAGAGCCGGGCCAGACTCGCCGTCAACCCCTAGGGCCGTAGGGGGCAAGGCTTCGGTCGTTCGTACCGAGCGGGACCGACGGCCGGCCCGGCGAGACGAACGCGCTCCCGCGCTCGAAGAACCGCCACGGGCGCTCGATGCCGACGTTCACACCGACGCGCGTGCTCCGCGCGATCGCATCCGGGTGGAGCGGCGTGCCCGAGAGCAGGAACAGCGAGGGATGCGTCACCAGGTCCGTGCCGTTCTCGGCCCGGCCGATCGCGAACGCCTGCGTGAGTCGCGCCGGTCCCGAGCACAGGAGCCGAGGAGCGTCCCAGCCCCGGTTGGACGCCATCACGTCGAGGCCGTCGAGCGGTTCGGCAGCGCGCAGCAGCACGGCACTCCCCTGCCCGTTCGCGCCCGTCACCACGTTGCAACAGAAGTGCTGCCCGTACGTGAAGTAGACGTACAGCGGGCCGGGCGGTCCGAACATCACCTCGGTCCTCGGCGTCGGACGCCCCTTGTACGAATGGCTGGCCGGATCGCCTTGCTCGTAGGCCTCGACCTCGACGAGCCGTGCGGCGATGCGCCGGCCGTCCGGCAGCAGCCGCACGAGGACGCGGCCGAGCAGTTCCGGCGCCACCTCCGTCGAGGGCCGCGCGAAGAACCTGCGAGGCAGCCGCCGACCCAGCCTCACCGCTTGTTCCTGAGGAACGCACGCAGCTTGGACAGCGGCCACGCGTTGATCACGTCGTCCTTGGTGAGCCATCCGCGCTGCGCGGTCGCGACCCCGTACCGCATCAGCTCGAGGTGGGTCGTGGCGTGCGAGTCCGTGTCGACCGAGAACCTCACGCCGTGACGTCTGGCCCACAGGATGTGCTCGTCCTTCAGGTCCAGACGGTCTGGATACCCGTTCACCTCGAGGGCCGTGCCGGTGCGCGCGGCCGCCTTGAACACCTCGTCGAGATCGACCTCGATCGGCTGCCGCTTGTTGATGAGGCGCGCGGTCGGATGACCGATCACGTGAACGTGTGGGTTCTCTATGGCGCGGACGAGACGCCTCGTCATCTGGTCCTTCGGCTGGTTGAAGTGCGAGTGCACGGAGGCCACGCAGATGTCGAACGCCTCCAGGAACTCGGGTCCCCAGTCCACGTCCCCGTCCGGGTCGATGTTGAGCTCCGTGCCGTGGAGCAGCGTCATCTTCGGGTACGCGGACTGCAGCGCCCGGAGCTGCTTCCGCTGCGCGAGCATCTTCTCGTCGGTCATCCGCTGCATGAACAGGTTGGGCGCATGATCGGTCACGGCGTAGTACGCGTACCGGAGCTTGGAGGCGGCTTCGAGCATCGCCTCCAGCGTCGCAAGCCCGTCCGTCAGGTTCGTGTGCGTGTGGAGGTCGCCGCGGAGCTGGCCGCGCTCGAGAACGTCGGGCAGCGTGCCGTCGAGCGCCGCCTCCACCTCTCCCCGATCCTCTCGAAGCGTCGGCGGGATCCAGGGCAGCGAGAGCTTCTCGTAGACCTCCTCCTCGGTTCGGGCGACGATCAGCTTGCCGGACTTCGCTCGGAAGAGCCCGTACTCGTTCAGCTTGAGGCCCTTGCGCACGGCCATCTCGCGGATCCGGATGTTGTGCGCCTTCGAGCCCGTGAAGTAGATCATCGCGGCGCCCCACGCCTCGAGCGGCACGACGCGCAGGTCGACCTGCAGCCCCTTGCGGGTGAGGATCGACGACTTCGTCTCCCCCTTGGCGAGCACACGCTCGACGATCCCGACCGAAGTGAAGGCGTCCATGACGCCGGCGGGGTCCTCGCTCGCGACCAGAAGGTCGAGGTCGCCGATCGTCTCGGCCATGCGCCGGAGCGAGCCCGCGTACTCGATCCGCCGCACGTCCGTGCGCCTCCCGAGGCGCTCGATGAAGTGCTCGGCGAGGTCCATCGCGACCGAGGAGAGGACGCGACCGCCGACCTGGCTGAGGCGTTCGAGCCCCCGACGGATGTTCTCCTCGGTCTTCGCGCCGAACCCCTTGAGCTCTGCGAGCTGCCCCTGCTCGACGGCCTGTCGGAGACCGTCGACCCCGGAGATCCCGAGATCGCGGTATAGGATCATCGCCTTCTTCGGTCCGAGGCCCGGGATCGCGATCATCTCGCGCACACCGGCAGGGATCTGGGCGCGGAGCTCCTCGAGCGTCCCGATCTTGCCGGTGCGGAGGAACTCGTCCACCTTCTCGCCGATCGACTTCCCGACGCTTGGGATCCTCAGGATCTCCTTGAGCTCCATCCCGTCGAGGTCGCCGGCGTAGCCACCCACCGCACGCGCGGCCTTCTCGTACGCGCGCGGCTTGTACGGGTCGGTCGTGAGGATCGACAGGAGATCTGCGTACTCGAGCAGGACCGCTTCGACGGTGTCGTTCACGCGCGGCATGGCGCTCGAGGCCTCAGGCGAGGCCGAGCAGCCAGAGCAGCAGGGCCTTCTGCGTGTGCATCCGGTTCTCGGCCTGATCCCAGACGATCGAGTGCTGGCCGTCGATCACCTCGTCGGTGATCTCCTGCCCGCGGTGGGCGGGGAGGCAGTGCATCACCGAGACGTCGTGCCTGGCCACCTCGACCTTCTCGCGGTCGAGCGTGTACGCGGGGAACACGAGGGCCCGCTCGTCGGCCTCCGCCTCCTGTCCCATGCTCGCCCATACGTCCGTGTACAGGACGTCTGCATCTCGGCACGCTTGGATCGGGTCGTGCGTCACCGAGATGCTGCCGCCCGTCTCTGCCGCGATGTCGGACGCGCGCTGAACGACCTGCGGGATGGGCTCGAACCCGGGCGGGGTGCCGGCCCGGACGTGCATGCCGGCCTTGGCACCGCCGAGCAGCAGCGAATGCGTGACGTTGTTGCCGTCGCCGAGGTACGTGATCGTTCGTCCGGCGAGGTCGCCTTTGACCTCGCGCACCGTGAGGAGGTCGGCGAGGCATTGGCACGGATGCTCGAAGTCCGACAGCGCGTTGATCACCGGTACGGAGGCAGCCGACGCCATCAGCTCGAGCCGCTCCTGCTCGAACGTTCGAAGCACCACCGCGTGGACGTACCGAGAGAGCACGCGGCCGGTGTCCTCGATCGTCTCGCCCCGGCCCAGTTGGAGCTCCGCCGAGGACAACGCGATCGGGTGACCTCCCGCCGACGCGATCGCGATCTCGAACGACACCCGCGTGCGGGTCGACGGCTTCTCGAAGATCATCGCGACCGAACGGCCGGCCAGGCGCTCCGCGTAGTCGGCAGGGTTCGCCTTCACCTTGAACGACAGATCGAGCAGGTTCCCGAGCTCACCCGGCGACAGGTCGTCGATCGAGAGCAGGTCGCGGTCCACGGGCCGAGTCTAGCGTGGGCTCTCCGCGCGGCGCTCCGGCCCGGCTCCGGGTCACGCCCCGAGCGGATCAGCCGGCACGCAGTTGCGCCCCGAACCCCCGCGCGAGCCGCTCGACGATGCCGGACACCGCGGTGTCGGCCTCCCCATCGGTCAGCGTCCGGTCCGGCGCCCGGAGCTCCACGGAGAACGCCAGGCTCTTCTTGCCTTCGGGCAGGGGCGAGCCCTCGAACACGTCGAACAGATGCACCGAGCCCAGGAGCTCGCCGCCCGCCTCGCGGAGCGCCGCCATGACGTCTCCAGCCGGCGTCGCCGCGTCGAGCGTGAACGCCAGGTCACGGCGTATCGGCGGGTACCTCGGGATCTCGCGATACGCGACGTCGCTCACCGCGTGTTCCGCGAGAGCCGCCGCGTCGATCTCGAACACCGCGACGCGCGATGGGAGGTCCAGCTGTTCGACGACGCGCGGATGGAGCTCGCCGATCGTACCCGCCGGATGCCCGCCGAGCTCGATCACTGCGGATCTCCCCGGGTGCATCGGCGGGCCCGCCGGCTCGCCGAGCGCTCCGTCGTGGATCGACAGCGCCGCGAACAGGCTCTCGAGCGCACCCTTCGCGTCGAACAGGTCGAGCTCGCGCGGCTCGCCGTGGTGGCCCTCTCGAACCGGTCCGCACAGGATCGCAGCGACCATCTCACGCTCGTCGACGGGGTCCGCGGGACGGAACACGTGGCCGACCTCGAACAGTGCCGCGCTCCTGACGCCCCGCGAGATCGTCCGCCCGACGGCCTGGACCAGGCCCGGAACGAGGCTGGTTCGCAGGAAGGGCTGGTCCGCGGACGGTGGGTTCGCGATGCGCACGCCTTCGGAGTGACCCATCAGATCGAGGTCGGCGGAGGACGCGAACGAGAGCGACACGGCCTCCCGGAGCCCCGCGCGCACCATCGCTTCGCGGAGCCGCCGCCGGAACGCATGGTCCGCGGCGAGCCCGCCGGCCTGCTGGATGCCCGGGACCGTCGACCGCAACGCGTCGTAGCCCTGAACGCGGGCGACCTCCTCGATCAGATCGACCTCGAGCTCGAGGTCCGGCCGGAAGCTCGGCGCCTCGGCCAAGACGACACCGTCCCGCTTCTCGCTGGCGATGCCGATGCGGCCGAGCGCCTCGGCGATGTCGGATGCGGAGACCTCGTGACCGACCAGCAACGACGCGCGTTCGGGACGGACGCCGATGCGGCGCCGCGGCGGCGGCGCCCCGACGTCGGCGGCTCCGGATCGGACGGTGCCACTGCCGGTCCAGGAGACCATCAGCGCCGCGGCGCGGGCCGCGGCCGGCGCGACGCCCTCGGGGTCGCAGCCGCGCGAGAACCGGATCGCGGCCTCCGTCGGCAGGAGCAGTCGGCGCGAGGTCCGAAGGATGCCGCGAGGCTCGAAGTACGCGCTCTCGACCAGGACGTTCGTCGTGGACGCCGACACCTCCGCGGAAGCCGAACCCATGACGCCGGCGATCCCGACCGGCTTCTCGTGGTCCGCGATCAGCAGGTCGTCCTGGGTGAGCAGCCGGTCCACGTCGTCCAGCGTGCGGAGCCGCTCGCCGTCGCTCGCCCGCCTGACGACGATGCCGCCCGCGAGCAGGTCCATGTCGAACGGGTGCATCGGCTGGCCCATCTCGAGCATCACGTAGTTGGTCGCGTCCACGACGGCCGAGAGCGGCCGCATCCCGGCCGCGGTGAGCCTCGCCTGGACCCCGAGCGGCGACGGCCCGTCGACAACGCCGTGGATCACTCTCGCCAGGTACCGCGGGCAGCGTTCGGGATCGTCCACTTCGATCGAGACCGCCGCCTCGGCGGACGCCTCGCCCTCGGCGACCGACGTATCGGGCGGCGTGAGCGGGAGACCCGTGGCGCCGGCGACCTCGCGCGCGATGCCGAGCACGGAGAGCAGATCCGGGCGATTCGTCTCGATCTCCAGATCCAGCACCGCTTCGTCCAGGCCGAGCGCTCGCTTCACGTCGGCGCCGACGCGGCCGTTCGGCCCCAAGATCAGGATGCCCGAGTGCTCGGCGGAGATCCCAAGCTCGCGCGCCGAGCAGATCATCCCCTCCGAGACCACCCCTCGGATATCGCGAGCCGAGAGCGGTTCGGGAAGCGCTGGGACGCGCGCGCCCGGACCCGCGTACGGGACGAGGTCGCCCGCCACCATGTTGCGAACGCCGACGACGATCTCGCGCTCCGCGCCCCCGACGTCGATGCGGGCGAGGCACAGCTTGTCGGAGTTCGGATGGTCGCGAACCTCGAGCACCTTGGCGACGACGACGCCGTCGAGGCCTGCCCACGGGCGCTCGATCGATTCGACGTGCATGCCCTTGGCGGCCAGCAGGTCGCCGAGCGCCTCGGCCGAGAGCTCGACCGGGCAGTATTCGCGCAGCCAGGAGAGGACCAGCCTCACGCGACGCCCTCGAACTGCTCGAGGAAGCGCACGTCATTCTCCCAGAGCAGCCGGATGTCCGGGATGCCGAAACGGATCATCGCAAGCCGGTCGTACCCGCCGCCGAACGCGAACCCCGTGTATCGCTCCGGGTCGTATCCGACGTTCTGAAGGACCGAAGGGTGGACCATGCCTGCGCCCATGGTCTCGATCCAGCCGGATCGAGCGCACGTGCGGCACCCGGAACCGCCGCACACGAAGCAGGACACCTCGACCTGACATCCCGGCTCCACGAACGGGAAGAACGACGGCGTCAGCCGCACCTCACGCTCGTCGCCAAGCAGCGCGCGGTAGAACGTCTCGAGCGTTCCCTTGAGATCCGCGAACGAGATGCCCTCGTCGACCGCGAGCCCCTCCACTTGGTGGAACACGGGCATGTTCTTCGCGGTCGTCTCCTCGTTGCGGTAGACGCGCCCGGGCACGATCACGTACACGGGCGGCTGCTGGTTCTCCATCGTCCTGATCTGCATCGGCGAGGTGTGCGTTCGGAGCAGGAGCTCGGGATGGCCCGGGACGTCCAGGAACGTCGTGTCCATCGTCGTGCGCGCCGGATGGTCGGGCGGGATGTTGAGGGCGTCGAAGTTGTGCCACTCGTCCTCGACCTCGGGTCCCTCCACGACGGAGTAGCCCATCCGCGTGAAGATGTCGACGATCTCGGCCTCGACGACCGTCAGCGGGTGCAGCGATCCCCGCCGGAGCGAGCGCCCAGGCAGCGTCACGTCGACGCGGTCGGCCTCCAGCCGCTCGGCCTCGCCGCCCTCCTCCAGTTGCGTGCGGCGAGCGTCGATCGCCGCCCTCAGCTCCGCGAACGCCTCGTTCGTACGCCTGCCGACGTCACGTCGCGCGTCCGGCGGCAGCGACCCGAGTGCGCTCTGAACGCTCGAGATCGGCGATCGCCGACCGAGGATCGCGATCTTCGCCTCGTCGAGCGCCTCGAGCGTCGGCGCATCGGAGATCAGCGCCCGGCCGCGCTCGAGCTGTTCGTCGAGGATGCGGGCGGCATCGGCCGGTTCCATGGTCCGGCGAGTCTAGCAACCGCGTTTCGGCCCTCCGGAACGGCCTCGATCGCCGGGAAGCGATGGGCTCGGAAGGTCGAGCGTGAACCGGAGCTCACCGTCGGAAACGCGTGCCGACACGTCGCCGCCGTGCGCACGAGCGACGCCGTGGGCGACGAACAGACCGGTCTTGCTCCCCGAACCCGTCCCCGGCGCCTGCAGCACGAACAGCCCCTCCGCCTCGTCCTGCGAGAGGCGGGTATCCGCACGATGCGCCTCGACCGACAAACGGTCGTCGCGCAGGCGCCCGTCGACCAGCACCGGCCCCTCGTTCGCCCACCACACGAGCGACTCGACGAACGCCTCGAGCATCAGGCGGAGCCGCTCGGGGTCGACGAACGCCACGACGTCCCCACCGGTCCACCGCACCGGCGCGTGGTCTGGATCGCGGGCGAGCGACGACGCGATCTGCTCGACGACCTGGCCGACGTCGGTGCGCTCGGGGAACAACTCGACCGCGTCGGCGGCCACGCGAGCCGCGTCCACCAGTTGGCGCACGATCGCGTTCAGGCGGTCGCTGTCGAACTCGATGCCGGCGAGCATCAACTCGCGGTCTTCGGCCGAGATCTGGTCCCACCGCGTCGCGAGGGTGTGGCTGAGCCCCTTCATCGCCGTGAGCGGCGAACGGATGTCGTGCGCGGCCGCGGCGATCACGGTCTCGAGCACCGCCCGGTGGCCTTCCCGACGCTGCCGCTTCCACTCGAACAGGCATACGCTGGCGGCGGCGGCCAGGTTGAGTGATTCCGCTCGACGGTCGATCGGCACGCGAACCGCGGCGTCCGCGAGCGTGGCCATCTCGTCAGGGAGCCCCCACGCCTCGTTGCCGAACAGGAACGCGACCGGGTCGGCGAGGTCCTGCTCGTACAGGTCCGCCTCGGCCGAGGCGTCCATCGCGAGCACCCTGAGCCCGCGCTCGCGGACGGCTTCGACCGCCGCCTCGGTGTCGGCGTCGCGAACGACGGGGACATGGAACAGCGACCCGGCCGAAGCCCTGACCGTCTTCGGGTTGTACACGTCGACCGACGAGGACGAGAAGACGACGGCGTCCGCGCCTGCCGCATCGGCCGAACGCAGGACGGTGCCGGCGTTGCCGGGATCGCGGACGGCGTGCAAGATCGCGACGCACGACGGCCGTGCCACGTCGCCCAGCTCGATGTCGACGAACGGCGCGACGCCGACGAGGCCCTGTGGCGTGACGGTGCCGGTCAGGCGCGCCATCACCTCGTCGCTCACGTGCACCGTCTGGACGTCGCAGGCTCGAGCGCGTTCGACCAGCCGGTGCGAGGGATCGGTGTGGAACAGCGTTCGCAGGCCGCCGTCCAGGGCGAGCGCCTCGCCCACGGCCTGCGCGCCTTCGACGAGGAATCGGCGTTCGCCCTCCCGGAAGGTGCGCTTGTGGAGCTTGAGCGCCGCCGCGACCCTCGGGTTGCGGGTGGAGGTGATCACGTCGCTCCCGCCCGTCGCCCCGGCGGAGCCTAGGCCGCGAGCGCGTCCTTGGCGGCCTGGGCCAATCGCCCGAACGCGGCCGGATCTCGCACGGCCATGTCGGCCAGGACCTTGCGGTCGACGTCGATGCCGGCCCTGCTCAGGCCGTGAACGAAGGTCGAGTACGACATCCCGTTCTGGCGCGCGCCTGCCCCGATCCGAGCGATCCACAGCCGCCGGAACTGCGCCTTGCGGTCTCGGCGGTCGCGGTACGCGTACTGGCCGGAGTGGAGGAGCTGCTCCTTCGCGACGCGGTAGCGCCGGGAACGCGAGCCGTAATAGCCCTTGGCCTTGCGCAGCACCTCACGGCGCTTCTTCTTGGCGTGGACCGAACGCTTGACCCGTGCCATCTGCCCTACTTCCCCAGCAGCCGGCGGATGTTGGTGCGCTCCGCCGTGACCTCGGTCATCCCCTCGACGCGGCGACGACGGCTCCCACCCTTCTTCTTCAGGAAGTGGTTCCCCGTCGCCTTGCGGTGAAGGATCTTGCCGGTCCGCGTGATGCGGAACCGCTTGGCGGTCGCTCTGTGCGTCTTCTGCTTCGGCATGGGTTCTTCCCCTACGCGTCCTGCGGTTGCTGTACGCCCTCCATCGGAGGGGTTGTCGCCTCGGGCGCCTCACGCTCGGGAGCCGCGTCTGCGGAGGGCGCCGTCTGCGATCGCCTCTCCGCCGGCTTCGGCTCGGGATGCTTCTTCGTCGGCGCGATGACCATCACCATGTTGCGTCCGTCCTGCTTGGGAGAGGCCTCCACGACGGCCGAGTCCCCCAGGTCCGCGACGAGACGGTCGAGGATCTTCCGGCCGAGCTCCGTGCGGGCCATCTCGCGCCCCCGGAACATGATGGTCACCTTGACCCGCGCGCCCGCTCGCAGGAACCGCTCGACGTGCCCCTTCTTGGTTGCGTAGTCGTGCGGGTCGATCTTCGGGCGGAACTTGATCTCCTTGACCTCGATCCGGGCCTGCTTCTTGCGGGCCTCCTTCTGGCGGATGTCGCGCTCGTACTTGTACTTCCCGTAGTCCATGATCCTGGCTACGGGGGGGTTCGCCTGCGGCGCCACCTCCACGAGATCGAGATCGAGATCCTGCGCCTGCCGGAGCGCGTCTGCGGTCGAGACGATCCCCACCTGCGAGCCGTCGGGACCGACCAGGCGCACCTGCGGCGACCGGATCCGATCGTTTATGCGCGGATCAGCCGAGACCCCGCATCACCTCCTACCGATGAGAAGGCACCGGCCGTCCGCCGGTGCCACCCGAACACGGTGAACAGAACCCGGTGAGTATAGGTGCTGGTCGTCGAGGCTGTCGATGCTCGGCGCACGCGCCTGTCGGGGAGGCTCAGACCGGCCGGACGTTGGCCGCCTGCTTGCCCTTGGGGCCGTCGACGACGTCGAACTCGACCGCCTGGCCCTCGGTGAGCGACTTGTATCCCTCGCCCTCGATCGCGGAGAAGTGGACGAACACGTCGTCCTGCCCCTCGCGGGAGATGAAGCCGAAGCCCTTCTCGTTGCTGAACCACTTCACGGTGCCCTGCTCTGCCAACATGCCCTCCTGTGCCTGGAGCGCGCGGAGCGTAGCACGCGGCTCGCACGGCTCTCAACGACGGGGAACCGCGTTGGGCCTGCTCACCAATCGGGCTCGAGCGGTCTGCCGTAGTCATCCTCCAGTCGGAGGGTATCGTCCTCGGTCGTGTAGCCGTACGCGATCTCGAGCACGCGGCCGCGCGACGCGCCGGGGTTCGCGATCCGGTGCGTGGTCTCGGCGCTCACCATGAACTCCTCACCGGAGGAGGCCTCCACCTGACGGTTGCCGATCTGCACGCTGAGACCCGGATCGAGCACGACCCACATCTCGTCCCGCATCTGGTGGTAGTGCACGCTGGTCTCCTGTCCAGGTTCGACCGTGATCACCCGAACGGAGCTCGGCTGGTTGAGCGCGTACGTCACCACCTTGCCCCATGGCTTGTCGACGATCACGACTCATGCCTCCTTGGGGAGCTGTTCGAGCAGCGAGGCCATCTCGATCGCCGCGGCGGCGGCGTCCCACCCCTTGTTCCCGTGCGCCCCGCCCGCTCGCTCGAACGCCTGCTCCGCGGTCTCCGTCGTGAGGACGCCGAACGTGACCGGCACGCCCGTCGCCTCGCCCGCCTCCCGGACGCCGGCCGCCGCTTGAGACGCGACGTGGTCGAAGTGAGCCGTCTCGCCGCGGATCACCGCACCCAGGCAGATCACCCCGTCGTACGTCTTCGACGACGCCAGGCGCCGGGCGACCAGCGGCAGCTCGAACGCCCCGGGGACCCACGCCACGTCGATGTCGTCGTCGGCGACCTCGTGCGCGCGCAGCGCGTCGAGCGCTCCGGCGAGCAGCCGGCGCGTCACGGGCTCGTTGAACCGAGCGACGACGATCGCGAACCGGCGACCGCGCGCCTGCGGGTCGGCCGTGATCTGGCGCACGCCGCGGGTCTCCTCGCTCGTGGCGGGTCGTTGGCCCGGCTCTCGCACCTCGGTCACGGCGCGACCTCGGGCTCGGGCTCGAGGTTCTCCAGCAGGTGACCGAGCTTCTCCCGCTTCGTGCGCAGATACTCGATGTTCTCGGCGTTGGGTCGCGTCTCGAGCGGCACGCGTTCGACGATCGACAGGCCGTACCCTTCCAGCCCCGCGCGTTTCGCCGGGTTGTTCGTGAGCAGGCGCATCGACCGCACGCCGAGGTCGACGAGGATCTGCGCGCCGATGCCGTAGTCGCGCGGGTCGGCCGCGAACCCCAGCTCCACGTTGGCCTCGACCGTGTCGCGGCCCTGCTCCTGGAGCCGGTACGCCCGCAGCTTGTGCGTGAGCCCGATCGCACGCCCCTCGTGGCCGCGGACGTAGAGGATCACCCCACGCCCCTCCTTCCCCACCTGCGCGATCGCGCTCTGGAGCTGGTCGCCGCAGTCGCACCGCATCGAACCGAACACATCGCCCGTCAGGCACTCGGAGTGGACGCGGACCAGGATCCGCTCGCCGTTCCCCACGTGGCCGAGCACGAGCGCCACGTGCACCATGCCGTCGATCAGGCTCTCGTACGTGTACGCGGTGAACTCGCCGTGCTCCGTCGGGATCTGCGCCTCTGCCGTCCTTCTGACCAGGTGCTCACGGCGCCTGCGGTACTCGATCAGGTCCGCGATCGAGATGATCTTCAGGCCGTGCTCCTTCGCCACGCGCACGAGCTCGGGAAGGCGCGCCATCGACCCGTCGGGATGCAGCACCTCGCAGAGGACGCCTGCCGGGTACAAGCCCGCGAGCCTCGCCAGGTCGACGGTCGCCTCGGTGTGCCCGGCGCGCTTCATCACGCCGCCCTCCTGCGCCATGAGGGGGAAGACGTGCCCGGGCATACGTATGTCGTCGGGCTCGAGGCTCGGATCGGCGATCGCGCGCACGGTCGCGGCGCGATCGAACGCGCTCGTGCCGGTCGTGGTCCTGCCCTTGATGTCGATCGACACGGCGAACGCCGTCCCGTGGCTCTCGTTGTTCTTCGAGACCATCAACGGGATGCGGAGCTCGGCCAGGCGGTGCTCCGTCATGGGCATGCACACGATGCCGCGCCCGTGCGTGACCATGAAGTTGAGGCTCTCGGGTGTGGCCTTCTCGGCCGCCATGATGAAGTCGCCCTCGTTCTCGCGATCGGCGTCGTCGACGACGATCACGATCTTGCCGGCACGGATGTCCTCGATCGCCTCCTCGATCGTCGAGAACGCGGACGCGGTCCCCTCACCCATCGTCTTCCTCTCTCCCATCCGGGACCGCCACAGGCGGCCGTCCCGGCTCATCGTCGAGGAGCGCCTCGACGTACTTGGCGATCACATCGACCTCCAGGTTCACGGGGTCGCCGACCTCGACCGTGCCGAGCGTCGTCGCGTCCAGCGTGTGCGGGATCAACGCCACGCCGAACGCGTCCCCGTCGAGCGACGCGACGGTCAGGCTGACGCCGTCCACGCTCACCGAACCTTTCTCGACGAGATAGCGCATCAGCGGTTCGGGCGCTCGCACCGAGAGCCACGCGTTGCCGTCGCCCAGTCGTTCGAACGCCAGCACCTCGCCGACGCCGTCCACGTGCCCTTGCACGAGGTGCCCGCCGAGCCGGCTCGACAGCGTCACCGGGCGCTCGAGGTTCACCGGATCTCCCTCGCGAACTCGCGAGAAGCTCGTCCGACGAAGCGTCTCCTCGGACAGGTCGAACGAGAGGCCGTCGTCGGAACGTTCGACGACGGTGAGGCACACGCCGTTCACGGCGATCGACGCGCCGAGCGACGTATCGGCCGTCACGGTCCGGCAACCGATGGACAGTCGCGTCGGATCGATCCGGCGCACCACGCCGCGTTCCTCAACGATCCCGGTGAACATCGGCCTCCACCTTCACGTCCGAGCCGAGACGCTCGACGGAGCGGATCTCCAGCCGCAGCGCCCGCCCGACGGGCGCGAACCCCCGCCCTTCCAGCACCGTTGGGGCGAGCTCGCCCCCTATCAGCGTCGGAGCCAGGTACAGCACCACCTTGTCGACGAGGAGCTCCTCGACCGCTGACCACGCCAGCGTGGGACCCCCCTCGAGCAGCACCCCTTGCACGTTGCGCTTGCCCAGGTCCGCGAACAGCGCGCCGAGCGGAACGCCCTCGCTCTCGGCGTCCAGGACGACCACCTCGGCGCCGCTGTCGCGCCACCCCTCGCGTACTTCGATCGGCGCCATCTCCGTGGTCGCCACCAGCGTCGGCGCCTGATCGTCGAACAGGTCGCCCGTCGGAGTGACCCGACCACGTCCGTCGACGAGCACGCGGATCGGCGGGCGGCCGCGGTAGTCCGGATCTCGGACGGTGAGCTCGGGGTCGTCTGCCAGCGCGGTGCCCGCGCCGACGACGATCGCGTCGGACCACGCGCGCAGCCTGTGGACGTCCGCCCGGGCGGCCTCGCCGGTGATCCATCGCGACGAGCCGTCGCGGGCCGCGACCTTCCCGTCGAGCGAGGCGGCGGCCTTCCAGGTGACGAACGGGAGGCCGGTCCGAACGTGCTTGGCGAACGCCTCGTTCAGTCGCTCGGCCGCCTCGGACAGGATCCCGATACGAACGTCGATGCCGCTCGAGCGCAGCTTCGCGAACCCTCGGCCGTCCACCACGGGGTTGGGGTCCGAAGTCGCCGAGACGACGCGCCGGATGCCGGCCGCCACGATCGCCTCGGTGCAGGGAGGCGTCCGGCCGAAGTGGTCGCAGGGCTCGAGCGAAGTGTAGAGCGTCGCGCCGCGGGCGCGCTCCCCCGCCTGGTCGAGCGCCGCCACCTCGGCGTGCGGCAGCCCCGGACCCTCGTGCCACCCCTCGCCCACGACGGCGCCATCGGCGACGACGAGCGCGCCCACCATCGGGTTCGGCGAGACGAGACCGCGACCCCGCGCCGCCAGCTCGATCGCCCTCTCGATGTACGCCTCGTCTGACACGCCTCTCCGATCCCGAGGCGAGGCGACGGGGAAAGGGCAGGAGGCGGCAGCGTCGCTGCCGGCACCGCCCGTCCTCTCCCATCCCGACTCTGACGGTCGGTCCCGGAATTCCACCGGGTCAACCCTCGGCCGGCTGCCGAGGGGTCGCGGACTCTCACCGCCGGTGGGGACTTGCACCCCGCCCCGAAGACAGGCTTCTCTGGGGACCCAGTATAGGCGGCACGAACGCCCGGGTCGTCACCGCAGGGGAGGTACGCCGCCCGAGAGGCGGCGGGCGCCGTCGGTCAGTCGAGCTTGCGGCGATCGATCGCGTACGACGACCGCTGCTGACGCTTCGCGTACTGCTTCATCTCGGTCGCGACGGACACGGCCTCGCCGTAGTGGGCGAACGTCCGCACGTTGGTGGTCGCGATGCCGATCGAGATGCCGACGAGTGGCAGTCGCTGCAGTTCACCCTTGCGGTCCTCCACCTCGACGTACCCGCGCTCGACGTCCTCGGGCTCGTAGAACCCGCCGATCTTCGCGTCGAACGCGTCGACCACCCGTCGCGCGACGGCCTCGGCCGTCTCCGGGCTCACGACCGCGACGAAGTCGTCACCGCCGACGTGACCGACGAACCCGTCCGCGCCGGCGAACTCGACGACCGCGTCCTGGATCATGCGCGCCGTCGCCTGGATCAGCCGGTCCCCGCGGACGAAGCCCTTCTGGTCGTTGTACGCCTTGAAGTTGTCCATGTCCGCGTACAGGACGGCGAACGGGGACCCGTCGCGCACCATCCGCTCGATCTCCTCCTGGATGCGGATGTTCCCCGGCAGTCCCGTGAGGGGCGACAGGTTGCGCATCTCCTTGGCGCGACGGAGCGTCCCCTTCACGCGGGCCAACAGCTCGATCGGATCGAACGGCTTGATGATGTAGTCGTCGGCGCCGGCGGTGAGCCCGAGGACCTTGTCGGTCGCGAGGGCCTTGGCCGTGAGCATGATGATCGACGTTCCGGAGGTCTGGGGGTTGCGTCGCAGACGGTGCGCGACCTCGAAGCCGTCGATCCTCGGCATCATCACGTCGAGCAGGACCAGGTCGGGCCGGAGCGCCGCGGCCTTCTCGAGAGCCTCCTCGCCGTCCGAGGCGACGGAGACGTCGTACCCGGCGCTCCGCAGGTTCACCTCGACGAACCGCGCGATGTCGGGATCGTCGTCGACGACGAGGATCGACTCGGGCATCATGCCGCTCCGGCGAGCGCCTTCAGCTGGGATGCGGCGTTCCGCGGATCCTCGGCACCGAAGATCGCACTCGCCGCGACCAGGACGTCGGCCCCCGCGTCGAGGCAGCCGGGCGCCGTCCGAGGATCGACGCCGCCGTCGACGTGGAGCTCGACGTCGAGCCCGCGGCGATCGATCTCGGTGCGGAGCGCGCGGAGGCTAACGAGCGCCTCGGCTCGGAACGACTGTCCCGCCCATCCCGGTCGAACGGCGAGCACGATCACGTGGTCGACCTCCTCGAGCGACCCGATCGCCGCATCCGGCGGCGTGTGCGGTGCCAACGCGACCCCCGAGCGCATCCCGGCGTCCCGAGCCCTGCGTGCGATCGGAACGGGATCGCCGACCGCCTCGACGTGGAAGCTCACGGCGTCGGTGCCGGCCGCCGCGAGCTCCTCCAGCATCGCCCCCGGATCCTCGACCTGGAGGTGGGCGTGCAGGGGCAGCCCGGTGTGCGGTCGCAGCGCGGCCACCACCATCGGGCCGATCGTGAGCGGGGGGACGAAATGTCCATCCATGACGTCGATATGGATGAGGTCGGCATGGGGCTCGACCAGCTTTACCTGGTCGGCCAGGTGAGCGAGGTCCGCCGACAGGATCGAGGCGGCCAGCTTGGCCACGCCGCGATTCTAGCCTCGGCTCGCCTCACGCCTGCGGAAGGCCGCGACGAACATCGCGTCGCATCCGTGCCGGTGCGGCCACAGCCGAACGCGCTCGGCCCGACCATCCGGTCCGGCGATCGGGACGGGTTCGAGCTGGGGCGCCCGACGCAGGATCGCGTCACACGCCGCGTCGGTCTCGGCGCGCGGGAAGGTGCACACGCTGTACACGAGCCGGCCGCCCGGTCGCAGCAGCCGCGCGGCCGCGGTCGCGATGCCCACCTGCAACCGAGCGAGACCTGAGAGCTCTTCCTTCCGACCGCGCCACAGCAGCTCGGGCCGACGGCGTGCCGATCCGATCCCGGAGCACGGGGCGTCGACCAGCACCCGGTCGAACGAGCCGTCGACCGCGGGGCGTCGCCCGTCCTGCACCAAGAGATCGGCGCGCACCCCGAGCCGCTCGAGCACACCGCGGACCAGACCGAGTCGGGCGGGAGACACGTCGGCCGCGACGACGAGCCCCTCGGGCTCGACGAGGCACGCGATGTGGCCGGTCTTCCCGCCCGGCGCCGCGCACACGTCGAGGACACGTTCGCCCGGATGCGGGTCGAGAGCCGCTACCACGAACGACGAGGCCTGATCCTGCACCGCGAACCATCCGTCGGCGAACCCAGGGAGCCGAGACGGCGCGCCCGTCACGACCAGCAGCGAGCCGGGATGGAGCCGCCCCCGTTCGGAGCGGACGTCCGCGTCGGCGAGGGCACGCTCGAGCTCCTCGACGGACGTCCGGCACGTGTTCGTCCGCAGCGTGAGCGATCCGCGCTCGGCCAGCGCCGCCGCGGCCTCGTCGATCTCGGCGGGTTCGGATAGTACGCGCCGGAGCTCGCGCACCGCCCACTCGGCGAGACCGGTCCGAAGCGCGACTGCGGCGTCCTCGGACCCTTGTGGCAGCTCGACCGGTGCCGTCGACAGACGCCGGAGCACCGCGTTGACGAACCCGCGATGACGCGGGTCGGCAAGGGCCACCGTCTGCGAGACGGCGGCGTGCGAGGGCACGCGCGTGAACCGCAGCTGGTACGCGCCGAGCCTGAGCGCCGCACGCGCCGCCTTGGGCGCGGTCTCGAGCGGTCGCTCCAGGAGCGGCGTGAGCGCGTGGTCGATCGGAACGAGCCGGCGGAGCGTTCCGTAGGTGAGCTCCGTCGCGAACGCCGCGTCGCGCTCGGGCAGCGCCGCGCGCTGCAGCGTTCTGGCGAGCGCGAGGTTGGAGTACGCGCCCTCGTCGGTGACCCGCCGGATCACGTCCAGCGCGACCGACCGCGCGCTCGGACGCGAGTGCGGGCCCGAACGGGCACCCGCGCCAGGACGCGGGCCCGAACGGGCGCTCACGTGAGTCGCTCTCCGACACGCGGGCGGTGGCCGTTGACGAAGTCGCGGACGTGCATGCGCCTTCGGCCGGCCGGCGCGAGCTCGAGCGGGGCGAACCCGTCCGTCGCGGTCGCGACGACGAACCCGTCCTTGCCGGCGGCGACCACGGTGCCGGGTCCATCGGGCGTGTCCGTCCCGTCGCGGCCGTGGGGGTCGAGCCCAACGGTGTCGGCGCGGAACACCTTCAGCGTCTCGCCGCGGAAGCGGGTCGTCGCGCCCGGCTCGGGCGACATGGCCCTGCACAGGTTCACGAGGTCTCGCGCCGGCGCGCTCCATCGGAGCTTCCGGTCGCCGGGCCCGAGCTTGCGCGTGAACGTCGCACGTGTCTCGTCCTGCGCGCGCGGTTCGAGCGAACCGGTCGCGAGGGCGTCGACCGTCTCGACCAGCAGGCGTGCGCCCGCCGAAGCGAGCCGATCGCCGAGCGAGCCGGCATCGTCGTTCGGGGCGATCGCCTCGGTCCGCTGCAGGAGGACCGGGCCGGTGTCCATCCCGGCGTCCATCACGATCGTCGTCACGCCGGTCTCCTCGTGACCCTCGAGGAGCGCTGCCTGAACCGGGCTCGCGCCGCGCAGCAGCGGCAACAGGGAGAAGTGCAGGTTGACGGGCGCGATGGACGGCGTCTCGAGTACCTCGCTCGGCAGGATCTCGCCGTACGCGACGACGGCGAGCACGTCCGCGTCGCTCGCGCGGAGCGCGTCGAGGCCGGGACCGCGCTTGACCGTCTCGACCTCGAACAGCGGCGATCCCACTCGCCGTGCCGCGTCGGCGACCGGCGTGGCGCGGAGGCGGTTGCCTCGGCCCGCCGGCCTCGGCACGGCCGTCACGACGGCGACGACGACATGATCCGATGCTGCGAGCGCCTCGAGCGCGGGAACCGACCAGCGGTCGTTGCCGAGGAACGTGACGCGGACCGAGCGGCTCACGCGTGGAGGATACGTTCGCGGCCGGGAGCCCCCCTCCCGTGTCGTCAGGGTTCGGAGCGCTGGACCTCGAGCTCACGCAGCTGCCGCATCACGTCCCGACGCCCACCCTCGTCGAGCCGGTCGATGTACAGCATGCCGCTCAGGTGATCCGTCTCGTGCTGGAAGATCCGCGCGAGCAGTCCCTCGGCTCGGATGTCGACCACGTTCCCGTCGAGATCACGGCCCCGGAGCCGAACCCGGCGAGCGCGCACCGTGTCGTGGTAGGGACCCGGGATCGACAGGCACCCCTCCTCGATCGTGTCCTCGCCATCGAGCTCCGAGAGCTCCGGGTTGGCGACGAAGCCGCTGTTCCCGTCGTGATCGTCGTAGACGAAGCACGCGATCCGCAGACCCACCTGGTTGGCCGCCAGCCCGACGCCCGGAGCCGCGTGCATCGTCTCGACCATGTCGTCGGCGAGCAGGCGGAGGGCGTCGTCGAAGCGTTCGACCGGGATCGCCTTCTCGCGAAGGACGGGGTCGCCGAGCGTCCTGATCGGCATCACGGTCACGGTCCGTCCCCCACGGTCCCCTCCCACCCGGTCACAGGTGCGGTTCGGCATCGACCCTGGTGACGACCGCGCGTACCGCCAGGCGGCGTAGCGCCTCGGCGAACATCGACAGGTCACCGGGGTCGACCGCGACCAAGCATATCGTCGCGGCTTCCGCGTTCGAGGCGATCAGCGTCCGGTGCGGGAGCGATCGCAGCTCGGCCTCGAGGTCGTGCGTCCCCGTCACGCGGAACACCGGCGAGCCGGGTGGGAACCCCGCCTCCGCGCGCCTCGGCGCCTCGGCGCGATGGAACCGATCGGGCCGGGCCGAGACGAGGGCCTGGACGGCGGGATCGTTCGCCCGGTTCGTGTGGACGATCACGCGTCCGTCGGGTCGCGCGAGCGCGGCCGCCTCGAACCACGTGACGAGCGCGCGCTCCCGCGCGTCCACCCCCGGGCGATGCAGCGACACGTCCGCGTTCAAGATCGCCACGAGATCCAGGCCGAGCGCGCCGACGTCCTTGAGCGCGTCGGTCCCACCGACCACCACCTCGCGTTCGAGCGGCGGTCGCGGCCGGTCGCCCGGCCCGAGCAAGGTCACGGGAACCCCCGCGACGCCGGCCGCCCACTCCTCCACACGTTCGGCGCCGCGGCGGACGACGCCGAAGTCGCTCGCGCCGCAGCCGGCACAGCGTCCAGGCGCCTCGCAGACCACGCACCGGATGCTGCCACGCTGCAGGCGCAACATGCCGAGGCAGGATGCGCACGCCGCCGGCTCGCCGCAGGCGCGACAGACGCGGGCGACGCCGTAACCGCGTACGGGCTCGAACAGGAAGGCTCGCCTCGTTCGTCGGAGCTCGCGGAGCAGGCGAGGCGAGCGGCCCTCGGGTCCCGGCTTCACGATCTCGACGGGGGGCCACGGCCGGCCGACGGGTTCGATCAGGACATGCTCTGCGGCGGTGGCCTCGAGCGTCGGACAGAACCCGCTCAGCACGCACACGGCACGCTCGATGCCGGCGCGCATCCGAGCGACGTCGCGGGCGTGGTACGACGGCGAACGCTCCTCGCGGTGCTGGGCGTGACCCTCTCGATGCACGTAGATGACGCCCAGGTCGCCGAGCGGCGCGAACACGGCCGGCCGCGTCCCGACGACGACGCGGTAGGCCCCGTTCACGATGTCGATCCACGTTCGGTATCGGGTCCGCTTGTCCCCGCCCAGGAACAGCACGGCGTCGTCGCCGAACGCGTCCGCCACCGCCGCCGCCGTAGCGGGGAGCGGGTCGGCCTCGGCAACGACGACGATCGCGGTTCGTCCGCCGGCGAGCGCGGCGCCGACGCACCCGACCGCGAACGCCGCCTCATCGGCCGGGGCCGGCCGCACGACGAAGGTCCCGGCGCCCTTCCCGAGCATCGCGCGCAAGCGCTCGGCGTTGCGGTACCGGTCACCGAGCGTATCGTCATCGGAGCCGGCGGGTCGACGCTCGCCCTCCGGTCGTGCTCGGGGACGCCTGCCCTCCTCGGAGGCGACGCGTGGAGGGATCGCGCGACCGATGATCGTGGCGAGGGGCGCGACGTACCGCTCGCTCAGGGCGCGGAACAGCCGCAGGGTCCGCTCGTCGAAGAAGCGGACCGGCGACACGCGCGATCGGACGTCCGCGACCCGCTCAGGAACGTCGTCGGTGGGCGCGAGCACCCAGCCGCGGATCAGCCGCCCGTGGAACGGGACCTGGACGAGCGAGCCGACCCCCGCATCGAGCGCCTCGGGGAGCTCGTACGTGAACGGCCTGTCGAGCGACAGGACGGGCCGGTCGACGCACACCGCGACGGGACCGGCGAGGCGTTCGGCGCTTCCCGTCCGTGGAGGGCTGGAGGGGGCGGCCGGGACGTCAGGCGAGCGCGCGGCGGAGCTCATCCGCGCGATCGGTCGACTCCCACGGGAACTCCTTTCGACCGAAGTGCCCGTAGGAGGCGGTGTCTTCGTAGATCGGCCGGCGGAGGTCGAGGTCTCGGATGATCGCCGCGGGCCGGAAGTCGAACGCCTCCCACACGGTGTCGACGATCCGCGCGGGGTCGACCTGCTCCGTTCCGAACGCGTCCACGGCGAGCGACACGGGGTGCGCGGTGCCGATCGCGTACGCCACCTGGATCTGGAGGCGCTCGGCGATGCCGGCGCTCACGAGGTTCTTGGCGACGTAACGGGCCATGTATGCGGCCGAGCGGTCGACCTTGGTGGGATCCTTGCCCGAGAAGCAACCGCCTCCGTGCGGCGCCATGCCGCCGTAACTGTCCACGATGATCTTGCGACCGGTGAGCCCCGTGTCTGCCTTGGGTCCACCGATCTCGAACCGTCCCGTTGGGTTGACGAGGATCCGAACGTCTTCGGCGTCCAGATCGAACTCCCGCAGCACGGGATCGATCACCTCCGAGCGAACGTCGGGCGCGAGCAGCGTCTCGACGTCGACCTCCTCACGGTGCTGCGCGCTGATGAGCACGGTGTCCACCCGTTTGGGGACGCCTCCCTCGTACGCCACCGACACCTGGCTCTTGCCGTCGGGACGGAGGTACGGAACGACGCCGGCCTTGCGAACGTCCGCGAGTCGCTTCGCGAGCCGGTGCGCCATCGCGATCGGCACCGGCATGAGGTCGTCGGTCTCGACGCACGCGAAGCCGAACATCATTCCCTGATCTCCCGCGCCAAGCACGTCGAGCGCATCGGGCGAGTGACCCTCTCGATGCTCGAGCGCGTCGTCGACGCCGCGCGCGATGTCCGCCGACTGCTCCTGGATCGACGTGATGACGCCGCACGTCGCTCCGTCGATGCCGAAGTTGGCGTCGGTGTACCCGATCTCGGTGATCGTCGTGCGCACGACCGCCGGGATGTCCACGTACTCCGACGTGGTGATCTCGCCGGCGACCATCACGAGACCGGTGGTGACGAGCGTCTCGCACGCCACGCGCCCGTTGGGATCGGTCGCCAGGATCGCATCGAGGACCGCATCCGAGATCCGGTCCGCGAGCTTGTCCGGATGCCCCTCGGTGACGGACTCCGAGGAGAACAGGTACGCATGGCTCATGTCCGCGCGAGCATAGCAGCGGCCCCGGACGCGCTCGCGGGCGGGGTGCATCAGGTGGTGAGGATCTTCGCGAGCCGGTCGCAGATTGCCGTCGCGAGCTCGCGCTTGGTCCACTCGCGCATCGGCTCGTCCTCGCCCGCGGCGTCCAGGATCGCGGCCCGGTTGGTGTCGGACCCGAACCCCGTGCCCTCGCGGCCCACCTCGTTGGCGACCACGAGGTGCACGCGCTTGCGGCGCAGCTTCTCGCGCCCCGCCGTCTCGACGTCGTCGGTCTCGGCGGCGAACCCGACGAGCACCGGGCCGCCCGTTCCCCCGAGCTCCGCCAGGATGTCGGGCGTCGGGACCAGCCGGACCTCGGGGGCCCCGTCGTCCTTCTTGAGCTTGGACTCGGCCGCGTTCTCGGGCCTGAAGTCGGCGACGGCCGCGGCCATCACCACCGCGTCGGCCTCCGCCGCGACGTCGAGCACCGCCCGCCGCATCTCGTCGGCCGTCGTGACGCGGACGACCGACGGACCCTCCGGCGGCTCGAGCGTCCCCGGGCCGATCACGAGCGTGACGTCCGCGCCTCGCGCGAACGCCTCGGCGGCCACGGCGAACCCCATCTTGCCCGTCGACCGGTTCCCGACGAACCGAACGGGATCGATCGGCTCCCACGTGGGACCGGCGGTGACGACGATCCGCCGTCCCGCGAGATCGCCCGCCGCGGCGAGGACGTCCTCGATCGCCTGGAGGATGTCCGCCGGTTCGCTCATGCGCCCCGGACCCTCGTCGCCGGCGGCGAGCGCCCCGCGGACCGGGCCGACGAGCCGCACGCCGCGCGACGTGAGCGTCGTGACGTTGGCCTGCGTCGCGGGATGCTCCCACATGCCGGTGTGCATGGCGGGCGCGAGCACGAGCGGGCACGTCGCCTCGAGCAGCGTCGAGGTCAGGAGGTCGTCGGCGATGCCTTGGGCCAGCTTCGCGACGACGTTCGCGGTGGCGGGTGCCACGACGGCGATGTCTGCCTCGTGGGCGAGCCGCACGTGAAGGATCTCGCCGGATCCGTTCCACAGGTCGGAGTACACGCGATGGTCCGACAGCGCGGCGAACGTCGCGGGACCGACGAAGCGTTCGGCCGAACGCGTCATCACGACGCGGACGGCCGCTCCGCGAAGGCGCAGGAGCCGCACGAGGATGCAGGACTTGTACGCGGCGATGCCGCCGGTGACGCCGAGCAGCACCGTTCGGCCCGACAGGACGGAACGCTCGGTCGCCACGCGCCTCCTTCGCGTCGGCCGGCGAACGGCCGGCTGCGACGCGCTACTTGATCCCGATGCTCTCGGGACGCTCGGCGCTGATCTTGCCCTCGGCGATCTCCTCGAGCGCGATCGAGAGCGGCTTGTTGCGAAGGCCGGTCTCGACGAGAGGCGGGACGAACTCCGCGCGTCCCTCGCCGAGCTGGTTGTAGTAGGAGTTGATCTCCCTCGCGCGCTTGGCGGACAGCGTCACGAGCGTGTACTTCGAGTCCACCTGCGAGAGCAGGTCGTCGATCTTCGGCTCGATCATCGTTCCGGGGATCCTTCCCAGTCGTGGGCCGTGCGTGGGGCCGTCTCCGTCGCCACGCCGTGTCCCTGCGGCGGGGACGCAACGATGATAGCAGCGACCTCCCGCGCGGCCTGTTCGACGTCGTCGTTCACCACGGCGTGATCGAACCGATCCCGCTGGGCCAGCTCGCGCTCGGCCTCGGCCAGGCGTCGAGCGAGCAGGTCCACATCCTCGGTACCGCGCGCCCGGAGCCGCCGCTCCAGCTCGGCGAGCGACGGCGGCTCGAGCAGGATCAGCACGGCCTCCGGCACCTCGTCGCGGACCTGTCGCGCGCCCTGGACGTCGATCTCGAGGATCGTGTCCACGCCTTGCGCACGGGCCTCGATCAGCGGCTCGAGCGGTGTCCCGTACCGCGATCCGAAGACCTCCGCCCATTCCAGGAGCCGGTCCCCCTCGATCAGGCCGTCGAACGCGGCGTCGGAGACGAACCGGTAGTCGACGCCGTCGCGCTCGCCGGCCCGCGGTGGCCGGGTCGTCACCGAGACAGAGACGGCGAGGCCCGGCACCAGCTCTCGCACCCGCCGGACGACCGTCCCCTTGCCGACGCCCGACGGACCGGCGAGGACGAACAGCCTTCCGAGCCGGCCGGCCAGCGCCGTTACTTCTTCGCGAACTCGCCGAGGAGCGACTCGCGCTGCTTGGCGCCGAGACCCCGAACGCGTCGGCTGGCGGAGATGTCGAGACGCTCCATGATCTTGCGCGCCCGGACCTTCCCCACACCCGGGAGCGACTCGAGGACCGTCGAGACCTTCATCTTGCCGACGGTGTCGTCGTCCTGACGGGACAGCACGTCCTTCAGCGTGAGCTTCCCGGACTTCAGCTGGCCCTTCAGCTCGGCGCGCTTCTTCCGCGCCTCCGCGGCTTTCTCGAGGGCCTGCTTGCGCTGCTCCTCCGTCAGGACTGGCAAGGGCATGGGAACGCTCCTTCGCTCGGGGTTGGGAACGTCGGCGAGCATAGTCACGGCCCGTCGAGGGCGTCAACGCGACTCATGCGTGTCACCTGCGGTTTTCCAACGCGTGCGTCAGCGGATCGACGCGCGGATCGAGCGCGCCGTCGCGGCCGGGTCCGCGGACGTTGTGATCGCGCGCCCGATCACGAGGTAGTCGGCGCCGCGTTCGATCGCTTCTGCCGGCGTGAGGATGCGCACCTGGTCGTGTCCGTTCGAACCCGCGGGCCGGATCCCGGGGACCACGAGACACGCCTGTTGCCCCAGCACCTCGCGAACCTCAGACACGTCCTCGCCCGAGACGACGACGCCGTCGGCGCCCGCCGACGTCGCCTCGAAGGCGAGTGACGCGGCCGACGCGAGACCTTCGGCCAGGCTCGAAAGCACCGTTACGGCGATGACCTTCGGGACCGGATGACCCGACTCCTGCGCACCGCGCGCGCCTCCCCGCACCGCCGCGGCGACCATCGCCTCGCCGCCCAGGGCATGGACCGTCATCATCTCGATCCCCATGCGGGCGCATGCCCGCGCCGCGCCCTCGACCGTGTTCGGGATGTCGTGCAGCTTCACGTCAAGGAACACGGGCGCGAACGCGCGCATCCGATCCACGGCCGCCGGCCCCTCGCCGGCGAACAGCTCTAGCCCCACCTTGAGGATCGCGGCCTGCCCGTCGAGTCGCGCCGCCAGCCGCTCGGCCGCGTCGACGTCCGGCACGTCGAGCGCCACGATCAGCGGGTTCCGCGGGTGCGGGATCACGTGCTCGACCGGTCCGGCCCGCGGACCCGCAGCCGGCCGCGAAGCTCACCCGGAGAGGCGAAACCCTTCTCCTTCAGGTACGCCCCGATCCCGTGCGCGATGCCGACGTGTGCCGCCGGGTCGACGAGGAGCACCGTTCCCACCTGGAGGGCCCATGCGCCCGCGAGAAGGAACTCGATCGCGTCTTCGGCGGTCGAGATCCCGCCGACCCCGAGCACCGGCGTCGTCGGCATCGCCCGCGAGACCTGGTACACGGCCGCGAGGGCGAGCGGCTTGATCGCGGGGCCCGACAGGCCGGCCACGGGCACGGCGGTCCGCGTTCGCAGGCGCCGTGGGTCGACGGCGAGCCCCGGGACGGCATCGATCAGCGTCAGGCCGAACGCCCCGGCCCGAACGCACGCCTGGGCAACCTCGACGAGGCCAGGGAGCAACGGGGGAAGCTTGGCGAACACCGGCACACGAGACAACCGCGCGACCGCGCCGATCACCTCGGTGAGCCGCTCGGGCCGGCTGTAGAACGGGACGCCGTTGCGTTCGTCGTCGGGGCCGGACACCGGAACCTCGAGCGCCACGACGCCGGGTTTGAGGTGGACCGCGCTCGCGACGTTCACGAACTCGCCGAGGTTGGCACCGGTCACCGAGGCGATCACCGGGACACCGGCCTTGACCAGTCGCGGGAGGTCCTCATCGATGAACGCGAGCACGCCCGGGTTCTGCCACCCGGTCGCCGACAGGAGACCCGAGGCGGTCTCGGCGGTTCTGGGGGTCGGCGCGCCCTTGGACGGAGAGAACGTCAGGCTGCGCGTGACGATGCCCCCGAGCTTCTGCGGCTCGACGAGCCCGGGGACGTCGTGACCCGTTCCGAGGCAACCGGACGCCGCGAGCACCGGGACCGGGAAACGCAGGCCGTTCAGGTCCACGCCGAGCGTGGGCCTCGTCGTCGATCGCGCGCTCCCGTCCCCGCTCATCCGGGCCACGACCGCACCGCCGTGAACCCCTCCGGAGGCGTCGGCGTCATGGTCGGCTCGTCGCCCATCCACCGATCCCACAGGATCCGCGCGGGATTGAAGACGGGTCCGTCGATGCACGCGCGCAGGTTGTCGTACCCGGAGCCGTCCTTGCGGATCACGGGCACCGCGCACGACGAGCAGAGCCCGATCCCGCACGCCATGTGCTCCTCGACGGCGAACTGCGACGGGAGGGCGCGCTCGGCACAGAACTCGGCGATGCGACGCAGGGTCGCGCGACGCGCCGCCGCATAGACGACCTGCGCGCCCGTCGAGTCGACGACCTCGGCCAGCGACTGGACGACATCGCCCGTCTCCCCCAGCGTGCCGTCCTCGGTCTTGATCACGATCGTCTGCGCGAGCCGCTTGGCTTCGATCGGCTTGAAGACTTGATCCTGTGACTCACCACCTACCAACATGTCGACGCGCTTGCCGCGCGCACGGAGCTCCTGCCCGAGGAAGTACATGGACGCCGAGCCGTGCCCTTCGCAGACCAGCAGGCACGACGACAGCTTCGCTGGGTAAGCGAACCCCTTGCCGAGCGGGCCGATCACATCGAGGAACTGATGCGTCTTGACCTCGGAGAGCCACCTGGTCCCCGGACCCACGACGTCGAAGACGAACTCGAGCGTCCCCGCCCAGCCGCCGCGCCGGGAGGCCTGGTGGATCGAGAAATGGCGTCGCAGCAGGAACGTGCGTTCCTGAGGCATCCCCACGGAGACGAACTGCCCCGGGCGAACGCGCTCGGCGATCTGCGGAGCGACGACCGTGATCGAGTGGAACGCGCCCACGCGCTTCGCGTTCAGCACCTCGGCACGGACGCGCTTCACGACGCGACCCCGGCCGGTTGCTCCTCGAAGGCGAGTCGCTGCTGGACCGCCGCCCGACGGGCGGCTTCGTGCGCCTCCTGGAGCGACCTCGGCTCCCCCGGCTCGCCGCGGAGCGCCTCGATGCCGCGGAGCGCCGCGAACAGACCGGGGAGCGTGGTGATGGACGCGATCCCGGCCTGCGCCGCCGCCGTTCGGATCAGCGAGCCGTCCGTGCGAGGACCGCGTCCGAACGGTGTGTTCACCACCATGTCGACCTCGCCGTCGCGGATCAGGTCGACGATGGATCGCCCGCCTTCGGACACCTTTGCCACGCGTCTGACGGGGATGCCGGCGCGCTCGAGCACGGCCGCCGTCCCACGCGTGGCGAGCAGCCGGAACCCGAGGTCCGCGAGTCGCTTCGCCGGATACACGATCGCGCGTTTGTCCCGGTTGGCGACCGAGACGAACACGGTCCCCGTGTCCGGGAGCGACGCGCCGCTCGAGACGAGCGCCTTCGCGAGGGCGCGGCCGGGATCGGCATCGATCCCCATGACCTCGCCCGTGGAACGCATCTCGGGCCCGAGCACCGTGTCGACGCCGGGGAACCGGCCGAACGGGAGCACCGCCGCCTTCACCGCCGAGTACGGCAGGCGCAGGAAATGGCGTGGGTCGCTCGGCAGCAGGCCTTCGTCCCTCGCTTCGGCGAGCGTCGTGCCGAGCATCACGCGCGTCGCGACCTTCGCAAGCGGCACCCCCGTGACCTTCGAGACGAACGGGACGGTGCGCGAGGCGCGCGGGTTGGCCTCGAGCACCCAGATCCGCTCGTCCTTGCTCGCGAGCTGAAGGTTGATGAGGCCGCGTACGCCCAGGGCGAGCGCCAGCGTCCGCGTGATGCGCTCGACTTCGTCGAGCTCCTCGTCGGAGAGCGTGGCGGGGGGAACCTGGCACGACGAGTCGCCGGAGTGGATCCCCGCCTCCTCGATGTGCTCCATCACGGCGCCAACGAACACGTCGGTCCCGTCGGAGACCGCGTCGACGTCGATCTCGATCGCCCCCTCGAGGAACCGGTCGATCAGCACGGGATGCTCCGGGCTGGCGTCCGAGGCCGTCGCAACGAAGCGCGCCAGCTCCTCCTCGTCGTAGACGATCTCCATCGCGCGGCCCCCCAGCACGTACGAGGGCCGGACGACCACCGGGTATCCGATCCTGGAGGCGATCTCGCGCGCCTCGTCGACGTCGTTCGCTTCCCCGTGGTCCGGGATCGCGATCTCGAGGTCGCCGAGCAGGGCGGCGAACTTGCCTCGGTCCTCGGCCAGGTCGATCGAGGCAGCCGGCGTGCCGAGGACGCGGAACCCGGCGGCCTCCACCTCCCGCGCCAGGCGCAGGGGGGTCTGTCCCCCGAACTGACAGATCACCCCGACGGGCCGCTCCGCCTCGCAGACCCTCAGCACGTCCTCCCCGGAGAGCGGTTCGAGATACAGACGGGCGCTCGTGTCGTAATCGGTCGACACCGTCTCCGGGTTCGAGTTCACCATGACCGGGTCGTAGCCCGCATCCCCGAGCGCGAACGCGGCGTGGACGCAGGCGTAGTCGAACTCGATCCCCTGACCGATGCGGTTCGGGCCGGCACCGAGGATGACCACCCGCGGGCGTCCGGACGTCGCCACCTCGTCCTCCTCCTCGTACGTCGAGTAGTGGTACGGGGTCCCCGCCGCGAACTCGCCGCCGCACGTGTCGACGGTCTTGAAGACGGGACGGACGCCGAGGGCGACGCGGCGACGGCGCACGCTCGCCTCGTCGGAGCGCGTCAGCTCGCCGAGCCTGCGATCCGAGAGCCCGACACGCTTCGCGCCG
>JBMDWR010000168.1:0-2417 GCA_048594645.1 Actinomycetota bacterium
GGGACCCACGTCCGAGTCGTTCATGATCACCTGGATCGCGAGGCCGTCGATCAGCGTGGCGATCCGAAGCGCGAGCTCGTCCGCGTCTTCGCCGGAGGAGAACTCGCCGGACGCCTGGCCACCGCGGACGATGTCGGCAAGCTGCGCGCGCCACCGCTGGTCGAGCACCTCGCGATCCTTCGCCATCTCCGGATCGCGGAGCGCCCGTACCCATACCTCGATCCAGAGCGCCCATTCGTCCAGGCGGCCGAACTCCGGGAGGTACCCAGGCACCGAGAGGTCGATCACCCGCCGCAGCTGCTCTTTCGCCGACGCGATCCGGCGGATCTCCCGCGAGGTCCGGACGTAGAACTGGTCGTTCGCGAACGTGAGGGCCTCGGCGAGCAAGCGGTCCTTCGAGTCGAAGTAGTAGAGGATCAGCCCGGGGGAGACGCCCGCCTCGTCCGCGATGTCCGAGATCCGCGTCTCGGCCAGGCCGCGCTCGGTGATCACGCGCGCGGCGGCGTCGAGGATCTCCTGATGCCTGTCCTTGCCCTGCCTCACGGCGCCGGTGCTCACGACGGTTCTCTCCTTGAACGCGGGTCAGTCCCGCGCGCGATGCCTCTTCGTTTGAATCGGAGTTCAGGAACTCTTACGCGTCCGACCAGGGCTGTCAATCCTCCGAACGGGCAAGGCCGCTTGACCGGCCGTTCAAACGCGTGGGAGGATGCCCGCGAACCCAGGCACAAGGAGCGTCGCATCTCATGGCCAACGTCTACGACGCGATCGTCATCGGCGGAGGGCACAACGGTCTGACCGCGGGAGCGTACTTCGCTCGCGCCGGCGCCCGCGCCGTGGTCCTCGAGGCCCGTGGCAAGACAGGCGGCGCGGCGGACACCAGCGCCCCGTTCCCCGACCACCCGGAAATCAACGTCACGACGTACTCCTACGTCATGTCGCTGATGCCCCCGACGATCATCAGGGAGCTGAACCTCAAGCGTCACGGCTACGACGTGACCCCGTTCGGCCCCTACTACCAGGCGTTCCCCGACGGGCGCTCCATCAAGGTGTACGCGGACGATGCGACCAAGAGCCACGACTCGATCGCCCAGTTCTCGAAGAAGGACGCCGAGACGCTGCCCAAGTGGGAGGCGTGGCTCCAGGAGGTCGCGGACGTGCTCGGTCCGCTGCTGCTGCAGAAGCCACCCAAGATCGGGTCGATGGCGCTGGGCGACCTGATCGAGAGCGTTCGCGCGGCGTGGAAGATGCGCAAGCTGGGCGTTCGCGGTGTGGGCGACGTCACGCGGCTGTTCACGATGAGCGTCACGGACCTGCTGGATGACTGGTTCGAGTCCGACGCGATCAAGGGCATGCTCGCCGTGAACGGCGTGATCGGCACGTGGGCGGGACCGGACGAGCCCGGGACCGCCTACGTGATGCTCCACCACTCGATCGGTGACGTCGGCGACGGGCACCTCGGGTCGTGGGGGTTCCAGCAGGGCGGGATGGGCGCGGTCTCGGATTCGATCCGACGCTCCGCGGAGTCGTTCGGGTGCGAGATCCGCACCGACGCCCGCGTGAAGAAGATCCTGACGAGCGGCGGTCGCTTCGTCGGCGTCGCGCTCGAGAACGGCGAGGAGCTCCGCGCGCCGCTCGGCGTGACGTGCATCCATCCCAAGACGGCGTTCCTCGACCTGATCGGACGCGAGGACCTGCCTGCCGACTTCGTATGGGACATCGAGCGGTGGCGCTCCCGTTCGGGCGTCGTGAAGATCAATGTGGCGATGTCCGAGCTGCCGGACTTCATCGCCGACCCGGGTAAGGGGCAGCAGGACCATCACACGGGCTCGGTCGAGCTGTGCTTCTCGCCGCAGTACGCGGAGGAGGCGTTCCAGGATGCGCACATGGCGCGCAAGGCCTCGGAGCGGCCGTTCGTCGACGGCGTGATCCCGACGACGCTCGACAAGAAGCTCGCGCCCGCAGGTGTGCACGTCTTCTCGATGTGCACGCAAGGGGTTCCGGACGACTGGGTGCACGAGCCGCATCGCGACGAGCTGGAGCAGTACGCGGATCGGATCATCGACATCTACACGGAGCTGGCACCCAACTTCAAGGGCGCGGTGATCGACCGTCAGGTGCTCGGTCCGTACGACCTCGAGCAGCAGCTCGGGCTGATCGGCGGCAACATCTTCCACGGCGAGCTGTCCGTCGATCAGCTGTTCCACATGCGGCCCGGGCCCGGGTATGCGGACTATCGAACACCGATCCGTGGCCTGTACCACGGGTCCTCCGCGACCCACGCCGGCGGCGGCGTCAACGGGATCCCGGGCTGGCAGGCGTATCGTGCGGCCGTGAGGGATCGGGCGGTCAAGAAGCCCTCGTGACGGCTGCCGCACCGGACGCTCCGGCGGATCGGCGGAGCGCGACCCGGCGGATGC
>JBMDWR010000169.1:0-7011 GCA_048594645.1 Actinomycetota bacterium
AGGTCCTCGACGTGCGTCTCGGCGGTGACATCCTGCATCGCGCGAACCGCGATCAGCTGCTTCGAGTAGTTCCACTCGTACAGCGCCTGGCTCGCGTCGATCCCCTCGTAGCACTGGAGGCGGATCAGCTGACGGTCCAGGAGCGCGGCGAGGACCTTCGCGACCTCGGTCTTGCCGACGCCGGCCTCGCCCTCGAGAAGCAGAGGCTTGTCCAGCGAGACCGCCAGGTAGATCGCCGTGGCGAGGCCCCGATCGGCCAGGTAGTGCTCGCCCGCCAGGCCCTCCTGGAGGGACTCGACGAGCGTGAACGGCATCCGGCCCATGGCGCTCAAAGCCTACCGGCCGCCCGCGCGCACCAGCGAGCCGTTCAGGCGGGAGGCTCGGGCGGCGGGGGGGCCGAGAGCACCGGGGCGCGGATCCCGCGCTCGGCGAGGCGCTGCGTTATCCGCGCGCGGAGGACCCGTTCGACGTCCGCCTTCTTCGACGGGCGCGTGTCGGCAACCACGCGGATCACCACGCCGGTGTCGCTGGTCGTCTCGACGCCGAGGACGCTCGGCGACTCCATCGCCCACTCCTTCAGCTGCGGATCGTCCCTCAGCTCGTCCAGCAGCTCGTCGAGGAGCCCGCGCACCTGCTCGGGATCCTGTCCGTACGCGAACCGCGTGTCCACGATCGCGCGCGCCCAGCCCCGCGACTTGTTGCTGACCACGACGATGTTGCCGTTGGGCACGATGTGGAGCGTCCCGTCGTAGGCGCGGACGGCGGTCGCTCGGAGCGTGAACCATTCCACACGGCCGATGACGGGGTTCGCGGTCGTCCGGAGCTCGACGGTGTTGGCCACCCCGAACTGGTTCTCGAGCAGGATGAAGAACCCGGAGAGCGTGTCGCGCACGATGCTCTGCGCACCGAACCCCAGGGCGATGCCGGCGATCCCCGCGCTCGCGAACAGCGGGCCGAGCGGGACGCCCACCTTGTCGAGGGCGATGAGGATCGCGATCGACCACACGATCGCCAGCCCCGTCGCCGAAAGGGCGCCGGTCAGCGTCGCGATGCGCTGGAGGTTCATCTCCTGCGTGAGGTTCGGCGTGCCCTCGAGCCTTCGGCGGAAACGGGCCACGGCGACCTTGATCAGCACGGTGATCAGCACCGCGACGATGAGCGTGGCGAGGACGGCGAGCCCCCACTCCTCGAACCACGTCTGGTCGTCGGCCTGGGCGAGCACGTCCCCCATCTAGGCAGACGGACGAACGACCGTCAAAGAGGACGGGACGGGCCCGCAGGCCCGTCCCGTCGCCGCGCGGGGCGTCTCCCCGACCTCCTACCTCGCCTGCGCCTCCTCGATCGCGCGGCGGACGAGCACCTTCACCAGCTCGGTGCGGTACTCGGCGCTCCCGAACGCGTCCGTCGGCGGGCTCGTCCCCTCGGCGGCGCGTTCGGCCGCCGAGGCCGGATCGGCGCCGCCGGCGAGCGCCTCCTCGACGCCGGCCGCGCGCAGCGGGCGGTCGCCCATGTTCGTGAGCGCGATCGCTGCACGGTCGCCGTTAGCCGCGAGCGCCGCGACGCCCACCAGCGCCCAGTCCTGCGCCCGCCGGTGGAACTTCACGTAGGCCCACCCGCGGCCCTCGGTCTTCGGCACGCGGATCTCGGTCAGGACATCGTCGTGGGCCAGGTCCGGCGTGAACAGGCCCTTGAAGAACTCCCTGGCCGGCACGGTGCGCGTCGCGCCGTCGGCTCCTCGAACGACCATCTCGGCGCCGAGCGCCACCAGGACCGTTGGCATGTCCGAGGCCGGGTCGGCGTGCGCGATCGAACCGCCGATCGTGCCGACGTGTCGAACCTGCGGGTCTCCGATCTCGCCCGCGGCGAACGCCACGATCGGGCACAGCTGCTGGAGCACCTCGCTGCCCGCGACGTCGTGGTGACGCGTGAGCGCGCCGATCGCGACCCGGTCGCCGTCCTCCCTGACGTACTTCAGGTCCTGCATCCGGGAGATGTCCACCAGCATCGACGGCCGGGCCAGGCGCACGCGCATCAGGGGCAGGAGCGAATGGCCGCCGGCGAGGAGCTTCGCATCCGGGTTCTCGGACAGAGCCCGGATCGCGTCGTCCACGCTTTCGGCGCGTCGGTACTCGAACGGCGCCGGGATCATGCCGCACCTCCGCCGGTCGTGACCTTCGCCTCGTGGATCGCTCGCCACACGCGTTCGGGCGAGACCGGCTTCTCGATGTGCGTCACGCCGAGATGGCTCACGGCGTCGACGACGGCGTTCACGACGGCGGGCGGCGCCGCGATCGTGCCGGCCTCGCCGATCCCCTTGACGCCGAGCGGGTTGGTGGTCGACGGCGTCTCCGTCCGATCGGTGACGAAGGGCGGGAGCTCGGCCGCCGACGGGATCAGGTACTGCGTCATCGTCGAGGTCATCAGGTTGCCGGCCGCGTCGTGCAGCACCTCCTCGTACATCGCCTCCGCGATGCCGAACGCCACGCCGCCGTGCACCTGCCCGTCGACGATCATCGGGTTGATCACGACGCCGCAGTCGTCGACGGCGACGTACCGGAGGATCTCCGTGTCGCCTGTCTCGGTGTCCACCTCCGCGACGCAGACGTGCGTCCCGGCCGGCCACGTGAAGTTCTTCGGGTCCCAGGTAGCCGTCGCCGTGAGATCGGGCTCGAACCCGTCCGGCAGGTTGTGCGCCGTCCACGCCGTGGTCGCGAGTTCGACGATCGTCCTCGACCGGTCGGGCGCCCCCCGAACGCGGAACGCCCCTCCCTCGAACTCGAGGTCGTCCTCGGACACCTCGAGCTCGAACGCCGCGAGCGTCCGCGCCTTCGCCTTGATCTTCTCGAGCGCCATGTGGAGCGCCGTCCCGCCGATCGAGATCGAGCGGGAGCCGTATGTGTCCATCCCGAGCGGCGACACGGACGTGTCGCCGTGCAGCACCTCGATGTCGTCGGGCGTGACGCCGAGCTGGTCGGCCGCGATCTGCGCCCACGTCGTGTCGTGACCCTGACCGTGCGGCGACGTCCCGATGAACAGGGTCACCTTGCCGCTCGGCTGGCAGCGGACCTGGGCGGCGTCCCAGCCGCCCGCGGCGTAGCGCAGCGCGCCCAGGATGTTCGACGGGGCCAGGCCGCACATCTCGATGTAGCTCGAGAGGCCGATGCCGATCTGCTTGACGTCCCCGCTGTCGCGCCGCGCAGCCTGCTCCTTGCGGAACTGCTCGTAGTCAGCCAGCTCGAGCGCGCGGTCGAACGTCGGCTCGTAGTTCGCCGAGTCGATCTGGAGACCCATGACGGACGGTTTCGCCTCGGCGTGCGGCGGGGCGAGGTTCATCCGGCGCACCTCGGCCGGGTCCTTGCCGACGTGGCGGGCGAGCGCGTCGACCGCTCGCTCGACCACGTAGGTCGCCTCCGGGCGGCCGGCGCCACGAACGGCGTCGGTCGGCGTGGCGTTGGTCATCACGCCGGTGAACTCGTACCAGTACCCCTGGATGTCGTACGGCCCCATGTACACCCAGCCGCCGAGCTCCGGGATGCCCGGTGTGAGGAGCTGGAGGTACGCGCCCATGTCGGCGAGCTCCTTCACGCGGAAGCCAAGGATCCTGCCGTCCTCGTCGGCGGCGACCTCGACGTCGTGGATCACGCCGCGGCCGTGCACGGTGACGGCGTAGTTCTCGGAGCGCTCCTCGATCCACTTCACCGGGCGCCCGGTCCTGCGGGCGAGCGCGAGGCAGAGCGCCTCCTCCGCGTAGACGTTCAGCTTCGCACCGAACGCCCCGCCGACGTCGGGTGCCACGATCCGGAGCTTCTGCTCCGCGATGCCCGTGGTCCCCGAGAGCGTGAAGCGGGCGATGTGCGGGATCTGCGTCGACGTCCACAACGTGAACTCGCCCGTGGCCGGCACCGTGGACGCGAGACAGCCGCGCGGCTCGATCGGGCTCGGCGCGATCCGTGGCGCCTCGTACCGGAGCTCGAGACGCACCGGCGCCGTGTCGAACACGCTCTGGTCGCCACCGCCGCCGTGGCTCCAGTGGACGACCGCGTTCGTGCCGAGCTCCTCGTGCACGAGCGGCGCGCCGTCCTTGGCCGCCTCCTCCAGGTCGAGGACCGCGTCGAGGTGCTCGTAGTCGACGTGGACCGCCTCGGCGCCGTCGCGCGCCTGGCCGCGCGTCTCGGCCAGGACGACCGCAACGCCGTCGCCCTGGAACCGCGCCTTGTCCTTGGTCAGCGGCCAGTGGTCCGACGTCTTGATGTCCTCGGTGATCGGCCACACCATCGGGAGCGGGCCGGCCCAATCGCCCGCGAGGTCGGCCCCGCTGAACGCCGCGGCCACGCCGGGTACCTTCAGCGCAGGTGCGACGTCCACGCTGTTGATCCGCGCGTGCGGGTACGGGCTCCTCACGACGGCCATGAACAGCATGCCGGGAACCGAGAGGTTGTCGACGTAGCTGCCCTGACCCCGGACGAGCGTGGCGTCCTCCTTGCGGAGGACCGACTGGCCAACGTAGGTCTGCGTCGCCATCTCGACCCCCTTACGACGTGGCGCCGGCCATTTGGCCGGCGGCGTCGAGGATGGACTTCACGATGTTGTGGTAGCCGGTGCATCGGCACAGGTTGCCCTCGAGCGCCTTACGCACCTGCTCGTCGGTCGGGTTGGGGTTCTCCTTCAGGTAGCTCGCCGCCGCCATGATCATGCCGGGCGTGCAGTAGCCGCACTGGAGACCGTGGTTGCGGTGGAAGGCATCCTGCATCGGATGGAGCTCGCCGTTGGACGCCATCCCCTCGATCGTCGTGATCTCTCTGCCGTCGAGCTGCACGGCCAGGAGCGTGCACGACTTCACCGACTCGCCGTCGAGCAGCACGGTGCACGCGCCGCACGATGAGGTGTCGCATCCGACGTTGGTCCCGGTGAGCCCGAGGGTCTCCCGGAGGAAGTACACGAGGAGCGTGCGCGGTTCGGCCTCGGCCTCGCGCACTGCCCCGTTGACGGTGACCGAGACGTTTGCCACGGGTCCCCCTTTCCAACGGGCGAGGGGTCCGATGGTAGTCCGGGGTGTTCGTTCGCGCGAATCGAGGCAGGCGGGCGCTAGCCCTCGGACCACGAGCCGGGCGACGCGGCGCTCGCCTCCTCGGCCGAGCAGTCGGTCCCGGTGCCGTAGACCTGTCCGAGCGACGTCCCGCCGTCGGCGACCTCGACGCGCACCCAGAAGCACTCCCCGGTCTCCGCGCGAGCGGATCCCGTCCAGGCCGTGGGCGTGGCGAACACGCTCACGATCTCGGGGTCGTTCGAGCTCTGGTCCGGGTCGATGAGCAGCAGGTCCTCCATGGCGGGCTCGGACGCGAGGCGCTCACGCGTGGCGACGGCGAGCGAGCCCGCGGCGGTGCCGACGCGCTCGGCGTTCTCGGCGGCGAGCCGGAGGTTGGACTGGGCGTAGGCCACGGCGCCCGTGCGGGCGACCGGGCGGAACGCGATCACCATCGCGACCAACGCGATCCCGCCGACCGCGAGCGAGACGAACACCTTCCAGAACCCACGGTTGGAGCCGGCCATCGCGACGACGATACCGACGGCGTCGGCACACTGACTTGACCGTTTCCAAGCGGCGGAGCGATAGTCCATCACCGGTCCGTCGTCGCGCTTGCGTCTTCGGACAACGCCTCATCACAGGAGGTAACGCATGCTTCCCTCCCGGTTCGAGTACCACCGAGCAGCGTCGCTGGATGAGGCGCTGGAGCTCCTCGAACGGTACGGCGACGACGCCAAGGTCCTGGCAGGCGGACAGAGCCTGATCCCGGTGATGAAGCTCCGCCTGGCCACGCCGGGGCACATCGTCGACATCGGCAAGCTGGGCCTGAACGAGGTGGTCGAGTCCGACGGCCGGCTACGGGTCGGCGCCCTCACGCGTCACAAGGACCTCGAACGCTCGGACCTGCTCAAGGCCCGCTATCCCGTCATGGCCGCCGCCGCGCCGCTGATCTCGGACCCGATCGTGCGCAACCTCGGCACGATCGGCGGCTCCCTCTGTCACGCCGACCCCGCCGGGGACTGGGGCTCGGTGATGCTGGCGCTCGGCGCGTCCGTCGTCCTTCGGAGCCCGCGCGGCGAACGTGAGCTGCCGGCCTCGGAGTTCCTGGTGGACACGTTCACGACGGCGATCGAACCCGACGAGATCCTCACCGAGGTGCGGGTCCCGCAGCCGGGCCCGGCCTCGGGCGGGACGTACCTGAAGCTCGAGCGCAAGGTCGGCGACTTCGCCACGGTGGGGGCGGCCGTGCACCTGTCGCTGTCGAACGGGACGATCGAGCGCGCGGGCATCGGCCTGACCGCCGTCGGATCCCGCAACATCCAGGCGACCGACGCCGAGGCCGGCCTCGCGGGGGCCGAGCCGACCGAGGCGGCGTTCGCCGAGGCGGCCCGGCTGGCCGCGGAAGCCTCCTCGCCCGTGAGCGACGTGCGAGGCTCGGCCGACTACAAGCGACACGTCGTGGACGTCTACGTGCGCCGCGGGCTCGCGCGTGCCCTCGAGGGCGCGCGCGCCGCCTGAGCAGACCGAAAGGGGATCGATCGATGAAGGTCACGGTCACGGTCAACGGCGAGGAGCGGACGGCGGACGTCGAGCCGCGATTGCTCCTCGCGCACCTGATCAGGGAGGAGTTCGGGCTCGCGGGCACCCACATCGGATGCGACACGACGAGCTGTGGCGCGTGCACGGTGCTGCTCGACGGACGCCCCGTGAAATCCTGCACGCTGTTCGGCGTGCAGGCGGACGGGAGCCAGATCACCACGGTCGAGGGGCTGCTCCAGGACGGGCAGCTGCACCCGATCCAGGCGGCGTTCAAGGAGGAGCACGGCCTGCAGTGCGGGTTCTGCACGCCGGGGATGATGCTCACGGCCAAGGCCCTGCTCGAGGAGAACCCGTCGCCGAGCGATGACGACGTCCGCTGGGCGATCTCCGGCAACATCTGCCGTTGCACCGGTTACATCAACATCGTCAAGGCGATCCAGGCGGCC
>JBMDWR010000017.1:0-4275 GCA_048594645.1 Actinomycetota bacterium
CCGCGCGAGCACGTTGGTGATGCCGGGCGCCGAGCCGATCCCGATCACGGCCGAGAGCCCGGCGTCGCGGAACCGCTCGTCGAGCTCCCACTGCCGCAGCGTCACGTGGTACAGGCCGCCCAGGTCCGCGTAGTGACACCCCGCGGCGAGCGCGGCCTCCATGACCTCGAGGTTCAGCCGGTACGGGAGGCACGCCGCGACAGCCGAGACGCCCCCGAGGACGGAGGCCAACTCGCCCCCGCGCGCGTCGAACGCCTGCGAGCGTGCCCCTGCGCGCTCGGCCACGCGCGCCGCCCGGGCGCCGTCGGCGTCCAGCACGAGCAGGTCCACCTCGTGACGCGTGAGCAGCACCGCCGCGGCGCTGCCCATCGCGCCGGCCCCCAGGACCGCGATCCGCTCGTCCACGCGCTACAGCGGAACGTGCGAGAGGACCATGATGCGGGGCTCGGTCATCTCCTCCATGGCGTACTTCAGGCCCTCGCGCCCGAACCCGGAGTCCTTGGAGCCCCCGTAGGGCATCTGATCCGCTCGGAAGGCGGAGACGTCGTTGATGATCACGCCGCCCACCTCGATGTCGCGGTGCGCCTGGAACGCGCGGTTCACGTCGTTGGTGAACACCCCCGCCTGCAGCCCGAACCGCGAGTCGTTCACCGTCGCGATCGCCTCGTCGAACGTCTGGTACGGGCTGATCGTCACGACGGGCCCGAAGATCTCCTCGCGACATACCTTCATCTCGGGAACGACGTCGCCGATCAGCGTGGGCTCGAAGAACGGCTCCTTGCCGTTGCCGCCGGTCAGGACCGTCGCCCCCTGCGAGACCGCCTCCTTCACCCAGGCGCCGATCCGCTCGACCTCGCTCTTCTGGATCACCGGGCCGACGTCGACCGTCGGGTCCATCGGGTCGCCGACCTTGAGGCTCTCGACCTGCTTGACCAGACGGTCTGCGAAGTCCCCGTACACCTCGGACTGGACCAGGACGCGCTGGACGCTGATGCAGCTCTGCCCGGCCTGGTAGTACCCGCCGACCGCGACGCGCTGCGCCGCACGGTCGAGGTCGGCGTCCGAGTGCACGATCACGCCGGCGTTGCCGCCCAGCTCCAGCGTGACCCGCTTCTTCGGGTCGAGGCCCTTGAGGTACCAGCCGATGTCGCTCGAGCCCGTGAACGAGATCTTGCGGAAGCGGTCGTCGCGGGCCATCGTGTCGGCCACCTTCGAGGAGACCGGCAGCACCTGGTACATGCCCTTCGGGAGCTCCGTCTCGGCGAACAGCTCGGCCAGCCGTAGTGCGCCGATCGGCGTCGACGACGCCGGCTTGACCACGATCGGCGCTCCGACCGCGAGCGACGGCGCCACCTTGTGCGCCACCAGGTTGAGCGGGAAGTTGAACGGCGTGATCCCGAGAACCGGCCCGAACGCGAACCGCCGGATCAGCCCGACGCGCGAACCGAGCGACGCCTCGGTGTCCAGGCGGATCAACTCGTCGTCGCCGTGGCGCAGGACCTCGCTTGCCCACCGGAACGTGGAGACGGCCCTCGTCGCCTCGACCTTGGCCCACTTGAGCGGTTTGCCGCCCTCCTTCGCGATCAGCTCCGCGTTCTCCTCGAGCGTCTCGGCCAGGCGCCGCGACATGTGGTCCAGCGCGTCGGCGCGGACGTGGAGCGGGAGGCGGCGCGACTCCTCGAAGGTCGCGGCCGCGGTCGCGATCGCCTCCTCGACGTCGGCATCGGACGGGACGCCGATCTCGGCCACGAGGCTGTCGTCGTAGGGGTTGCGGACCTCGAGCGTATCCTCACCCGTTCGCCACTCCCCGTTCACCAGGAACGGACGTACGGTCATGACGAGCTCACTTCCTTTCGCTCACGTCGTCCTCGGCGCTCGAACGCTCAGTCGAGCGCCCACATCACGTGCTTGATCTGCGTGTAGTCCTCCAGCGAGTACATCGACATGTCCTTGCCGTACCCGCTCTCCTTGTACCCACCGTGCGGCATCTCGGCCGTGATCATGAAGTGTGTGTTGACCCAGACCGCGCCGTACTGGAGCCGCCGAGCAACCCGCATCGCCCGGCCTGCGTCTCGCGTCCACACCGACGACGACAGCCCGTACACGACGTCGTTGGCCCAGTTCACGGCCTCGTCCTCGTCCGAGAACCGCTGGACCGTGACCACCGGTCCGAAGACCTCCTTCTGGACGATCTCGGAGTCCTGCTGCACGTCGGTCACGACGGTCGGCTTGTAGTAGAAGCCCTTGCGCTCCAGCTTCTCGCCACCGGTCAGGACCTTGCCGCCGCCGTTCTGCGCGCGGTCGACGAAGCCCGCGACGTGCTCGCGCTGATCGGCGGAGACGAGCGGCCCCATCTCGACCGACTCGTCGTCGAGGTCGCCGACCTTGATCGACTCGACGGCGGGAACCAGCTCGGACAGAAGATCTTCGTAGATGCCGGGACCGGCGACCACGCGGCAGGACGCGGTGCAGTCCTGTCCGGTGTTGGTGTAGCCGGCGAACTTCAGCGTCTCGATCAGGCTCTCGAGGTTCGCGTCGTCGAACACCACGACCGGCGCCTTGCCGCCGAGCTCGAGGTGGACACGCTTCACGTTGGACGAGCCGGCGTTGGACGCGATGACCTTGCCGGTCGCCGTGTCGCCCGTGACCGAAACGAGACGGACCAGCGGGTGCTTGACGAGCTGGTCGCCGATCTCCGAGCCGTGGCCGGTCACGACGTTGAACACGCCGGGCGGCAGGATGTCCTGTGAGAGCTCGGCCAGGCGGAGCGTCGTCCGCGGCGTGAGCTCGGCGGGCTTGATGATCGAGGTGTTGCCCGCGGCGAGCGCGGGGCCGATCTTCCAGATCGCCATCATCAACGGGTAGTTCCACGGGCAGATCCCGACGGTCACGCCGAGCGGCTCGCGCCGGATCATGCTGGTGAAGCCCTTCTCGTACTCGCCCGCGGACTTGCCCTCGAGCAGCCGGGCCGCCCCCGCGAAGAAACGAAGGTTGTCCGTGATGAACGGGATGTCGGCCGCCGCGACCGAGATCGGCTTGCCGACGTCCTGCGCCTCGAGCCGTGCGAGGTTGTCGGCGTCGGCGTCCATCGCGTCCGCGAGCTTGAGCATCATCGCGGAGCGCTCCTTCGGCGGGGTGTCGAACCAGACCTCGTCGTACGCCTTCTGCGCCGCCTCGACGGCGCGGTCCGCGTCCTCGCGCGACCCGATCTGCACCTCGTCCGCGACACCCTCGGTGGAGGGGTCGATGTTCGGCTCGCTCTCCCCTCTGCTCGAATCCACCCACGTCCCGCCGATGTACATCTGCCACGTCTTGGTTGCGGTGGCCATGCAGACCTCCCTTCGCGCCGGAACACGGGCCGGGACGGTTTCCGGCCCCTCTGCACCGTGAGTATGCCGAAACCGGCTGGTCGGGCACCACTCGAGTGGGTCGCGTCCCCGGCAGGGGTTCCGTTTCCGGACATCACGGGCGTACGATGCTCGTTCGAGGGGAGGTGGTGCCGTGCGCCGCTACCTGGTCGTTGCGAACCAGACCCTCGGGGGCGAGGCGCTCGTCGCGCGGATCCGTGACCTCGCGAGGCGGGGTGCGTGCGAGTTCCGGCTGGTCGTCCCCGCGACGCCCCCGCGTGACCACATGTGGACGGAGGGCGAGGCCAGGGCGACCGCCCGCAAAAGCCTGGACGCGGGCCTCGCCCGTTTCGCCGGCATGGGCGTCGCGGTCGAGGGCGAGGTGGGCGACGGGGATCCGATGCTCGCGATCGGCGACGTCCTCCGCGACCACGGACCCTTCGACGAGATCATCGTGTCGACCCTGCCGCGCAGCCTCTCGAGGTGGCTGAAGATCGACCTGCCCCATCGCGCGGAGGCGGCTTTCGGGCTCCCGGTGTCCCACGTCGTCGGTGAACCCGAGGTCCGTACGTCCGTTCGGCGCGCTCGCGGTCGGCGAGCCTCCTGACGTCCCGGCGGTCGTGGGGCCTGAGTGCCTCGATCGCCGCATCTCCACTCGTGCGAAACTGCACTTGTCGGCCATCACCCGTCGGAGGAGGCGCGAGGTGGACATCCCGCAGGAGCGCAAGGTCGTCACCGAGATCCCGGGGCCGAGGTCGCGCGCGTGGTTCGAGCGCCGCGCGAACGCCGTCCCACAGGGCGTGTTCAACACCCATCCGATCGTCACCGCTCGCGCCTCGGGCGCGATCATCGAGGACGTCGACGGCAACCGCTTGATCGACTTCGCGACGGGGATCTCCGTCCTGAACGTGGGTCACACGTCGCCGGA
>JBMDWR010000170.1:0-1871 GCA_048594645.1 Actinomycetota bacterium
CCGCTCGAGCGAGTCCTGCGTGAACAGGCCCGAGATCAAGAAGAACAGCGACATGAGGAACAACGCCCCGAGGCTGACCAGCGCGACGACGAAGACGGTCTCGACGATCGGCGACAGGGTCACCTCCTGCACGTCCTGGTACGTCCAGCTGCCGAACTCCGAATAACCCTGGATCGCATGTGCGGCGATGATCCCGGCGATCAGCAGCGTCTTGACGTTGTCGAGGTATGCGAGTCGCTCGCGAGAGGGGACACGTCGTTCGGCCGGCTGCCGTGGGGCGGCCTGGACGCGTTCGATGACCATGGGTCCTCCGCATCCCCGACATTCGTGCCGCTCGCGGGCGGTCGACAGGGGCGGACGGCCCGTCACGGGCGGGCACGTTCATTCCCCGGTGGGCCGGGCTGTGTGCCGGCACTCGGACGCGCCTGTGCCAGGAATGAAACGGGTCGCCGAAGGGAACACCCAGAGCGCTCGGTCGACGTTCCGGAAAGGGAGGCGACATGGCGAAGCGCAGAACGGCGACGAGGAAGGCCACGGAGGCGGGGAAGAAGGTGCTCGCGACGGACGCCGCGCAAGATGTCATCGGCGTGGTCGCCGACAAGATGCAGGAGATCGTCGTCGACAAGGCGGACGAGGCCACCGAGACGCTCAAGGAGAAGGCAGCGCGTGCCGGAGGACGGAAGCCGGCGACCTCGAGGGCCTCCGGTTCGAAGAAGACCGGCGCGAAGAAGTCCACGAGGAAGAAGCCCGCCGCCAGGAGGTCCACGACGAGGAAGTCTGCCGCGAGGACGTCCACGAGGAAGAAGTCCACCACGAGGACGTCCACGAGAAAGAAGCCCACAGCGAGGAAGAAGTCCACCGCGAGAAAGTCCACCGCGAGGAAGTCGACCCGGAAGAAGGCGACGAGGAAGTCGACCGCGACGAGGTCCACCCCGAGGAGGTCCACCAGGAGGTCGACCGCGAGGTCGTCGCGCCCCAAGAGGTCGGCGAAGAGGACGACCTCGAGGAAGACGGGCGGCAAGCGGTCGACGGCGAAGCGGTCCGGCTCGAAGAAGGCCGGCTCCCGGAAGTCGAGCACCCGCCGCCGGGCGACCCGCTAGGCCCGGATCGCCGCTACGCGGCAGCGGGATCGGCTTCGTACACGCCCAGCTGATTGCCCTCGGTGTCTCGGCAGTAGGCCATGAAGCCGACGCCCGCGATCGGCATCTTCGGCGTGAGCGACTCGCCGCCGGCCTCCTCGACCTTCCGGACGGCCTTGTCGACGGAATCCACGGCGACGTGGATCCACGCGGACATCTCGGTTCGGGGCGTGAGGGCGCCGTCGATGCCCGGCTCGTCGTCACGTCCGGTCGTCGCAAGCCGGTAGTCGACGGGCATCGGGGACGCCGAGATCGCCCAGCCGAACGCCTCCTCGTAGAAGGCCTGTGCGCGGTCCGGGTCGTCCACCGGGATCTCGAAATGGATCACGCGTGGCATGGCTGATCCTTTCCCTCGAACGATCGTCAGCCTCACCCATGCCCGTCACGCGAGCCAGGGCCGTTCGTCCCGAGCGCGCCGAGCCGCTGTCGCCCTCGGGCACGCCGGTGGCACGCGGCCCTCCGTCGGCTCGAGCGCCGCGCCCGTGATGTCGTTGCCGAAGGCGCGATCGTGCGGCACCATAGATGGCACGGGAGAAAGGAGGTGGTCCGACTTGCATAGACGGCAAGAGACCCCCGAGGTGACTGGCTGCTGAGCCGTCCCTCGCGGGCCGGGGCCACCGCCCCGCCCGTTCCGCCGGGCGACCGGCAGAATCCAACCAGCTCACCGACCTCGCGGGCTCCGGCTGGTCTACCGGACGAAGCCTCGAGCAGGCGGAAGCGCTCGCGAGCCGA
>JBMDWR010000171.1:0-9529 GCA_048594645.1 Actinomycetota bacterium
CGTGCCCGACCCGGCGGCGCCGGTACGCGGGCTGTCGTGGACCTTGGGCGAGATGGCGGCGCACGTGGCCGCCCGGACGGAGCTGTTCGCCGCGTACCTCGACGGGACCCGCGTGCCGCGAGGCGCGATCGCCGACATCGCCTCCGAGAACCGGCGGGGGATCGACGCCCGTTCCGGTCGGACCCTCGCCGAGAACGTCGAGGATCTGAGCTCGAACGTGACCGCGTTCGTCGGGACGACCCGAGGAAAGCTGGGAGCGGATCCTGTGGCGTGGTACTCGGGGTTGACGCTCGACGTCGCGACGGTCACCGGCCTCCTGCTTGCCGAGCTGCTCGTCCACGGGTTCGACATCGCGCGGACGCTGGGGCGGCGATGGGCGATCGACCCTGACGAGGCGCGCACCATCATCCGGGCGTCGGCCGCCGTCGCGCCTCACTACGTCGATCGAGCGGCGACGCGAGGCACGCGCACGACGTATCGGATCGCGGTTCGAAAAGGACCATCGTTCCGGATCCGGATCGACCGCGGCACGGCGACGGTCGAGCCGCCGAATGGCGACGCCGACTGCACGATCCACGCCGACCCGGTCACCCTGGTCCTCGTCTCGTTCGGGCGTGTCGGCCGTTTCCGCCCGATCGCGACCGGGAAGCTGCTCGCCACGGGCAGGCGGCCGTGGCGAGCGCTGTCCTTCCAGCGCTCGTTCCTGCCGCCCTGATCCCGGCCGGCGTCGCGAACCGCAATGGGGAAGCCGGGTGTAGGCTCTCTGGCCGTGGACGAGCCGAGGATCGACACCGCGAGCCGACGGGCGACGCAACCGAGCGGAGCGCGCATCGTCGTCGTCGAGCAGGGTCCCTACCGCGTCGAGGGCGGGGTGCCGCTGCTGCGCACGGCGATCGTCAAGACCGACAGAGGCGAGCCGGTGGCGTGGGACGAGGGACCGGCGTTCGAGACGCCGGGGGACGTCTACGAGCTGTGCCGTTGCGGCCGCTCCTCCACCAAGCCGTTCTGTGACAAGTCGCACCTCCAGATCGAGTGGGACGGAACAGAGAAGGCCGATCGCGGCCCGATCTCGGAGCGTCGGGATGCGTGGGAGGGGGCCGAGGGCCACGTCCTGTACGACGACCTGTCCCTGTGCACGCACGCGGGCTTTTGCCGCAACGTCAACACCGGGGTGTGGGAGATGGTGGACGAGGCCGACGATCCCGACGTCCGCGAGGAGTTCACGGCGATGGTCAACCGGTGTCCGTCCGGCCGTCTCGCCTACGCCGTCCTCCCCGACGCCGAACCGGTGGAGCCGCCGTTCGAGCCGTCGATCGGCGTCGAGCCGAACGCGTCCTACTGGATCCGGGGCGGCATCCCGGTCGTCTCCGAGGACGGGACGCCGTACGAGGTGCGCAACCGTCAGACGCTCTGCCGCTGCGGGTACTCGCGGAACAAGCCGTTCTGCGATGGCTCGCACAAGCAGCAGCTGTTCACGGATCCAGCGATGCCGAGCGCGACGACCCCGGTCGACGGACAGCCGGCGGCGGAGCGTCCGTAGCGCGGCACCGGGCTACCCGCCCTCAAGCTCGAGCGGCAGCCACGCGTGACTGTCCCCCTCGGCGACGAACCATCCGAACGCCTCTGGGAAGTGCGCCGAACACACGAGTCGTTCCTCTCGGACGATCCGGTCCACCCACTGCGCGCGCGTGACGCTCGCCCGGTGGGCGTCCATGTCGCTCGTCCCCGCGAGGCCCGGCCGCAGAAGCTGCACCGGGTGATTCACGAGGTCCCCGGCGATCAGCGCACGCCGGCCTTCGGCGTCGATCGTGAGCACCTGATGGCCCGGCGTGTGCCCGGGGGCGTGCTCGACCGTCAGCTCGTCGGTGAGCGACACCCGGCCGTTCGTGCGCTCGACGATGCCGGCGTCCATCAGCGGCGAGAGGACCGCGGAGAAGATCAGGCGGTCCTCCTGGTCCTGGGCGTCGGCCATCACGTCCCAGTCGGCTGCGTGGATCAGGTACCGGGCGTTCGGGAACGCCGGGGCTCCGTCGGCGGCGACGTTCCAACCGACGTGGTCGTCGTGGACGTGGGTGATGACGACCAGCTCGATCTCGGCGGGGTCGACGCCGGCCGCGGACAGCTCCTCGAGCAGCCTGCCGGGCGTCCGGGTCCATGCGAACGCAGGCGCCGAGCTCGGGCCGACGCCGGTGTCCACCAGGAACATCCGGCCGCGCGTCCGTACGACGAAGCAGTGGACGTGCAAGCGCCAGCGATCCGCGTCGAAGGTCCGCGGATACCGGTCGCGAGCCTCGGCCCACACGTTGGTGTCGGCACCCGGGAACGCGTCCGTTACGGCCGAGCTCGATCGGACGACCGCATCGCACACGCCGACGACCTCGACGTCGCCGAGCCGAACGGAGCCGTGCGGCACTAGGCCGTCGGTTCGACCGCCGCCACCGCGTCGACCGTCGTCTCCGCGTCGTCGAGGGCCGGTCCGACGTCCTGGTGCGCCGGCTCGACCGCGGGGTCGAGGCCGGCGGCCCTTCGGGCACGCCTGGCGCGAAGGAGGTCGTAGGCCGCCTCGAGCTCCCCTTCGATCTCCTTCAGACGGGCGCGCTCTTTCGTGGAGGCTTCGCCGCGGGACTCCTTGTCGAACAGCGCGTGCTCCTCGTGCGCGAGCCGCTCGATCCGTTCGATCAGGTCCTTGTCCTGTTCCATCTCAAGGGAAGCTTAGACCTCGATCGGGGCGGGTTCCCCCAGTCGGGCGGCCTCGCGGACCTGGCGTGCGTGGGCGCGCCCTGGGATGAACCGGTTGGCGATCACCGCCGCCACCAGCAGCACGATCCCGCCGAGCATCAGGGACAGGCGGAAGCCGCTCATGAAGGACGTCCGGAACGCCTGCGCCACCGCCGCCTGCTGCTCGGGCGCGAGGCCGGCGAGCGCCGCCGGATCGAGCCGCCCCTGTCCGGCCGCCGCCTCGATCGTGGCCTGCTGGGCCGGGGCCAGACCGATCGCAGCCAGCGCCGGCTCGAGCACGTCCGTCAGCCGTGCCGTCAGCACGGTGCCGAGCAGCGCGATGCCGAACAGGCCACCCACCTCTCGAGAGGTGTTGGTCGTGGCCGAGCCGAGGCCGGCGCGCTCGGGCCCGACGGCGTTCATCACGGCGGCGGTCATCGGCGCCATCGTCGAGCCCAGACCGTGGCCCATGATCATGAACACGGGCAGCATCACCAGGTACGGCGTGTCGACCGACAGGCGGGACAGGGCGACCAACCCGCCGCCGCCGAGAATCAGGCCGTACGTCATCGGGATGCGCGAACCGTGCCGCGACGCGTACCGCCCGGCGTACGGCGCGGTCAGGATGACGACCCCCGTCATCGGAAGGAACCGCAATCCGGCCTCGAACGCCGTGTACTCGCGGATCAGCTGCATGTACAGCGACATGAAGAAGAACGTGGCGAACATGCCGAGCGAGACGCTGAACGCGACGGTGTTCCCCGCCGTGAAGGCGGGGATCCGGTACAGCGACAACGGGAGCATCGCGCGCGGGCTGTGCATCTCGAACAGCAGGAAGGCGATGCCGAACACCGCCGCGCCCGCGAACGACGCGACGATGAGCGGATCGAGCCAGCCCTTCTGGTTGGCCTCGATCAACCCGTAAGTGGCGGCCAGCAGCGCGGCCGAGCCGAGGACCAGCCCGGGAACGTCGAGCTGCCGGGTCACCTCGGACTTCGATTCGCGAACGGTGCGCGTCGCGGTCATGAACGCGATGATGCCGATCGGCACGTTGAGGAAGAACACCGACTGCCAGCCGAGCTTCTCGACCATGAGGCCGCCCACCGTCGGACCGAGGGCGAGGGCGAGCCCCGACATCCCCGCCCACAGCCCGATCGCCTTGGCGCGCTCGTGCGGGGGGAACGTCACGGTGATGATCGAGAGGGTGCCGGGCATGAGGAGGGCGGCGCCGGCGCCCTGCAGCGCTCGAGCCGCGATCAGCTGGCCGGTGCTCTGTGACACGCCACACAGGGCCGACGCGATCGTGAAGATCGTGAGGCCGACGAGGAACGTCCGCTTGCGCCCGTAGCGGTCGCCCGCGATGCCGCCGGTGAGCAGCAGGGACGCGAACGCGAAGATGTAGCCGTCGACGATCCATTGGAGCTCGGAGACACCGGCGCCGAGCTCGCGGCTGATCGTCGGCAGGGCGACGTTGACGACGGTGTTGTCGAGCATCGCCATCGCGAGCGCGAAGCACATCGTCAGCAGGACGATGACCTTCTCGCGTGCGTTGTCGCCTTCGAATCCGAGCATGCGTGGCCTCTACGGTGCGGACGTTCGCTTCAATGTACTGATCTCACCGACAACCCGGCGGCCGTTGCGCTTGTTCCCGCCCGGCGGTCGAAGACTACGTCCGTCGGTACCGACGGACGCCGAGGTAAGAGAACACCACGAGGAAGAACACGAACCACCCCACCGACAGCCACATCAGCTCGCCGAGCGGCTTGACGTCGGCGAACAGCTTGCTCGTCTCGGGGGCGTAGACATCGCCGAGCGTGAGCGACCGAACGGTGTCGACCCAGATCGTTACCGGGTTGTATTCCGCGACGGGCTGGAGCCAGTCCGGGAACGTCGAGAGCGGCACGAACGCCGTGCTCACGAAGACGAACGGAAACACGATCGTGAACAGCGCGGCCTGCACCGCCTCGATCGTCTTCAGCGACAGTCCAGCGAACGCGGACACCCACGTGAACGCGTAGCCAACCGAGACGACCCCCGCGAACGCCAGCAGGGCCTCCCATCCGCCCTCGTGGAGCCGGTAGCCGACGAGGAACGCAACGATCAGCATGAGGATCGTCTGCACGAACACCGAGACCGTGTCCGCGGCGGTGCGGCCGGCGAGGACCGCCGATCGTGCCATCGGCAGGGACCGGAACCGGTCGATCAGGCCTTTCTGAAGGTCGTCGGCGAGCCCGACGCCGGTCTGCGTCGCCGCGAAGATCGCGGTCTGCACGAAGATCCCCGGCATCAGGAAGTCCACGTACGGGACGCTCGGGGGCAGGATCAGCTCGAACGTGCCGCCGAACACATACACGAACAGCAGCACGAACATCACCGGCTGGATCGTCGAGAACACGAGCAGGTCCGGCTTGCGAAGGTACGTGACGAGGTTGCGCTTGGTGATGATCCACCAGTCGGAGACGGTCGCCCCGATCAGGCTCGGCGCGCGAACCTCCTCGGTCGCGACGCTCACGCTCGCCCCCGTTCGTGCTCGCGCCTCGACGCTCCATCGCCGTCGCCGGAGGCCTGGCCGACACCGCCAGCCTCGGCCGTGTGGCCGGTGAGGCCCATGAAGACGTCGTCGAGCGTGGGGCGCCGCAGGCCGACGTCGGCCAACTGGATCCCCTCGGCATCGAGCCGCCGGACCGCCTCGGTGAGGATCGCGGTCCCGTCCGCGCCCACGGGGACGTTGATCTCGCCCGTGTTGCCGTCGACGGTCCCCCCGCCCGGTCCCAGCCCGAGCACCGCACCCGCGGCGTCGGGCGCCCGCTCGCGTTCGCTGACGCGCAGGGCGAGGACCTCGCCTCCGACGCGCGCCTTCAGCTCGTCAGAGGTGCCCTCCGCGATCACGCGACCGAGGTCGATCACCGCGATCCTGTCAGCCAGCCGATCGGCCTCCTCGAGGTATTGGGTCGTGAGCAGGAGCGTGGTGCCCTCTTTCACGAGCTCTCGGATGATGTCCCACATCTCCAGGCGGCTCCGCGGGTCGAGTCCGGTCGTCGGCTCGTCGAGGAACAGCACGTGGGGCCGGCCGACGAGGCTCGCGCCGAGGTCCAGCCGCCTGCGCATGCCGCCGGAGTAAGTCTTCGCCACGCGGTCGGCCGCGTCGGTGAGGTCGAACCGCTCCAGGAGCTGCGCCGCGCGCTTGCGCGCCTCTGCTGGGGGCACGTGGTACAGACGCCCGACCATCTCCAGGTTCTCGAGCCCGGTGAGGTTCTCGTCGACGGCGGCGCTCTGCCCGGCCAGGCCGATCACGTGTCGGAGCCGCGCGGCCTCGCGAACCACGTCGTACCCGGCGACGGTCGCACGGCCAGCGTCGGGGTGCAGCAGCGTGGTTAGGATCCGGACGGCGGTTGTCTTCCCGGCGCCGTTCGGACCGAGCAGCCCGAACACGGTGGCCTCGGGGACGCCGAGGTCGATACCGGCGAGCGCCTGGACCTTCCCGTACGACTTCGAGAGCCCCTCGACGACGATCGCTGGCTCGGTCATCAGAACGGACATCGTACAGTCGGTGACAAGCGGTTGCGCGCTAGCGAACCTCGAGGGCTCCGACGATGCGCTTATGGCTCGCTTCCAGGCGCATCAGCGCCTCTGCGTCCAGGCGGAGGCCGCCGTACCGGACGTCCTCGTAGGCGTGCGTCAGCTCGGCGAACTCGCGTCCGCACGCGGGGAGAGCGGTCGCGACGACGGGGGCGAACTCGGCCGGTGTCTGCCACGGCTCGCGCACGACGTCTTTGCGGCGCAACGCCCACAACGTCTCCGCGTACCACCGTCGGACGGTATCGGCGGGCGGTTCCCGCCGGAACCGCGGTTTCGCGGGACGGTCTGCTTCCTGTGCGATCGCCGACTCGGACACGCTGGGAGAGGGGCGTGGCTCCGGCTCTCCGGCGGCGGGAGGGCGGAAGTGCCGGATCGCCCGGTACACGGCGTAGCCGACGCCGGCGAACACCAGCAGCCCGAGGGCGCGCTGCCAGATCGAGGGCCCGCCGCCGCCGGCTTCGCCGATGTCGGGGCGCGCGGAGGAGTCGCGGAGGTTCTCGAGGAACTCGCGGACGCGATCCGGGTCGATGCCGAGACGGTCGACCAGCCAGAAGATCGGCCGGGCCGCCTGCGAGAGCGCCCAGGCGACGAACGAGGCGACCGCGTCGGCGACCGGGCTCAGCCACGCGCCGACGCGTTCGAACACGCCGTTCTCGATGCTGAACGCCACGGCCGCGCCCATCGCCCCGAGCAGCGCGAACGTGCCGAGCAACGCTCGGCGGATCCACGAGGCCCGAACGCGTTCGTCCAGCTCGCCGGCTCCTCCCGACGTCCAGACGGTGCTCGCCCTGCTCGCGAGGGCGGTCACGAAGAACAAGGGCACGATGACGGTCAGGGGGTCGCGCCACTCGGGCGTGGCGTCCGCCGCGATCATGACCTCGAGCCCCAGCGCGAGCGTGAACCACCCGAACTCGGCGTGGATCGGCACGCGCCAGTCCCGGAGCGCGAGCGTCACCATCCGGAATGCGACCAGCAGGCACACCACGATCGCGAACGCCGTCCGGTTGGGGTCGCCGTGTCCGAGCCACACGCCGGCGACGGTGGCGAGGATCGCCGCCCCGACGGCGACGTTCCGGGACGCACGGAACAGGCAGGCGACGACCGCGCCCCCGACGTACGCGACCGCGAGTGGCACGGCGAGCGCCACGACGCCGATCCGGATCCCCCGCGCCTCCGTCAGGACGAGCCACACCGGGAGCGCGAGGACGCCGGCCTCGGCGAGGGCCGCGAGTGCGCACGCGCGCAGCTCTCGCGGCTCCGGCTTCGCGACGCCGGTCCAGGCCATCATGAGACGCCTACCGGCCGGCTCACGATGCGACCTCATCGCGGTACGCGTGGAGGGGCGACAGGTGGATGACGTCGCATCCACGCCGCCGCAGGACCTCCATCTCGTGTGCGAGCGCCTCGCCCGGACGCGGCGAGACCACGATCACGGTCGTCCGCCGGACCAGGCGACGGCCGATCTCGCGCAGGACCGGTCCGAGGTCGCTCGTCGGCTGGTTGGGCATCCGGGCGAGCGCGGCGAACAGCGCGGCCTCGCTGCCGATCGAGCGCGACGACGGCACGCGCAGCGGGCCGCGCCCGCGCCGTAGGTGGGTGTTGGCGACCAGGCCGGTCCTCCACCCCGCGTGGATCGCCTGCCTTGCGAGGTAGCTCGTCCACCCGATCGTCTCCTCGGCGGTGTCGGGGTCGACGGCGTGCCAGAAGGGTTCACCGTTCGAGAGGTCGACCGCGAACAGGACCTCGGCCGAACGCGTCGGCTCGTAACGCTTCGTCTGGAGCTTCCCGGCGTGCGCCGACAGGCGCCAGTGCACGTGATGCATCGGATCACCCGGCTCGTAGTCGCGAACGCCGGCGAAGTGTTCTCGGTCCTCGAACAGGCGCGCCGACGGTGCCGGGGACCCGAACGGCAGGCGCCTCGTGATCCGGAGCGGGATGCCGACGCGCGGCTCCGGCATCACCAGGAGCGGGCGCACCGCGTCCGCCTCGAACTTGACGGGGGCGAGGTCGAACGGATCGGACACCACGACGTCGACACCCTCGAGCCAGTACTCGCCCCTGGCCGTCACGACGGCGGGCAGGCGGAGCTCGACCTCGCCCCGACCGCCGATCGAGAGGCGCCGCCGGTGACCGCGGAGCGCCGTGGGGTCCGGATGCGCATCGGGGAGCATCCCGGTCGGGTAGCGCACGAGCAGGCGGACGATCGGCAACGGCATGCGCTTGTCGTTCGAGATCCGGAGGCGAAGCGTCACGTCCTCGCCGACGAACGCCCTCGGCGGATCGAACGCGACCTCGACGTTCACGCCGCGCAGGGCCGAGCGTGCCCACAGGCTCGACGCCACGGCGAGCGCTGCGATCGCTGACGCCCAGAGCACCACGACGACCTGTCCCCACGCGATCGCGAACACCCCGACGATGCCCGCGACGTACATCGCGATCTGGCGGCGTTCCGGTGTGTCCGTCGGAGCCCCTACGCGTCGAGCTCGGTCGGCACGGGGACCGAGCGGAGGACCTCGCGCAGGATCTCGTCGGGGCCGCGGTCGCGGATCCTGGCGTCGGTGGTCGGCACGAGACGGTGGCCGAACACGGGCTCGGCGAGCGCCTTGACGTCGTCGGGCAGGACGTAGTCGCGCCCGTCGAGCATCGCGTACGCGCGAGCCGCGTCGCCCATCTGTTCGACGCCGCGTGGGCTCACGCCGACCGCGAGCTCTGGGTGCTCGCGGGTTGCGCGGGCGAGCGCCACGACGTAGCTGCGCACGGGCGGCTCCAGACCGATCGAGGCGGTCGAGGTTCGGAGCTCGCGCAGGGAAGGCAGGTCCGGTAGCGCCTCGTCCGGGAGCGTCCGCTCGGCCGGTTGCGTCTGGAGGATCCGAAGCTCCTCGCGCTCGTCCGGGTAGCCGAGCTTGACGCGGAGCAGGAACCGATCCAGCTGGGCCTCCGGGAGCGGGAACGTCCCCTCCAGCTCGATCGGGTTCTGCGTCGCGAGGACGAAGAACGGCTCGGGCAGCGGATGGGTCTCGCCGTCGACCGTGACCTGCCGCTCCTGCATCGCCTCGAGCAGGGCCGCCTGCGTCTTCGGGGTCGCCCGGTTGATCTCGTCGGCGAGCAGGACCTGCGTGAACAGGGGGCCGGGGCGGAACTCGAACTCGTTCGTCTTGAGGTTCAGGACCGAGGTGCCCGTGATGTCGCTCGGCATGAGGTCCGGGGTGAACTGGACCCGCCGGAAGCTCAT
>JBMDWR010000172.1:0-4507 GCA_048594645.1 Actinomycetota bacterium
CTCGGGCAGGTCCGTGAACGGGTGCAGGAACAGGTCGGCCAGGAACAGGAATGCCGACACCGTGCCGAACGTGAGACTCCACTCGGGCCCGAAGGTCGCACCGACCAGGATGACCGTCGAGATCGCCAGCCCCCAGAAGATTGTTCCCATCGGCCAGAGCCTCGCCGTCCGCAGGTGCGCGAGGACGTGCGCTCGATACCGGTCGTGGATCGAGCGTTTGACCCGCTGGTCCACTCGGTCCTCCAGGCCGTAGGCGCGCACGACGTCGGCGCCCATCACGCTTTCGGAGACCTCGGCCAGCATCTCGCCGACCCGCCCGCGCACCAGGTCGTACGCCTCGGACAACTTGGCCTGAAGTTTGCCCATGACCAGGAGCAGGGGCGCGACCATCAGCACGACGGGGATCGTGAGCTGCCACGAGAGCAGCAGCATGATCACGAGCGTCGCCGAAATCTGCAGGACCGCCCAGATCCACTCGATCCCGCCCTCCTCGGTGAACTCCGACAACGTGTCGACGTCCGCGGTCACGCGCGCGACGAACACGCCGCGGCGCTCCCGCGACTGCGTCGCGATCGAGAGCTGGTGGATGTGCTCGAACCCCCGCACACGGAGCGCCATCAGCGCCTGCTCGGAGGCGCGCACCAGCCGGCGCGCCGCCGTCCGGCCGGCGACGAACGCGACGAAGACGACCGCGAACGCCGCTCCGCAGAGCCCGAAGACGAACCCCGGACGGAACCCGCCCTCGAACCCGTGGTCGAAGATCTGCTGCACCAGGATCGGCACGACGAGGTTGCCGACGACGGCGCCGAGTGACACGACGACCGTGAGGCCGAGACCCCGGCGCAGCTCCGGGCTGAGCCGGAGCCCGGCGATCAGGACGTTCCACGCGCTCCGCAGGTGCTCCGGGATCGGAAGCTCCTCACGGCCCGGGGTTTCCACCGGCGCCTCGTCGATCACGGCGGCACTCATCGCTCGCCCCGCTCGTACGCGTGGATCATCGCGGCGTAGCCGGGCTGGGATGCCATCAGCTGCTCGTGCGAGCCGGTCGCCCGCAGGCGGCCCTTCTCCAGTAGCAGCACACGGTCGGCGAGCCGGATCGTCGATAGGCGGTACGCGACGACGATCAGCGTGGTCTCCATCTCCTGCCGAAGGCCGGCTAGGATCTCCGACTCGATCTTCGGGTCCACGGCGCTGGTGGCGTCGTCCAGGATCAACACGCGGGGCCGTCGCACCAACGCACGCGCGAGCGCAACGCGCTGCCGTTCGCCGCCGGAGAGCGTGTGTCCGCGCTCGCCGAGGACGGTGTCGTAGGCATGGGGGAGTGAGCGGATGAAGCGGTCCGCCTGCGCGATCGTGGCGGCACGCTCGATCTGGTCCCGGCTCGCGCCGGAGTCCAGCGCGATGTTCTCGGCCACCGTGGTCGCGAACAAGAAGGACTCCTGGAACACGAGCGCGACGCCCCGGCGCAGCTCGCCGGGATCGAGGTCACGGAGATCGACGCCGCCGATCAGGATCCTTCCTCCCGACGGGTCGTCCAAGCGCACCAGGAGCTGCGCGAGCGTCGATTTGCCGACGCCCGTCGGTCCGACGATCGCGACCGATTCGTTCGGCTCGACGTGGAACGACACGTCATCGAGCACGGAGGCGCCGTCGAAACCGTACGTGAGTGACTCTGCCCGGACATCGAGCGGGCCCGGCGACAGCGAGATGGGTTCAGCCGCTCGCGTCATCGTGTCCGGCTGCTCGAGGACCTCGAGGATGCGCCCGTGGCCGACGACGGCCCGGGGAAGCTCCGAGAGGATCCAGCCGACGAAGCGCATCGGCCACGCGAGCAGGCCGAACAGCGTGACGACCTGCACGAGGGTCCCGAGCGTGATATCAGCGGTCGAGACCCGCCAGGCGCCGATCGCCAGCATGAGGATCATGGCCAGGGTCGGGAGCGCCTCGAGCGCCGCGTCGAACCACGCGCGGATGTAGCCGGCCGCGACGCGTTCGGTCCGAAGCTGCTCGGCCTTCTCGCGAAGGCGGCCCACCTCGGCGTGCTCGCGCCCGAGGGTCTACACGACGAGCGCCCCGTCGATCGATTCGTGCGCTACGGCCGACACGTCGCCGATCCGTTCTTGGACCCGCCGGGCGGGGCCCTGCATCTGCAGCGCGAACGAACGATTCATCAGGCCGAGCGCCGGCACCATCAGCAGCCCGATCAGCGTGAGGAAGGGGTCGGCCGCCACCAGCGAGACGAGCGCGAACAGGACCAGGAAGATCACGCCGATCGCGAACGGGATCGGGTAGAGGACCTCGATCGCCGCTTCGACGTCGGCCTCGATGTGCGCGAGCAGTTCGCCGGTGGGCCGGGTGCGGTGGTAGGAGAGAGCGAGGTCGCGGTATCGGTCCGAGACGCGCTCGCGCAGCGTCGCGGCCACGGCCGCTCCCGTCACGCCGCTGTAGTAGCGGCGGATCCCGATGCCGAGCGCCCGCAGGGCCGTGAGCCCCATCACCGCGCCCATCCCGAGCCAGACGGCGGAGGCGTCCACGCCTTCGGGCGTGAACGCCGGTCGCAGGACGCGGTCGGTCACCCGCCCGAGGGCGACCGTGACCGCCACGGAGCCGATCGCGAACAGGAACGCCCCGAACACGGCGATCGCGAAGGGTCGCGTGTGCATGCGGATGTACGAGACGACCAGGCGCACGCCACGGCCGAACAGGTCCCGGGGGCGCTCGCCTCCGTCGGCAAGGTTCGGTTCGGTTCGGTCGCGTTCGGCCTCGGCCGTTTCCATGAGGTCATCCATGATGCGGGACGGCGTGGTTCCTCGACCCGTCGACCGTGACGATGGACGAACGTGGTGTGACGGCTTTCAGCAGAGGGACCTGCTGCTCCTGGGCGTGTCGCGCGCGGGCGGGCGATCCGAGTCGGCCGCGTCAGGTGCGGAGGACCCGTTTGATCCCACGGGTGGCCTGCCGGATCCGCTGCTCGTTCTCGACGAGCGCGAACCGAACGTGCCGGTCGCCGGCCAGCCCAAAGCCGACGCCGGGGGAGACCGCCACGTTCGCCTCCTGCAGGAGGAGCTTCGCGAACTCCAGAGACCCACGGTCCCGATGGGGCTCGGGGATCTCGGCCCAGACGAACATCGTCCCCCGGGGCGCCGGCACGGTCCAGCCGGCGCGGGCCAGCCCGTCGATCAAAGCGTCGCGTCGCGATCGGTACACGTCCCGGTAGGCCTCCGTCAGGTCCTCGCACTCGTTGAGCGCGATGATCGCCGCGATCTGGATCGGCTGGAACACGCCGTAGTCGAGATAGCTCTTCAGCCGCGTCAGTGCGCCGACCATCTCAGCATTGCCGACGACGAACGCGAGGCGCCATCCCGGCATCGAATACGACTTCGACATCGAGAAGACCTCGACGCCCACATCCTTCGCGCCGGGCACTTCGAGGAAGCTCGGCGCCCGATAGCCGTCGAAGCACAGGTCGGCGTAGGCGAAGTCGTGGATCACGGCGACGTCGTGCTCGCGCGCGAACGCCACGAGCTGCTCGAAGAACGACCACTCCACGCAGGCCGTCGTGGGATTGTGCGGGAAGCTCGTGAGCACCAGCCGCGGTCGCGGCCAGGTCCCCTCGAACGCCCGTCGCAGGTCTGAGAAGAAGTCCCCGTCGGCGCCGAGCGGCACGGAGCGGACGTCGGCGCCCGCGAGCGCAGCCGAGAACGTGTGGATCGGATACGTCGGCTCGGGGACCAGGCACGTGTCGCCGGGGCCGACGAGGGTCCACGCGACGTGGCTGATCGCCTCCTTCGCCCCCATGGTGGCGACCACCTCGGTCTCTGGATCGAGCGCGACGCCGTACCGGCGCTCGTACCGATCGGCTATCGCCCGGCGGAGGTTCGGAAGGCCCCGGCTGGTCGAATAGCGGTGATTCCGGGGGTCGCGCGCCGCCTCCGTGAGCTTGTCGACGACCGGCGTGGGCGAGGAAAGGTCGGGATTGCCCATGCCGAGGTCCACAACGTCCTCACCCGCGCGGCGCGCGGCCGCCTTCAGGTCGTTGACGACGTTGAAGACGTACGGGGGCAGCCTGTCGATCCGCCGGAACTCCTTCACTCCCGACCTCCCATCGACCGCGCGCGGTGGGCGCCCGCCGCCGGCGGTCTGGCGCTTGCCAGCTTGCAACCCTCCCCGCCGGAGGTCGCGTCAAGTGGATCTGATCGCGGTGACGTTCCTATGCGCATGTGGCAAGGGGCGGATGATCCAGCGATCCGCCTTCACGGTGCAGCTCGCTGACGGTATCGACGCGCACGACCTTGGCCTGAAGGGCCAGGGATCCGCTGCCAGCCGCTGAGTCGCCGGGCCGCCGATCGATCGAGTGTGGGCGCACACGCGGTGAGGGTGGGTGGTGAACACCCGGAGGGGTCTGATTGGATGGACCGCTCGCGGACGCGCCGATCGGGTTGATGATGGACAGCGAGACGAAGGTTCAACGACTCCTCGAAGCCTATCGTGCGGCGTTCGAGGCCTT
>JBMDWR010000173.1:0-1413 GCA_048594645.1 Actinomycetota bacterium
GTACGGATCCAGGTCGATCCGCGACCCCCCCACGTGCGTGATCTCGCCCCGGGTGCTGTAGCCCTCCCCGGAGATCGTGAAGACGTTCTGGCCCGGGATCGCGAGTTCGCGAGCCGTCATCTTGTTCAGCGTGAGCGTCCCCGTCTTGTCCGAGCAGATCGCCGAGGTGGACCCGAGCGTCTCGACGGCCGGCAGACGTTTCACGATCGCATTGCGCTTGGCGATCTCGCGCGTCCCGATGGACAGCAGCGCGGTCACCACCGCCGGGAGCCCCGTCGGGATCGCGGCGACCGCGAGCGCCACGCCCGTGATGAACAGCGTGTCGAACGACTCACCCCGGACGAGCCCGAGGATCACCACCAGGACCAACGCGATCGCGGCGATCGTCGCGATGATCTTCGACAGACCATCGAGCTGTTTCTGGAGGGGTGTCTTCTCGGCCTCGGTCGTGGCCAACATCGTGGCGATGTGGCCGATCTGGGTGCCCATCCCGGTTTCGGTGACGACCATCTCGCCCCGTCCACGCGTGACCGAGGTGTTCATGTACGCGAAGCACGTACGGTCCCCGAGCGGAACATCGCCCGGCACCGGATCCGTGCTCTTGGCGACCGGCACGCTCTCCCCCGTCAGCGCGGCTTCCTCGATCTCGAGCGTCGCTGCCAGCGTGATCCGGCCGTCCGCGGGCACGACGTTCCCGGCCTCGACCAGCACCACGTCCCCGGGGACGAGCTCCTCGGCGTCGATCTCCACGGCCTGCCCATCCCTGCGGACGCGCGCGATCGTCTTCATCATCTGGGACAGCGCCTTGACGCTCTCCTCGGCCTTGGCCTCCTGGCGGAGCCCGATGACCGCGTTGAAGACGGTCAAGCCGGCGAGGACCACGGTCGTAGCCGTGTCGCCGGTCACGACCTGGTTGATCACGGCAGCACCCAACAGGACGATCTGCATGAAGTCGCGGTACTGACGCAGGAACGCCTGGAAACCGGACTCCTTCTTGCCGCCCGTCAGCCGGTTCGGGCCGTGCGTCCGGAGTCGCTCGGCGGCTTCGCCGGCACTGAGACCGAGCTCCGGCTCGACCCCGAGCTCCTTCGCGACGATCGCCGCCTCCATCTCGTGCCAACCATGCGCGGTGCTCGTGGCCGCGGTCGAGGCCGGCGTGGCCATGCCCGGTGTTTCCGTCGGAGGCTTCATCGTTGCTCCCGCTCTCGATGTGATCGTTGCTCCGAGAGCCGCGCGATGATGCGGGGCCGGTCCCGCTCAGACCTGGAGCATCGCGCGGCTCTTCATCTCCTCGTACTCCTGCGCGGTGATCTCGCCCTTGTCGCGGAGCGCGGCGAGCTTCCCGACCTCGTCCGCCGCGGAGTAGCCGGAGATCCGGCGCTCGCGTTCCATCGCTTCTTGCGCGAGACGGCG
>JBMDWR010000174.1:0-7060 GCA_048594645.1 Actinomycetota bacterium
CTCGCCCGCAGGCTCGCGCAGGCGTGTGGGCTGGCGTACCTCAACACCGGGGTGATGTACCGGGCGCTCGCGCTCGAGGCGCATCGGAACGGTGTGTCTCCAGACGATGCTGCCGGCCTCGCGCGGCTGGCTCGTGGCATGACGTTCGACATGGACTCGAGCGTTCACCCACCCGAGCTTTCGGTCGACGGCCGGCGTCCGGGGGCCGGTCTCACCGCTCCGGAGGTCGAGTCGAGCGTCTCGGCGGTGTCACGTCACCCTGAGGTGCGAGAGGTGCTGCGCGCCGAGCAGCGGAGGCTCGCCTCCGCCGGTGCGGTCGTCGAGGGCAGGGACATCGGGACGGTCGTGACGCCCGGCGCGACGCTGAAGCTCTTCCTCCGGGCTCACCCGCGGACCCGCGCCGGTCGCCGTGCCCGCCAACGTCGAGCCGAGCGCGATATGGTCGCGGAGGCGATCGGGGACCGCGATCGCCTCGACGCGAGGACGAACCCGTTCGTCCCCGCCACCGACGCGGTGGTGATCGACACCACCGAGCTGAGCGCCGACGAGGTCTTCGCTCGTGCGATGGAGCTCGCTCGAGAGCGTGAGATCGCGCCGTGACGCTGCCCGCCGTCGCGGTGGTGGGGCGACAGAACGTCGGGAAGTCGACGCTCGTCAACCGCCTGTTCGGGCGGCGGGAGGCGATCGCCCACGAGATGCCGGGCGTCACGCGCGACCGGGTGGAGCTGGAGGCCACCTGGCGCGGCCGAACCTTCCGACTGGTCGACACCGGAGGGTTCGCCGGCGGCGCCCGAGGGATCGAGGCGCTGGTGTCGGAGCAGGCCGAACGAGCCGCTCGGTCGGCCGACGTGGTGCTCTTGGTCGTCGACGCGCAGACCGGGGCGACGGAGGAGGACGCCACCCTCGCGAAGCGCCTGCGACGGGCGGAGGTGCCCGTCCTCGTCGTGGTCAACAAGGTCGACGCGGACCGGGACGAGATGGATGTTCCCGCGTTCCACGCGCTGGGTCTCGGTGACCCGGTCCCGGTCTCGGCGCTGCACGGGCGGGGCGCGGGCGACCTGCTCGACCGGCTGGTCGAGATCCTTCCCGAAAAGACGGGCGTCGCGGGCGAGGAAGCGGAAGAGCCACGGTTCGCCATCGTCGGGCGGCCGAACGTCGGCAAGTCGAGCCTGTTCAACCGGCTCGTGGGGGAGGAGCGCTCGGTCGTGTACGAGGAGGCCGGCACGACGCGCGACGCCGTCGACGCGCTGGTCGCGTGGCCTGACGGCCCGGTGCGGTTCGTCGATACCGCCGGCTTCCGCCGGCCGACGCGCGTTCGGGGCGTCGAGTACTACAGCCTGCTGCGTGCCGAACGCGCGATCGAACGCGCGCACGTCGCCCTGCTCGTACTCGATGCGTCCGAGGGCTTGACGGGCGAGGACAAGCGGATCGCCGCTCGGGTGATGGAGGTCGGGCGTGGCCTCGTCGTGGTCGCCAACAAGTGGGACCTGATCGAGGAGCGCGACCGAACGTTCAAGGCGCTCACGGAAGAGCTCTCGATCTACGCGCGTGCGCCGGTGCTCCGCACCTCGGCGGTAACGGGCACGGGAGTTCGACGCCTGCCCGCCGTCCTCGCCGCCGTGCACGATGCCTGGGGACGAAGGGTTCCCACGGCCCGCGTGAACGAGCTGGTCCTCGCCGCGCAGGCGGAGCGGCGATCGGGCGTCCGGTATCGGTACGCGACGCAGGTATCCGCAGGGCCTCCGCGGTTCGTGCTGTTCGGCGGTGCGGCGCCCGAGGTCTCGTACCAACGGTTCCTGGAGAACCGCCTGCGTCGAGCGCTCGAGCTGGACGGCGTGCCGATCCAGCTCCGCTTCCGCAGGGGCCGCCGCGGCCGCGGCCGGTAGGATACGGCGTACGGGCCGTGGCGCAGCTTGGTTAGCGCGTCTGACTGGGGGTCAGGAGGTCGCGGGTTCGAGTCCCGCCGGCCCGACGAGCAGCGCAAACCTTTTCGGAACCGACAGGACGTCGCGCCCGATGCCGGCGGGCCGACCGGCCCTCGTCGTCTCAACCGTTCGGCCGGGATCGACCCCGCTCGCGCGGCGCATCCTCGAGAAATGGGAGATGTACACGCTCCGCGGCGACCAGCATCTATCGGCTCCTGGAACATGCGCGAGGTGGTCATGGGGGCCCAGGACAACCTCACAACCGTCTTGGCTGTTGTGCTCGGAGTGGCTGGGCATCAGCAGGTAGCCGCTTCAGATCCGGCATCAGGTCCGGCTCAGATCCGGCAGCCCGACCAGGGGTGGTACGTTCGCCGCCCCATGACCGCGCCTGGTGAAACCGATCGCATCCTCACGATCCCGAACGCCATCTCGTTCCTTCGGATCGCGCTGATCCCGATCTTCGTGGCCCTGATCGTCGACGATGACACGACGTTCGCGGGACTGTTGCTCTTCGCCGGCGTCGTGGCGACCGACTGGATCGACGGGGCGATCGCTCGCGCCACCGGTCAGGTCTCCGAGCTCGGCAAGGTCCTAGACCCGGTGGCCGACCGGCTCGCGATCGCCGCCGGGCTGATCGCGCTCGTCGTCGTCGAGGCGTTCCCTCTGTGGGCGGCGTTGCTCGTCCTCATAAGGGACGCGCTGATCCTGCTCGCCGGCGTCGTCCTGTTGACGAGGCGCCGGGCGCGCATCGAGGTCCGGTACATCGGCAAGGTGGCGACGTTCCTGTTGATGGCCGGGATCGTCCTCGTCGCGTGGGGCTCGCTCGGATACGTCCTCGCGGAGGCGGCGCTCGCGTGCGGGTGGGCGTTGTACGCCGTCGGTCTCAGCGAGTCTTACTTCGCAGCGGTCCTGTACGCGGGCGACCTGCGCCGCGCATGGGCCGTGCCGCCCGGCAGCGTTCGCGAGCGGACCACCTGACGCCGGCGAACGCCGTCTCCGGACGTGCTAGGTTCCTCGTCCACGGGACGTGGAGACGCCGATGGAATTCCCAGACGACCTTCGCTACACGAAGGAACACGAGTGGGTCCGCGACGAGGGCTCGGGAAGGGTCCGCGTCGGCATCACCGACTACGCGCAGGATGCGCTCGGTGACGTCGTGTACGTCGACGTGCCTGCGGAAGGCGCGGCCGTGATCGCGAACCAGCCGTTCAGCGAGGTCGAGTCGACCAAGTCCGTCTCGGACGTGTACGCGCCCGTGTCAGGCTCGGTCGTCGAGCGCAACCCGGCGCTGGAGGAGCGGCCGGAGCTCGTGAACGAGCAGCCGTACGGCGAGGGATGGATCGTCGTCCTCGAGGCGTCCGACCCCGCGGAGCTCGACGCGCTGATGGATGCCGCGGCGTACAAGGCGTTCGTCGAGCAGCAGAGCGCGTAGCCGCTCGCCCCACGGGTTCGAGCGAACGCTCACGCGCACCCGCGCCGAGACCTGAACCGCGCATCGGTGAACCCTCGACGTCGACGGATGCGGGGACGGGCCACCCTCGACGTCGAGTTGCTCGACATCGGTGCGCTACCCGAGGCTTCGATCGCGTTGCGCTCGAACGTCTGACCACGAGCAGATCGAGGGTCACGTCGGCGTGTCGTCGACCTTGGGCTCGGCGACTCACCGGTCGAGGTCGAGCCTTCCCGTCGGTGTCCACACCTCAGGCTCGACCGCCCCATGTCCCGTGTTGACCCTTCGGCTGGTGGGCGGTAGTTTCGAGCCGGCCTCGAGGTCGAGGTTGAGGTCCGAACCCCGAAGGTGCAGGGCGGAACAGGGGCACGGAAGGGTCGAGCATGTACTGCACCAACTGTGGACATCCGAACAAGGACGTCGCGCGCTACTGCGCCAAGTGTGGCTCTCCGCTCCAGGAGGAGACGACGCTCGGCCTCAGCCCGGTCGAGATCGAGACGGAGGGTCCAGAGGAGTTCCCGTTCCCCGAGGACGAGCTGAAGACGGGCCAGGCTCTCCTGTTGGTCAAGCACGGCCCCAACGCCGGGTCGACATTCATGATCGAGGCCGATGTGACGAGCGCGGGACGCAACCCCGAGAGCGACGTCTTCCTCGACGACATCAGCGTCAGCCGCAAGCACGCCGAGATCCGGCGGCAGGCCGACGGTTTCTACATCCACGACCTCGGCAGCATGAACGGGACGTACGTGAACCGGGAGCGCGTCGAGGTGACGAAGCTCGCGCCGCACGACGAGGTGCAGATCGGCCGGTTCCGCCTGGTGTTCTTCTCGGGGGATTGAGCGACGTGGCCACGCGCAACTACCAGTCCATCGGCGAGGTCCTGGTGTCGGTCAAGACCGAGTTCCCCGACATCACGATCAGCAAGATCCGTTTCCTCGAGTCCGAGGGGCTGATCGATCCCGAACGCACGCCGTCCGGCTATCGCAAGTTCTACGAGAAGGACGTCGATCGGTTGCGTTCGATCCTGCGGATGCAGCGTGACGAGTACCTCCCCCTCAAGGTGATCAAGGACCGTCTGGCCGAACACGACGCGCTGGACGGACACGCCGTCGAGGCGCCGGCGGAGCCGAGCGTTCCGGAGACGGAGGAGGAGCTCGCGGAGGCGCCGACCGGATTGCAGATGTCGATCGAGGAGATGAGCGCCGCAACCGGCATCGAACGAGAACGGATCCGCGAGCTGGTCTCCTTCGGGCTCGTCTGCGAGCACGGTCCCGAAGGCGCGCGCTACTACGACGGCGACGACTACATCGTGCTTTCGATCGTCAAGGACTTCTTCCGGTTCGGCGTCGAGCCGCGCCACCTCACGATGTACAAGCACTTCGAGGAGCGGGAGGCTGCCTTCTTCGAGACGATCGTGATGCCGCAGCTCCGCCAGCGGAACCCGGACGCACGGCGCAACGCCACCACCTCGCTGACCGAGCTCGCCAAGGCGTCGCGGAAGCTGAAGCAGGCGCTCCTGCGTACGAACCTCCGTCAATACCTCTCGTGAGCCGGCGCCAGGCGCGCACCGCGGTCTTCGGCGCGCTCACGGCGCTCACCGGGGTCCTCGTCGCCGCGGTCGCCTGGGCGCCCGCGTCTGCGCGGTCGCCGCTCGCTCAGACGCTCGCGCCGCCGCCTCCGACGCCCGTCGTTCAGCCCGGCGGGCAGACGTCGCCTTCGCCGTTCCCGTCCACCCTCCGGACGCCGGTCCCCTCGAGCGAGGTGCCGGAGATCCGGGCGGCATCGGCCGTCCTGGCGGATCTGGACACCGGACAGGTCCTGTTCGGACTCAACCGCAACCAACGGCGTCCGATCGCGAGTCTCACCAAGATCATGACGGCGCTGCTCGTCCTCGAGCGGACGGGACCGACCGACGTCGTCACCGTGAGCGCGGACGCCGCCGAAGGCCCGTTCTCCGGCATCTCCGGACTCGGCCTGGAGGACGGGGAGCGCATCCGTGTCACAGAGCTCGTCTACGCGCTCCTGCTCCAGTCGGCCAACGACGCCGCCGAGGCGCTCGCCGAGCACGTCTCGGGCTCCGTGGACGCGTTCGTCCGGGACATGAACGCCCGAGCCCGCCGGCTCGGGCTGACCCGGACGCGGTTCGCCTCGCCCAACGGGCTCGACGACTCCGGGTACTCGTCCGCCGCCGACCTCGCGCGGCTGACGCGGGCCGCGTACCGCGCCCGCGGGTTCGCGAGCGTCGTGGCCACTCGTTTCCACACCGTCCGCTCCATGGACGCCGAGCCGCGGATCGTGCAGAACCGCAACGTCTTGCTCTGGTTGTATCCCGGCGCGATCGGCGTGAAGACCGGGTTCACGACCCCGGCGGGCTTCTGCGTCGTAGCCGCAGCAGAGCGCGATGGCGAGCGCCTCTTGGCGGTCGTTCTCGGCGAACCGGGCGAGCCGTTCTCGGACGCGGCCGCGCTCCTGAACTACGGGTTCGAAGCCTTCGACCGGCGGCCGCTGGTCGAGGCGGGCGAACGCGTCGGCGCGGTCGACGTGCAGGGCCGACGCGTGCAGGTGATCGCCGCAGACGCGCTCGATCGGCTCGTCCCGGCCGACGCCGACATCCGTCGGTCGCTCGTCGTCGACGACGGCGTCGCGTACCCGCCGGGGCGAGGCGACGCGATCGGCGTGCTCGAGGTCACCGCCGGCGGGAGGGTGGTCGGGCAGGTCCCGATCCTCGTTGCGCACGTGCCGCCCCCGCCGCAGCCGGAGCCCGGCTCGTGGTGGTGGCGGGCGGTCGGGGCGGTGGTCGACGCCGCCGCCGGACTGGTCGACGCCCTCTTCGGTTCGTAGGTCCGCGGAAGGGTCCGAGGCGAAGGCGATCGATCCCCGGATCGGCTGCTACGATCGGCGCGGTGTCGGACGTCGTCAGCGTCGAGTTCGGACGCGAGGACATCCGCCGGCGGATCGAGGAGCTTGGCCGCACCATCACCGGGGACTACGAGGGGCGCGCGCCCGTGTTGATCTCGGTCCTCAAGGGCGGTTCGGTGTTCCTCGCGGACCTGATCCGGGAGATCGCGCTCCCCGTCGCGATCGACTACATGTCGATCTCGCGGTACGCGGGCGCGGCCGAGTCACGCGGTCGCGTCCGCATCGTGAAGGACCTCGACGACGACATCGGCGGCCGCGACGTCATCGTCGTCGAGGACATCGTCGACACCGGGCTCACGCTGTCGTACCTGATCTCGGTGCTCGAGTCCCGAGACCCTGCATCCGTCGAGGTGTGCGCGTTGCTGGACAAGAGCGTGCGTCGGATCGTCCCGCTGCCGATACGGTACCGAGGGTTCGAATGTCGAGACGTGTTCGTGATCGGGTACGGCCTGGACCTCGATCAGCGGTACCGGAACATCCCCGACATCCTCGCGGTGCACGACGTGGAGGCGCTCCGGGCCGCTCCGGAAGCTCTCACGCCCTTCCTTGGACGGACGGTTCCGGTCGCGACGGACAGGTAAGCGGGAGCCGTCGAGTCGCGGGACGAGCCGTAGGTTGCCGCACTCAGGACCCGGGTGTACGGTCGAAAGTCGCATGATCGAGATGACGGTCGCCGGGGTGCGGATCGAGTTCCCGTCGAACTCGCCCATCGTCCTGCTCCGGGAGGCCGAAGGGGAGCGGTTCCTCCCGATCTGGATCGGCCAGT
>JBMDWR010000175.1:0-2138 GCA_048594645.1 Actinomycetota bacterium
CGCTCCGCCGCCGGCTCCGGGACGCGGTCGCCGCGCACGACTGGCTCGAAGGCGTCGCGGCCGTGCTCGGCCTCGGGTTCTTCGCGCTCGCCGGGCTCTCCGCGTGGGGCGTCGTCACGGCGATCGCGAGCGTCGGCGACACCGACGCCCCGCCCGGCGAACCCGTGACGGCCGGGTTCCTCGAGGTCACGCGTGGCTTCGCGGTGGTGCTCTTCGTGTTGCTCGCGCTGCTCGCCGTGGGTGCGGGATGGTTCTTCGCCGGAGACGCGATCCGCCGGTGGGTTCGACGGCCGCGAGCGGGCGTCTGACGCGTTCGGTCCGTCAGCCGCCGATCGCCGACATCGAGCGATCGGGCTGCTCGAAGTCCGGATGGTTGATCCGGTGCCCCGGCCACTTCCGCCACACGTTGAGGCGGATCAGCCGCTCGAGCTCCTCGTCGGAGGCGCCATCGCGGATCGGTCCGCGCAGGTCCGTCTCCTCGAGCGCGAACAGGCACGCGCGCACCTGACCCTCGGCGGTGATCCGCAGCCGGTTGCAGTCGTCGCAGAACGGCTCGGTGACGCTCCCGATCACGCCGATGCCTCCGGGTGTCCCATCGGCGAACCGGTAGCTCGTCGCCGGTTCGGCGTCCGGCGACTCGCTCACGAGCGGGTACACGGCGTTGACGGCTTCCACGATCCGGGCAGACGGGACGACCTTCGCTCGCTCCCACTCTCGCTGCGCGTCGAGCGGCATGTACTCGATGAACCGCACGGTGTGGCCGCGCTGCCTCGACCATCGGGCGAGCTCGACGACCTCGTCCTCGTTGGTGCCGCCGATCACGACGCAGTTGATCTTGATCGGAAGGAGCCCTGCCGCCTCGGCGGCCCGGATCCCGTCGAGGACCCGGTCCAGCGCGTCGCGTCGCGTCATCTCCTCGAAGCGATGTCGGAGCAGCGAGTCGAGGGACACCGTCACGCGGTCGAGGCCCGCTTCGGCGAGCGGGGCGGCGAGCCGGTCGAGCAGGACGCCGTTGGTCGTCATCGACAGGTCGATCCGGGGGGCGACCTGTCGGAACATCCGGATCAGCTCGGGCAGGTCGGCGCGCACGGTGGGCTCGCCGCCCGTGACCTTCACCGAGCGGATCCCCAGGCGCTCGACGAACAGCCGGAGCAGCCGCGCGAGCTCCTCGAACGTCATGATCTCGTCCTTCGGCAGCCACTCCAGACCCTCCGCGGGCATGCAGTACGTGCATCGGAAGTTGCAGCGGTCGGTGACCGAGATCCGGAGGTCGTCGGCGATCCGGCCGAACGCGTCGACCAACGGGCCCTCCGCCGGGGGAGGGGACGACGGCGGCTGCCAGGTGTCCATGCGAGCCTCCAGCGTACCCCGACGAGCCCGAACGCTCCCCGCGTGACCCAGGCTCCGTGCGCGACCGGATGCGAGGCGCCTCAGACGTGGCGCGGAAAGTGCTCCCGCCGTGGCGGGGCCCACGGGCGCGGCCGGTCGTCGAGCCGCACGTCTACGCTGGGAACGTGGCCCGGCGGACGATCCTGCGGACGTATCAGCTGGCGGCGCGCCTGTGGCTCACGGCCGCGGGTCTCGCGTTCCTGCTTCCGGACGACGCTCGCCTCGGTCTGTGGCTTCCCCTGCACCTGGCGCTGGCCGGCGCGGTCTCCCTGGCGATATCGGGGGCCATGCAGAACTTCGCGCTCACGCTCTCGGCCGCACCGGAGCCTCCGATGCCGGTCGTGTGGCTGCAGTTCTCGGCCTCGAACCTGGGCGTCGCCTTCATCGCGGTCGGCTATCCATCCGGGACCTCGTGGCTCGTCGCCGTCGGAGGCGCAGCGTTCGTCACGGCCGCCCTTGTGCTCGGATGGTTGGTGCTCCGGGCGCGCAGGGTCGGCCTCAACCGTCGGCACACGCTCCCGTTCGTGATGTACGTGGCCGCGATCGCATCCGTGATCGCGGGGGGGACCGTCGGGGCGGTGATCGGCAGCCACGCCATCGGCGACCCGGACGTGTGGCTCGCGCTCCGGCGCGCGCATCCGACGCTGAACGTCCTCGGATGGGCGTCGCTCACGATCGCCGGCACGCTCGTCACGTTCCTGCCGACGGTCCTCCGGATCAGGATGCCGGTCTGGCACGGTGCCGCGACG
>JBMDWR010000176.1:0-40029 GCA_048594645.1 Actinomycetota bacterium
CCACCGAGATCATCGGCACGCTCGAGCGAGCGCCACGCCTTGCCGAGCGCCTCCTTGAACGTGCGGCCGATCGCCATGACCTCCCCGACCGACTTCATGGTCGACGTGAGGACCGGGTCGGCCTCGGGGAACTTCTCGAACGCGAACCGCGGCACCTTCACGACGACGTAGTCGAGCGTCGGTTCGAATGCCGCGGGCGTCACACCCGTGATGTCGTTGCCGATCTCGTCGAGCGTGTAGCCGACGGCGAGGAGCGCGGCGATCTTCGCGATCGGGAATCCCGTCGCCTTGGAGGCCAGCGCCGACGAGCGCGACACGCGCGGGTTCATCTCGATCAGCACCTGCCGGCCGGAGTGCGGGTCGACCGCGAACTGGATGTTCGATCCACCCGTCTCGACGCCGATCGCGCGGATGCACGCGAGCGCGGCGTCGCGCATCCGCTGGTACTCGCGATCCGAGAGCGTCATCTGCGGGGCGACGGTGATCGAGTCGCCGGTGTGGACGCCCATCGAGTCGACGTTCTCGATCGAGCAGATCACGACCGCGTTGTCCGCGCCGTCACGCATGACCTCCAGCTCGAACTCCTTCCAGCCGGCGACGGACTCCTCGACGAGGATCTCGGTGACGGGGCTCGCCGCGAGGCTGCGGGCCGCGACCGCCTCGAGCTCGGAGCGGTCGCGCGCGAACCCGCTGCCTCCTCCCCCGAGCGTGAACGACGGCCGGACGATCACCGGGTAGCCGATCTCATCGCCGATCGACAGCGCGCGGTCGAGCGAGCGCGCCGCCTCGGCGCGCGGCGTCTCGAGACCGGCATCCTGCATCGCTCGCTTGAACCCGCTGCGGTCCTCGGCGCGCCGGATCGCGTCCAGCCCGGCGCCGATCAACCGAACGGCCAGACGGTCGAGCTCACCCGACGTGGCCAGCGCGACCGCCACGTTGAGGCCCGTCTGTCCGCCGAGCGTCGGCAAGATCGCATCGGGACGCTCGCGTTCGACGATCCGGAGCACCGACTCCGGCGTGAGGGGCTCGACGTACGTCCGGTCCGCGAACTCGGGGTCGGTCATGATCGTCGCGGGGTTGGAGTTCACGAGCGACACGTGGAACCCCTCTCGGCGGAGCACCTTGCACGCCTGCGTGCCCGAGTAGTCGAACTCGCACGCCTGGCCGATCACGATCGGTCCCGAGCCGATCACCAGGATGCGACCGATGTCGGTGCGCTTCGGCATCAGGCCGCCGCCATGAGCGCTCGGAACTCCCGGAACAGGTACCCCGCGTCATGTGGTCCCGGTGCGGCCTCCGGGTGGTACTGCACCGACATCGCCGCGACGTCGAGGCACCGCAGCCCCTCGAGTGTCCCGTCGTTCAGGTTCCAGTGCGAGAGCTCGGCTCGCCCGACCGGCGTCGAAGCGACGTCCCCGTTCCGTGCCCAGCCGTCCGGGTCGACGGCAAACCCGTGGTTGTGGCTGGTCACCTCGACCCTGCCTGACCGCCGATCCTTCACCGGCTGGTTGGCGCCGCGGTGACCGAAACGGAGCTTGTACGTCCGCCCACCGAGGGCGAGCCCCAGCAACTGATGGCCCAGGCAGATCCCGAACACCGGAAGCGTGCCGATCACCCCCCGGCACGCGTCGACGCCGTACGAGGTCGCCGCGGGATCCCCCGGGCCGTTCGACAGGAGCACGCCGTCGAAGCCCGCCGCGAGCACGGCCACCGGCGGCGTCCGCGCCGGGAAGACCGTGGCCTCGATCCCGGATGCGGCGAGCGAACGGAGGATGTTCCGCTTGACGCCGAAGTCGTAGACGGCGACGCGGTACACGCGCCCCATCGAACGCTCGGCGGCGCCGACGACGTCGCGGGCCTCGTACGGCCGGACGACGCTGACGTCCCCCGCCAGATCGGTGCCCTCCATCGCGGGGTGCGCCAGGACGCGTTCGAGCAGCGAGTCGGCATCGGTTCCGAGTGTCGAGACGCCACACCGCATCGCTCCGCGCTCCCGCAGGTGCAGCGTGAGTCGTCGCGTGTCTACGCCCTCGAGGCCAACGACGCCCGCGCGCTGCAGGTCGTCGGCGAGCGAGGCGGTCGCCCGCCAGCTCGACGAGCGTCGCGCGGCCTCCCGGACGACGAAGCCCGCCACCCGGACACGATCGGACTCCGCGTCCTCGCGGTTGGTCCCGTAGTTGCCCTGGTGCGGGGAGGTCATCACGACCACCTGGCCCGCGTACGACGGATCGGTGACGACCTCCTGGTAGCCGGACATCCCGGTGTTGAAGACGGCCTCCCCGAACGCCTCACCCGTGCCGCCGAACGCCGACCCTTCGAAGACCGTTCCGTCCTCGAGGACGAGCAGCCCGGACGTCATCCCTGTGGCTTCCCGTCCGCGACGACCGCCCTGCCGCGGTAGACGGTGTGCACCACGCGTCCTCGGAGCGTGTGCCCGAGGAAGGCCGAGTTCCTGCTCTTCGACGCGAACGGCGGCTCCACCACCCACTCCGCCGAGGGGTCGAACACGACCAGGTTCGCCGGGCGGCCGTATGCGATCGGGCCGCCGTGGTCGCCGGAACCGAGGATCCGCGCCGGGGCCATCGACATGGCCTCGATCGCGCGCGCGAGGCTCAGCGTGCCGGGTTCGACCAGATGGGTGAGGACCGCCGCCAGGGCGGTTTCGAGCCCGATCGTGCCGAACGGCGCCTGGTCGAACTCGGCCTCCTTCTCCTCGATCGCGTGCGGGGCGTGGTCGGTCGCGACCGCGTCGATCGTCCCGTCGTCGAGCGCCGCACGGAGCGCCGCCCGGTCCTCGGGCGCGCGGAGCGGCGGGTTCACCTTGACGTTGGTGTCGTAGCCGGCGAGGTCCTCGTCGCTGAAGACCAGGTGGTGCGGCGTCACCTCCGCCGTGACGCGGAGGCCCTCGGCCTTCGCCCGGCGCACCATCTCGACCGATCCCGCCGAAGACAGGTGGCAAAGATGCAGCCGCCCCCCGGTGAGGCGGGCGAGCGCCAGATCGCGCGCGACGACGATCTCCTCCGCTTCTCGCGGTTGCCCCGGCAGGCCGAGCGACGCCGAGCGGAACCCCTCGTGCATCTGACCTCCCTCGGCGAGCGATGCGTCCTCGCAGTGCTCGGCGATCACGACGCCGTCGAACGCGCGCGCGTACGTGAGGGCGTTGCGGAGGACCCTCGCGCTCGGCACGCATCGGCCGTCGTCGCTGAAGATGCGCACGCCGGCTTCGACCATCTCCCCGATCTCCACCATCGCCTCGCCGCCCAGATCGCGGGTGATCGCGCCTACCGGGAAGACGTCGCACAGGCCCGCGGCACGCCCCAGGTCCGTCACCTCGTGGATCACCGCCGCGTTGTCGGCGACGGGGTCGGTGTTGGCCATCGGCGACACGCCGGTGAAGCCGCCGGCGACGGCCGCGCGGCACCCCGTCTCGACGGTCTCCTTGTCCTCGCGCCCCGGCTGGCGCAGGTGCGTATGGAGGTCCACCAGGCCGGGCGCGAGCACGAGACCGGTGCAGTCGATCACGGTGCCGGTCGAGCCGGCTTCCGCGGGCGCGATGAGGCCGTTCTCGACGCGGACATCCGCGGTCCCGTCGAAGCCGGAGGCCGGGTCGACCACGCGGGCGCCGCGGAACAGCATCACGTCATGCATCGGCACGCACCCCCTCGGGGGCCGCGAGGTCGGCGCCTTCTGGCGCGGACGCGCCGAGCAACAGGTACAGGAGCGACATCCTGATCGCGATGCCGTTGGTCACCTGCTCCTCGATGACCGCCCTCGGCAGGTCCGCGACGTCCGAGTCGATCTCGATCCCTCGGTTCATCGGTCCGGGGTGCATCACGAGCGCACCGTCGGGGAGCATCGCGGCGCGCTCCCGCGACAGGCCGAACAAGCGCGCGTACTCACGCACGCTGGGGAAGTACTGCTGCCGTTGACGCTCCCTCTGTACGCGCAGCATGTAGCAGACGTCCAGCTTCGGCAGCACGGACTCGATGTCGTGGCTGACCTGCACACCCCATGCCGGGGCGTCCGGCGGGATCAGCGTCGGCGGACCCACGAGCGTCGCCTCCGCGCCCATCTTCGCGAGCGCGAACGAGAGCGAGCGTGCGACGCGCGAGTGCAACACGTCTCCGACGATCGCGACGCGAAGACCCTCGATCCGCCCCAGCCGGTCGCGCATCGTGTACAGGTCGAGCAGCGCCTGCGTGGGATGCTCGTGCGTCCCGTCGCCGGCGTTCAGGACGCTTCCGCGGACCCACCGCGTGAGCGTGAGCGGCGCGCCGCTCGAGGCATGACGGATCACGATCGCGTCCGCGCCCATCGCCTGGAGCGTGAGGGCCGTGTCCTTCAGGCTCTCGCCCTTGGAGACGCTCGACCCGCTCGTGGAGAAGTTGATGACGTCGGCCGACAGTCGCTTGGCCGCGAGCTCGAAGCTGATCCGCGTCCTGGTCGAGTTCTCGTAGAACAGGTTCACGACGGTCCTGCCTCGCAGCGCCGGTACCTTCTTGATGACCCTGGTCCCCACCTCTCGGAACGACTCGGCGGTGTCGAGGATCCGCACGACGTCGTCCGCGCTCACGTCGTGGATCGACAGCAGGTGTCTGTTCATGTCGCTTCTCCCATCGAACTCGTCACGCCATCCTCGACCAGCACGGCGTCGTCGCCGTCCACCTCTCGAAGGACCACACGGACGTCCATCTCCCGGCGCGTCGGCACGTTCTTGCCGACGTAGTCGGCCTTGATCGGAAGCTCACGATGCCCGCGGTCGACGAGCACCGCCAGTTGGATCGCCCTCGGCCGGCCGAAGTCGATCAACGCGCCGAGCGCGGCGCGGATCGTGCGGCCGGTGAACAGCACGTCGTCGACCAGCACGACGGTCTTCCCGTTGATGTCGAAGTCGATGCTGGTCTCGTGAACCTCGGGCGCCTCGGCACGCATGCCGATGTCGTCCCGGTAGAACGTGATGTCGAGCGTGCCCACGGGGACCGCGACGCCCTCGATGCGCTCGATCTCGGCGGCGAGGCGGCGGGCGAGGTCGTCACCGCGCGCCGCGATCCCGACGAGCACGACGGACGCGACGCCCTTGTTGCGCTCGACGATCTCGTGCGCGATACGGATGGTCGCCCGCTGGATGTCGGATCCGTCCATCAGCCGGGACGCCGCCATCAGCGCCGCCCGCCCCGTCGATCGGAGCCGGTCTGGCTGCGACGCAGCGGGCACCAGCCCGACCAGAAGGAACGCCCCGCCGCTCGAGGCGACAGGGCGTCGTGATGTGGCAACACCGTTCCCGGCTCCCTTCCCGGCCTCGCAGGACCGGACTTAAAGGGGAAGATCTCGGACGGAGGATAGCACGGACCCCTGGCGGCCAAGCACCCGCGGCAGGCGTAGACTGGCAAGGTCCAAACGGGCGGGAGACCTGATGAACGAGTGGGTGATCGTCGGCATCGTGGCGCTGGTCGTCTTCCTCTTCGGCGCGAGGAAGCTCCCCGACCTCGCGCGCTCGCTCGGCAGGTCCTCGAGCGAGTTCAAGAAGGGGATGTCCGAGGAGGGCGCATCCGAGGCGGACACGACCTCGTCCGAGCCCCAGAAGATGGCGTCGGACTCGGAGAAGGCGGGGACCTCGGACGAGACCGAGCAGCGCGCCGAGGGCAAGGCGCAGACGTCCGAGTAACGCTCAGCTCCCTGCCTGCCGGCCGAGCTCCCTCGCGAGCTCGCCGAGGATGCCGTTCACGAACCGGCCCGAATCCTCCGTCGAGAGCTCCTTCGCGGCCCGGACCGCCTCATCGATCACGGCGCCGACGGGCACGTCGCGTTCATGGGCGAGCTCGTACGACGCGACGCGCAGCACCGTTCGATCCACCGAGGCCATCCGATCGACGCTCCACCCCTGCGCATGTGCGCCGATCGATCCGTCGAGCTCCGCCACGTGATCGACCACGCCCTCGACGAGCGAGCGCGTGAACGGCGGGATCCGGCGGCCGGAAGCGATCCATCCCTCGAGCACCGTCCGTCCGTCGGTCCCGGTCACGTCCGCCTGGAACAGGATGTCGATCGCGAGGCGGCGTTCCTGCCGTCGCGAGCTCAACCGGTCACTTCACGCGTTCGATGTACGCGCCCGAACGCGTGTCAACCTTCACGCGTTCGCCCTCCTCGACGAACATCGGCACCTGGATCTGGGCGCCGGTCTCCAAGGTGGCGGGCTTCATCGCGTTGGTCTTGGTGTCGCCCTTCACGGCCGGCTGCGTCTTCGTGACGGCGAGCGCCACGGACGCAGGGAGTTCGACGGCGATCGGCGTGCCTTGGTGCATCGAGACCTGCGCGGTCGAACCCTCCGAGAGCCAGCTCGCCCCTCCTCCGAGCACGTCGGCCCCGACCGCGATCTGCTCGTAGGAGTCCAGATCCATGAACGTGAAGGTGTCGCCGTCGCCGTACAGGTACTGCATCTCCTTGCGCTCGACGATCGCCAGCCCGACCTTGACGCCGGCGTTGAAGGTGCGCTCGAGGACGGCGCCGCTCTTGACGTTGCGCAGCTTCGTCCGGACGAACGCCCCACCCTTGCCCGGCTTCACGTGCTGGAACTCGACGACCTGGAACAGCGTCCCGTCGAGGTCGAGCGTCATGCCGTTCTTCAGGTCGTTCGTCGACACGCTCACAGCACGATCAGCTCCTTGGTCGAACGCGGGATCTCGCGGCCGCCGTCGGGGGTGACCTCGACCATGTCCTCGATCCGGACGCCTCCGAGGCCCGGAATGTACACGCCGGGCTCGATCGTGACGACCATCCCGGCCTCGAGCACCTCGCCCGCGTCCCAGCGCAGCATCGGCGCCTCATGGATCTCGAGCCCGACGCCGTGCCCGAGCCCGTGAGGGAACGCGTCCCCGTACCCCGCCTCGGCGATCACCGAGCGCGCCGCCGCGTCCACCTCGGTCGTCGCGGCCCCCGCCCGAACGGCCTCGACGCCTGCTCGCTGGGCGGCGGCGACGACGTCACGGATCTCGCGCATCCGCCGGTCCGGCTCGCCGAACGCCACCGTCCGCGTCACGTCGCAGTGGTAGCCGTCCGCCACCGCCCCGAAGTCGAGCTTCACGACGTCGCCGTGTCCGAGTGGCCGGTCGGTCGGGCGGTGGTGCGGCTCGGCCGCGTGCGGTCCGAACGCCACGATCGACTCGAACGCGCGATCGTCGGCGCCCGCCTCGAGCATCGCGTACTCGAGGTCTCGGACCACCTCGCGCTCGGTCGTGCCCGCGCGGATCCCGCCCTTCAGCACGACGCGTTCGAATGCCTCGTCGGCGAACCCCTGGGCGCGCGCGATCATCGCGAGCTCCTCGGGGTCCTTCGTTCGACGCTGACGCTCGACCTCCGCGTCGACCGGGACCAGCTCGATCCCGGCCGCAACGTCGGACAGCTGTTGCCACTGGTCGTACGTGAGACCGCGCCGCTCGAACCCCACGCGCGTCGCCCCGAGCGACCGGCACGCCTCGGCCAGCGGACGCGGGTACCCCTCGCGGTACACGCTGCGGGGAAGGTCCGGGACCTCGTGGCTCGATTGCTCCCCGTAGCGTCCGTCGGTCAGGAAGACAGCGGCCGCGTCGGAGCCGACGACGACCTGGGCGTTCGACCCCGTGAAGCCGGTGAGGTACCGCACGTTCGGCAACCGGGTCACGATCAGGGCTTCGAGCGACAGTTCGCGAGAGCGCCCGGCCAGCCGAGCGCGCCTCAGCGCGTGATCCATGGCAGCACCTCGAGCGCGGCGTGGTACCCGCCGGCCCCGGCACCCGTGATCGTCGCCCTGCAGACCTCGGAGATGACGGACCGACGGCGGAACCGTTCGCGGGCGTAGATGTGGGTCATGTGCACCTCGATGACCGGCAGGCCGGATGCCTCGATCGCGTCGCGCAGCGCGTACGAGTAGTGGGTGAGCGCGCCGGCGTTCAGGACGACGGCACCGAAACCGTCGCCCGCGGCCGCGGTCAGCCACCCGAGCAGGTCACCCTCGTGATCGGACTGGTGCCAGGTGAGATCGTGGCCGAGCTTGGCGGCGCGCTCGGCCACCTCCTGCATGACCTCCTCCAGCGTCTGTGTCCCATAGCGTTCGGGCTCGCGACGCCCGAGCGCCCCGAGGTTCGGTCCGAACAAGAAGAGCACGCGCATCCTCAACCCCCGATCGCCTGTGCGCCCGAGCCGGTCTGCTCGAGCATCGTCCGAACCAGCTCCGAGGGGACCGCGTCTTCGACGAACGGCCGCCCGACGTCCTCGAGCAGGACGAACCGGACGCCGCCCCGGTACTTCTTGTCGAGCAGGAGCGCCTCCCGGATGTCGTCGGCGGGCGGCAGCGGGCCGTCGGTCTCGAGCCCGAGCGACGCGAGCAGCCGGACGTGCCGAGCCGCGAGCCCCGCCGGCGCGAAGCCCATCTCCTCGGAAAGACGCGCGGCGAACACCATCCCCACCGCGACCGCCTCCCCGTGGGTCCGGCCGGCGAACGCGTCCAGGCGCTCAAGCGCGTGCGCGAGCGTGTGCCCGTAGTTCAGGACGAGCCGGCGACCGCCGTCGCGCTCGTCGAGCTCGACCACGGCCGCCTTGGCGCGGACGCACCGGGCGACCACGGCCTCGAGCGCGGTCACGTCCCGTTCGAGCAGCGGCGACGGGTCGGTCTCGAGCAACTCGAGCAACCCCGCGTCGAGCGTCAGCGCGTACTTCGCCACCTCCGCCAGACCGCTGCGGAACGGTCGTTCCGGGAGCGTGGCGAGCGTCCGCACATCGGCCACCACGGCAACCGGTTGATGGAACGCACCGACCAGGTTCTTGCCCTCCGGCAGGTTCACGGCCGTCTTGCCGCCGATCGCCGCGTCGACCTGTGCCGTGAGCGTCGTCGGAACCTGCACGAACGGCACACCCCGCATGTACGTGGCCGCGACGAAGCCGGCGAGGTCGCCGACCGCTCCGCCGCCGAGCGCGACGATGGGGTCGCCCCGGTGCGCGCGCTGGGTCGCGAGCTGACGCTGGAGCGCGCTCATGACCGGGAGGGACTTGGCCTCCTCGCCTTCGGGCACCGGGAGATGCACCACGCCCAGACCCGAACCCTCGAATCCGGCGGCGAGCGACCCTAGGTACCGGTCGGCGACCGCGCCGTCGGCCACGACGAAGGCGCGGCCCGCGGCCGGGAACGGGGGGAGGTGTTCGGCCGCCGAGCCGAGCAGGTCGTGGCCGATCGAGACGGTGTACGAACGTTCGCGGACCGAGACCGTCACGCGCTCCACCGCAGCAGCTCCTCCTCGATCGCGGCAGCGACCTCCTCGGCCGGGCCGCTCGCGTCGACGACATGGGCGGCGAACTCCCGGTAAAGGGCCTCGCGCTCGCGCGAGAGCCGTTCGAGGTCGCCCTCGGTGCGGATCAGCGGGCGGTCGGTCGACGGGGCGATCCGCCCCCGCAGCACGTCGAGCGGGACCGACAGGAACACCACCTCCCCGGTCGCGCGCAGCGTGACGCGGTTGGCGGGCTCGAGCACGACTCCGCCGCCGCACGAGACGACCGACGGGTCTTGCGACGCGACCTCGACGAGCGCGGCCGCCTCCAGCTCCCGGAAGCGAGCCTCGCCCTCGCGTTCGAAGATCTCCCGCACGGACGAGCCGGCGGCGCGCTCGACCTCCTCGTCGAGCTCGATGAACGGCACGCCGAGGCGCCGGGCGAGCTCGGGACCCACGGTCGACTTGCCGGAGCCCGGCATCCCTACGAGATAGACGATCATGGGTTCCTCGCGGCCGTCACGGCAGCCCGGCCACGAACGCGTCGAGGTTGCGCCGGGTCTCCGGCAGCGAGTCGCCGCCGAACTTCTCCAACACGGCGCCGGCCAGGACGAACGCGACGGCCGCCTCCCCCACCACGCCGCCGGCCGGAACGGCGCAGACGTCGGTGCGTTGCGTGATCGCGACGTCCGAGCGCCCCGTGGCGAGATCGACCGTCGAGAGCGGTCGCGGGACGGTGGAGAATGGCTTCATCGCCGCCCGCACCCGGATCGGCTGCCCCGTGCTCATCCCGCCCTCGATGCCTCCGGATCGCGCGCTCGTGCGACGCAATCCGCCAGGCCCCGGCACGATCTCGTCGTGCGTGCGCGATCCGGGACGCGACGCCGAGGCGAACCCGTCCCCGACCTCGACGCCCTTGACCGACTGGATGCTCATCAGGACCGATGCGATGCGCGCGTCGAGCTTGCGGTCGAAGTGCACGTGCGAGCCCAGCCCGGGCGGGCATCCGTACGCCACCACCTCGAAGACGCCCCCGACCGAGTCGCGAGCCATCCTGACGCGGTCGATCTCGGCGACCATCCGTTCCGATGCGGCCCGGTCGAAACACCGCACCGGCGAGGCGTCCACCGCCTCGAGGTCCTCGGGGCGCGGCACCCGGCGCGACCGAACGGCTACCGTCCCGATCCGCACCACGTGGGACACGATCGATACCCCGAGCTCGGCGAGCAGCGCCTTGCAGAACACGCCCATCGCGACGCGGGCGACGGTCTCGCGGGCGCTGGCGCGCTCGAACACGTTCCGCACGTCGTCGAACCCGTACTTCAGCACCCCCGCGAGGTCCGCGTGACCCGGACGTGGCCTCGTCAGGCGTTCCGCCGGATCCGGCTCACCCTCGACGGACATCAGCCCCTGGTACTTGGCCTCCCACTCGGCGTTCTCGATCGTGAGCGCGATCGGGCTCCCGAGCGTTCGGCCGTGCCGGACGCCGGTGAGGATCTCGAACCGGTCGGCTTCGATCTTCTGCCGCCCGCTCCGCCCGTACCCCTGGCGCCGCCTGGCGAGCTCGCCGGCGATCTCCTTCGGCGAGATCGGCACGGCGGCGGGCATCCCCTCCAGCACGCCAACCAGCGCCTTCCCGTGCGATTCACCGGCCGTGAGCAGGCGCAACATCGCGTTCATGATAGGAGACGCCTTTCCGAGGGCCGACCAGTCGCTCGGACCGCACGGGCGGAACGCTCCGCCAGCGGGACGCGCGCGGGTGGACGGAGGGCGGCCCCGTCGAACGGGACCGCCCTCTCGGACCGGCGGCCGCTTCCCCCGTGCGCGGCACCGGTGATCACGGCTGCGCTCCCCTCATCCGTCGCCGAACTCACGACGTCCGGGTGCCCCGAACGCTCACGCCTTGCAGAGCTCGAAGCTCTGATCGCCGAACAGGAACCTCCCGCACCTGCCATCGATGCGCACGAGCTTGAAGTTGTCGTCGAACGTCGCGCCGGGCTCGACCGTGTACACCCTCCCGTCCACCCGCACGTCCAGGCTGTCGCCGCTCGCGGCGACCGAGATCAGCTTCACGTTGTGACCACCGATCAGGATCTTGTCGTCCGGACGCTCGTCCGGCGGCGGTGGTGGTGGTGGCGTTGAGACCGTGGTCGTCGCGGTCGCCGTCGTGGGCGGCGGCGCGAACGTCGTCGTAGCCGGCGGCGGCGGCGCGATCGTGGTCGTGCCGACCGGCGGCGGGACCGTCGTCGTGACGCCCGGCTCGGTTCCGGGGCTGACGCCGCCGCCCGTGAGCTCGAGACCCGGCGGGATCGAGAACGGATCCCGGGATCCGGCGAGCGACACGGGCGGCAGCGTCTCGCGGGGCGTAGGCGACGGCGTGAGGCTCGGCGAGATCGTCGGAGCGACGGTGGCGTCCGTCGTTCCGGTGGGACCCAGCTGAGCGAGATCGCCGCCGTCGTCCGGCCGCAGCACGAAGAGGTACACGATCAGCAGAAGGAGCAGAACGACCCCTGCGATCTGAAGGATCCGCTTGTCTCGGGGGGTGAGCTCCATCGTCAGTCTCCTGTCGTGACACCCTCGGTCGGGCCGGGGATCGAACCCGGACCGGCGCTGGTGTCGGTCGTGTAGAACTCGACGGTGATCCGCATCTGGAGCGAGCTCGTCGACGTGGCCGTCCCCGGCTCCCCGCCGGCCACCGCCGGCGTGATCGCAAGCGTCGTGACCTTGGCCGCTCGTTGCAGCGTCTCCAGAGAGAACAGGAACTCATCGAGGGCGAAGTACCCGCCGGTCACCGTGATCTGCGACGCGATCGTCGAGTAGCGAGACGTCGGGTCCGCCACCGGTGCGCCCGGCGTGAACGAGAAGAAGTCGACGGCCGCTCGGTCCGCGGCGCTCTGGATGAGCCGGAACAGCGTCGGCAGGTCCGCCGTCGTCGGAACCTGGGCCTCGAGCGCGGCGATCTCCTGCTGCGTCTCCGGCGCGGCCGCCTGGGCGTCCTGGAGGGAGTTGAGTCGGGCCGCCAGGGTGGTCTCCTGATCCTCGGCCGCCTCGAGTTGATCCTGCGTCTCGCTCACCTCACCCATCTTGGGCAGCACGAGGAGGAACACCGCGAGCAGGGCCACGAGCAACGCGATCGCGCCGGCGATCAGGGGCTCGCGCCTGTTCACGGCAAGACCTCCCCCTGCCCGCGGGCGGTCGCCGCCTCCAGCGTCAGGTCGAGCCCGTTGGAGAACGTGTAGATCCTCGAGAAGGGCGAGTCTTCCTGAGCGCTGTTCACCCACGCGTTCACCCAGCCCTGCACCTGCTCGAGCCGGTCGATCCACGTCGCGATCGTCTCGGTCTGGTTGGCTACGCCGGCGAAGCTCATGCTGCCGATCAGCGTCGTCTCCGGCGGACCGATCGTCGGCTCGACCGGGGGCTCGCCCGGCACCGCCGTCGCGGCCGCGGTGATCTGGCCCGTCAGGTTCGTCAGGTACGAGGCGTCCGGGATCACGCGCGAGACGTCGAGCAAGGCGCTCGACCACGACACCTCGTTGACGAAGATCGTCGAGACGAGCTCCTGCCTGGCCGCGAGCTCCGTCTGGAGGTCGGCGAACCCCTCGAGCGCCTGGATCTGGCTCTCGAGCTGGGCGTTGCGGCTCTGCTGGGCCTCGAGGTCCGAACGTCGCTCCGCCAGTCGCTGCATCTGGAGGAAGTAGAAGATCCCGATCAGCGCGATGGCGGCGAGCCCGGCGGCCACGACGAGCGACGTCGTGCGCCGGACGGCCTGCTGTTCGCGTAGCTCGGGGGGAAGGAGGTTGACCTGGCTCACACGTGCCTCCGAGCCGGGATCGCGAGCCCCACCGCGACCGAGAGCACCGCCTCGGCCTCCGCCGCGGCCTCGGCCGACAGGTCGAGCTCCGACTTCGCGTGGTCGAACAGGCGTCCGCGGTCGACGGGAACGGGGAGGCGCTCCTGGAGCAGCTCGAGGAGCCCTTCCAGCCGTGAGCCGCCGCCCACGACCAGGACGCGACCGATCTGCGCGTTGGGCATCTGCGCCGCGTAGAACCCGAGCGAGGACCGCACCTCGTCGACGAAGCTGGCGGCACGCGAGAGCGCGAGGCGGCGGACCTCCGCGGGGTCGGGATCGTGGCCGTCCTCCGTCACCTGCTCCCCGCGCTTCAACCGCTCGGCGACCTCGTCTTCGACGCCGAGGCCGGAGGCCACGGCCAGGGTGACGTCCCGGCCGCCGGAGGGCAGCATCCGGACGAACCGCGTGACCCCTCGGTGATGGACGCAGATCGAGGTCACCTGCGCACCGATGTCGACGACGGCCTCGTCGCCGACGTGATCGAGGTCCAGAGAATCGTCGCCGGTTCCGACCGCCCGAACGACGGCGAACGGCGCAAGGTCGATGCCGGCGGGGTCGAGCTTGGCGGCGAGCGCGGCCTCCACCAGAGCGTTGACCATCGCCTTGTGGGCGGCCACGAGGAGGATCCGCTGCATGCGCCGGCCGCCCTGGTCGAGCTCGCCGAGAACATCGAAGTCCAGGATCGCCTCGTCGGTCGCCATCGGGATGAACTCCCCAACCTGGAACGCCAGCGTCTCGCGGAGCTCCTTCTCGGGCAGCCAGGGCAACGCGACCTCTCGGACGACGACACGCTGGTTCCCGACGCCCAGCTGCACCTGGCGAGTCTTGATGCCCGACCTCGTCCAGAGCTCGCGCAGGGCGTCGGCGACCGGACCGGGCTCGCGGATCTCGCCCGCCTCCACGAGACCGGGCGCGAGGGGAACCTGGGCGGCCCGGATCACGACCGGCACGTCGCCCAGCGCCACCTCGGCGACGCGAACAGCCGTGGATCCGACGTCGACGCCGATCATCGTCCTCGCCATCAGGCGCCCTCCACATGCACGGACCGCTCCGAGAGGTACCCGTCCACATCCGACTCCCGGATCCGGTAGTTCTTCCCGACGCGCAGCGCCGCGAGCTCGCCGCTCTTGATCAGCCGGTACACCGTCATGTTCGAGACGCGCATCGTCGCGGCGACCTCGGCGACGGTGAGGAGGCGATCACCTACGAACGGGCGACGCTTGCTCATCTAACACAACTCCCACATCTCGCTCACGTGCAACATCTGCCACATCCGCCTCACCATGTCCGTGGAACTCGAACCATAACAACAGCAACATCCATCGTCAATCCTCCCATGTGACACTTTCGGCACGATAGGCTAAATCACATGTATGTAATTATCCTGAGCCTCACAAGGAACATCAGTAACAGAGCGTGACGCCTGCTGAAGCGGTGCCGTCAGGTGATCAGCCGCAGGTAGCCGTCGACGATGCCCTGGCCGAAGAAGACGGCGATGCCGGCGCCTGCCGCCATGAACGGTCCGTACGGGAGACGGGTCTTGCGGCCGGCTCCGAAGGCGAGGGCGACCATGGCCCCCACTCCCCCGAACGCGATCCCGAGACCCGCCGCGACCGCGACGAGCTCGAGCGCGACGCCGCCCAGCACGAGGCCGATCAGGCCGGCGAGCTTCACATCGCCCATGCCCATGCCCGCGGGGGCGATCAGCGCGACGACGAGCAGGCCGACGCCGTAGGCGAGGAAGCCGATCAGGGCACCCCAGACGTCGAGGTGGTCGCCGGCCAGCTCGCCGACCAACACGAGGCCCCCCGACAGGAGGAGCGCGGGGTAGACGAGGGCGTTCGGGATGCGTTTGTGGCGGATGTCGATGACCGACAGCGCCACCATCAGGCCCAGGAACGGACCGAGGAGGATCGCCTGCCACACGTCCTCGTAGGTGAGAGCGACCGCCGCGAACAAGCCCCCGGACGCGAGCTCGATCAACGGGTACATCACGGGGATCCGAACGCCGCAGGCGCGGCACCGTCCACGCAGCGCCAACCACGACAGCACCGGGACGTTGTCGACCGCTCGGAGCTGCGTACCGCAGGACGGGCACCGGGAGCGCGGATGGACGACGGAGCCCCCTTCCGGCACGCGGCGGACCGCCATCGTCAGGAAGCTGCCGAACGCCAGCCCAAGCGGCGCGGCCACCACCAGGCGCAGCACGATGTCGGTCGTCGACATGATGAGCGGCCGAACGCTACCGCACGCGCCCAGCCAAGGAGACGACCCGCGAACTGGCCGAAGTCGCGCTCGGGATCACCGATCGCCGCGAACCGAAGCCACGCGAGCGTCACGCGCCCCTCGGCCCGCTCGGGATGCGAGCCGAGCACGAGGCCGTCCCTGGACAAGATCCGGCAGCCGCGGACGTCGCCGACGCCGGACGCGAGCGCGTTGAAGTCTTCCAAGTACGGGCGACCTCCCGCAGACACCATCGGGTGCCGCAGCAACCCGCTTGAGGGACGCTCCGGAGGCCGAGGCGCTTGTGCCCCGTTCGGCGCGACCGGGACGCTAGCCCTCGGCCGAAGGTCCCGGCTCGGCGAGCTCGCCGAGGGCGGCCGCCGACATCACCGGCAGCGGCGCCGACTGGCCCGTCCACATCTCGAACGAGATCGCCGCCTGTTGCAGCAGCAGCCCGAGGCCACCGAACGCCGAGCCGCCGGCCGCTCGGACGGCCGCCTGCATCGGCGTCGTGGCCGGTACGTAGAGGAGGTCCACGGCCACCATGCCCGGCCCGAGCGCCGGGAGCGGCAGCGACGTGCCGTCCCGTCCGAGCGGAGTGGCGTTCACGATCAGGTCGGTTTGGGAGCCGTTCGCCCCGTCGACCGCATCGAACGCCGTCACGCTCACCGCGGTCCCGAAGCCATCCAGGCTGGCCCGTAGGTCGTTCGTTCGAGAGGGGTCGCGGGCGGCGACCACGAGGGTGGCGAGACCGCCGCGCACGAGGGCGAGCGCGCACGCTCGGGCCGCGCCGCCGGCCCCGAACAGCAGCGCCGACCGACCGGCGGGATCGAAACCCACGTCCGACGAGAGGAACCGTTCGAACCCAACGGCGTCGGTGTTGTGTCCCGAGACGCCGTCGGCATCGACGACGATCGTGTTGACGGCTCGCAGGAGCCGTGCGTCCTCCGAGAGCTCCGTGATCAGCTCGGCGCAGGCGGTCTTGTGCGGCATCGTGACGTTGGCCCCCGCGAACCCGAGCGCCGGGAGGCCCGTGATGGCCTCGAGGACGTGAGCCGGCGTCACCGGCAGCGGGACGTAGACCCAGTCCAGCCCGAGCGCGATGAACGCCGAGTTGTGGATCACCGGCGAAAGGCTGTGCTCGACGGGCCAGCCCATGACGCCGACGAGCCGCGTGGTCCCGCGCAGGCGCGCGGGGTGGCTCGGAACCTCACTCATCGCACCTGGCGCGATTCGCCTCGTGCTCGGCGTCGGTCTTGCCGAACTCGTGGTGGCCGTCCGCCCCGCACAGCACGTAGAAGAGGAACTCGGTCTCGGCAGGGTTTAACGCCGCCTCGAGCGACGCGCGGCCAGGACTGGCGATGGGCGTCGGCGGCAGTCCCGCGTGGATCCGCGTGTTGTACGGGCTATCGAACTCGAGGTCCGAGAAGCTCAGCTGGCCGTCCGGCGTCGGATCGTCGTAGAGCAGCGTCGCGTCGATCCCGAGCGTCATGCCGATCCGCAGGCGGTTGTAGATGACGCCGGCGATCAGCGGGCGCTCCTCCTCGAGGGCCGCCTCCTCCTCGATCATCGATGCGATGACCACCGCCTCGTACGGCGTCACCCCGAGCGCCTGTGCGTTGGCCCACGGGAGCTCTTCGGCCTCCGCCGCGAACTGATCGAGCAGGCGCTCGATGACGGCCTCCGAGTCACTCTGCTTCTTCATGAAGTAGGTCTCCGGGAACAGGAAGCCCTCGATGCTGTCGGCATGCTCGGGCAGGTAGGGCGGCAACGACCAGTCCCCGTCGTCCACGGCCCTGATGAACGTGCGCGCCGGGATGCCCAGCGCATCCTCGACGCGTTCGGCGATCTGCGTGATGCGGTAGCCCTCCGGGATCGTGAGCCGCACGGTCGGAACCGGCTCCGGCGGCGTGGTGAGGGTCTCGAACGCGGCGTCGGGCGTCATGTTCGTGGTGAGCTCGAACGATCCGGCCCGGAACCGGTCCGCGAGCCCGCTCCGACGAAGCAGCCACTTCGAGACGAGGCCGCATCGAAGGACGCCCCGTTCGTGGAGCGCGTCGACGATCTCCGAACCGCTCTGACCTCGCGCGATATCGAACGTCAGCGGCTCGCGGGGCCCGCCGGCTGCCTCGCACCACCGGTAGTAGCGGATGCCGGCGACGCCGAACCCGGCGAGCACGAGCACCAGCACCACGCCGACCCACAGCCCCCAGTGCGTGCGGCGCCTCGGGCCGTGTTCGGGGCGGACGACGTCGTCCTTCGGGGGGGCATCCTGCATCGGCACGGCAGCATAGCCGTCTGGGTCCGAGTTTCCGCCGACCGCCTTCGTCAGCCGCCCGAGTGAGAAGCACCTCCGGCGGCGGCATCCAGCCACGCCTGGAGGATCACCGTCGCTGCCGACCGATCGACCGCTCGTCTTCGCTCGCGACCGTCCGCGCCGGCCTGGCGGAGAATGCGTTCGGCCTCGAGCGTCGACAGTCGCTCGTCCTGGAGGACGACCGGCACGCCGAGGAACGCCTCCAGGGCGCCGGCGAAGCGCTCGGCATGCGCGGCGCGCTCCCCCGCCTCGCCCGAGAGCCGCAGCGGATGTCCCACCACGACGAGCGTGACGTCGTGTTCGGCGACGAGCTGCGCGATGGCCTTGACGTCGGCCGGCGCCCCCGTCCGAACGGTGCCGAGCGGCACCGCGATCCTGCGCTCGTCGTCCGAGATCGCCACGCCGATCCTCGCGTTCCCGAGATCGAGCCCGAGGACCCGCCCCGGCTTATCCACCGGCCTGCAGGAGCTCCTTCAGGCGGGGTTCGACCGCGTCGAGCGCCTCGAGGTAGGCATCGCCGTTCGGCCCCCCCGAGATCGCGAGCCCGGGCTTGCCGCCCCTGCCGCCCCCGACGATCCGAGCGGCCGGCTCCAGCAGCTCGGGCGCCGTGACACCGCGCGCCTGCAGGTTCTTCGAGGCCGCGGCGACCAGGAGGGCCTTGCCCCCGCGACCCGTCCCGAGCACGACCGCGGCGCCCTCGCCGTTCTCGAGCCGGTTCGCCAGATCGCGCGCGAACGACCGGAGCTCGTCCGCATCCGCATCGTGGACGGCCGTGACGAGCCGCGCTCCCGCCACGACGCGGGCGGTCGCCGCGATCTCGTCGCCGCGCTGGCGCATCTCCTGCTTGGAGCGTTCGGCCAGGTCGGCCTCGAGCTGATTCACGCGCTCGACGTAGTGCTTGGCTCGCTCCACGGCGCCCTTGGGGTCCGTGCCGAGCGTCTCGGCGACGGCCCGCAGAACGTCGCGCTCCACGTTGATCTCGCGGAGGGCATCGGGACCGACAAGCGCCTCGACGCGGCGCATGCCCGCGCCGATCGACGCCTCGTGCAGGATCCGCACGAGCGCGATCTCCCCGGTGTGGTGGACATGCGTGCCACCGCAGAGCTCGATCGAGTAGTCGCCCACCTCGACGACGCGGACGAAGTCGCCGTACTTCTCGCCGAACAGCGCGATCGCGCCCTGGTTCTTGGCCTCCTCCATCGTCGTCTCGTAGATCGTGACCTGACCGTCCTCGGCGAGGCGCTCGTTGGCGACCTCCTCGGCCTGCGCCAGCACGTCGCGCGAGACCGCGGAGTGATGCGGGAAGTCGAACCGCAACCTGCCCGGCGCGACCAGCGAGCCCGCCTGCCGAGCGTGATCGCCCAGGACGTGACGCAGGGTCCAGTGCACGACGTGTGTCGCGGTGTGGGCACGGGCGGTCGCCTCACGCCTTCCTCGGTCGACCTCGCCGTAGACGTCCTCGCCCGCGCGGATCTCGCCCGTCTCCACCTTCCCCGTGTGCACGATCACGTCGCCGGGTCCGAACCGCGCGTCGGTCACACGGATCAGGCCGGACGGCCCGCGGACGACGCCCTGGTCGCCGATCTGCCCTCCGGACTCGGCGTAGAACGGCGTCCGGTCGAGCACGAACCGCACCTCGTCGCCCTCCTCGACGACGTCCGCCCGGCCGCCCGCATCCAGGAGTGCGATCAGACGGGCATCGGAGGCCAGACCCTGGTAACCGACGAACTCCGTCCTCCCGGCCTCGGAGGCTATGCTCGCGAGCTCCTCCTCGGCGCGCACCTTCTTCGCAGAGCGCTTGGCGCGTTCCCGCTGCGCCGCCATCAGCCCCTCGAACGCCTCGGCGTCGACCTCGAGCCCCGCGTCCGCCGCCAGCTCCTCCGTGAGCTCCTTGGGGAAGCCGAACGTATCGTGCAGCTTGAACACCACGTCGCCGGGCAAGCGGCCTCCGGACGCCCTGCCCGCCTCCGTCTCGAACAGCGTCATGCCCTGGCGGAGCGTGCCGGCGAACCTCGCCTCCTCCGAGCTCGCCACCTGCTCGACGTACGCGCGGTTGTCGACGAGCTCGGGGTAGGCGTGACCGAACATCTCGACGGTGCGCTCCACCAAGGCCGGCATCACGTGTCGCTCGATCCCGAGGCGTCTGGCGTGCGAGACCACACGCCGCAGCATCCGCCGAAGGACGTATCCGCGACCCTCGTTCGACGGCTGGACGCCATCCGCGATCAGGAACGTCGTGGCGCGGCCGTGCTCGGCGATGACCTTCAGCGAGACGTCCGAGCGCTCGTCGTGGCCGTGCGTCTTGCCGGACAGCGACTCGGCGACCTCCAGCAGCGGCCGGAACAGGTCCGTCTCGAAGACGTTGTCCACCCCTTGCAGGATCGTGGCGACCCGCTCCAGGCTCGAGCCCGTGTCGATGTTCTTCGCGGGAAGCTCGGCGAGGACGTTGGCCTCAGCGTCGACCTCGTCCTGGATGAAGACGAGGTTCCAGATCTCCATGAACCGCTCCTCGTCGATGTCGGGTCCGCCTTCGGGCCCGTAGGCCGGACCACGGTCGACGAAGATCTCGGAGCACGGGCCGCCCGGACCGGCCGCGTGCGTGAACCAGTAATTGGCGAGTTCGCCGTGCTCGTCGAACTTCCCCCTCGGCACCATCCGCCCGTGCGGGAGCCCGACGGCGTCCCACGCGGTCACGGCCTCGGAGTCGTCCTCGTAGACGGTGACCCAGAGTCGCTCGGGATCGATGCCGAACTCCTCGGTGATGAGCTCGAACGCCCAGGCGACGGCCTCACGCTTGAAGTAGTCGCCGAACGAGAAGTTGCCGAGCATCTCGAACATCGTCAGGTGCCTGGCGGTGTGCCCCACGTTGTCGATGTCGAGCGCACGGAAGCACTTCTGAACGGTGGTGGCGCGCGGGAACGGCGCCGGCGCATGGCCGAGGAAGTACGGGATGAACTGATTCATCCCGGCGTTGGTGAGCAGCAGGCCCGAATCCGGGGGCGGGATCAGCGACGACGAAGGCACACGGCGGTGCTCCCGCTGCTCGAAGAAGCGCAGGAACGTCTCGCGGATGCGGTCGCCGTCCATGGCGGCACAGTGTAGCCGCGGCCTCCGGCGAGCCCGCCTCAGAGGCTCAGGAGGGAAGGTGGAAGGTGTGCCTCAGGCCCTCACGCTCGAGCTCGGCGAGGCTGACGGGCGCCAGCTTCCGATCGTTGATAGACACGACGTACCGATCGGCGATCGGGAGCACGACCTCATAGCGCGCCGCCTGCCGACATCGGCCCAGAGGTGATTCCGGCGGGTCGGCGGGCAGCCCGATCCAGTTGGCGCTCCCGGTGACGATCGTCGTTCGGCTCCCGTCGCTTCCCACGAACGTGACGGTCTCGTTGCCGACGTACGGATCGCTCCGGTGACACGGGAAGTCGATGAGCTTGACGAAGGACCCTCGGAGCGTGACGCGTTCGGAGCTCGCCATCGGCGAGGTGCTGGGTCGCATCATGGACTCCATCCCGACGAGCGAGGGCGCCGATCCGCAGGAGATCCCCGCCGCGCAGATCAGCATCAGCATCGCTGCTCGCCGCATCACACCGGGAGATACGCAGCTCGGGGGGTCGGAGGTTCCGGGCGCTCCCGCGACGCTACGACGGCCGCGAACGCAGCTCCTCTTCCTTGTCCTGCATCGCGCGGCGTCCCTCGGCGAGCGATTCCGAGAAGAGCTTCGCGAGATCCATCATCCCGCCACGCGCTTCGCGAGCGAGGTGGGAGGGCGCCATCTTCTCTGCTTGCCGGCGAAGGAACCTCGTCCCGATGATCGCACCGGCGACTCCCGCGCCCAAGCCGAGAGCCACCCAGAACGCCCGCCTCACGCCGCGCCTCGCCTCCCGCCGAACCGCGTCGCCGCCTTGCGCATGCCGGCGCCGAGCGAGATGAGCTTGACGAGCGGGTTCGAGACCACTTCCTCGACGAGCCCCGAGATGCGCCGAACGCGACCGACGATCTCGCCGGTCGCCTCGAGCATGCCGTCGACCCGATCCAGCTCGCGGTTGGTGCGCTCGACCGAACCCTTCACTTCGCGCAGCAGCGGGATCGTCTCCTCGCGCATCGTATCGATCAGCATCTTCGTGCTCTCCAGGACGCGGAACGTGTTGACCAGCACGATGCACAGGAACAGCACCAGCAAGCCCCAGAACGCGGACAGGACGATCAGCGCGACGTCTCCTCCCTCGAGCGCGGCGATCACGGCCATCGTGGCGATCTCCTTCCCGTCCGTTCGGTATGGGGCCGGCGCTCGCGCATCATACCGAGGCCGCTGCGGCCAGCGTCCTCGGCGGTCACGGCGGGGTGCCGTTCCCCTCCTCGGTCTCCTCGCCCTCGCCCGACGGCTCGTAGTACCGCTTGCCCGAGAACCGCGGGGGCAGGTACGCCTGCTCGACGCGATGGCCCGGGAAGTCGTGCGGGTACTTGTATTCCTTGCCGAACCCGAGCTTCTTGAGGCCGGGGTGGCCGGAGGGCTCCTTCAGGTGGAGCGGCACCGGGTCGGCCGAGAGCGCGTCTTCGGTGGCACGGCCGAGCGCGGTGAGCACGCTGTTGGATTTCGGAGCCCGCGCCAGGTAGATGGCGGCTTCGGCGAGGTTGAGCCTCGCCTCGGGTAGACCGACGTACTCGACTGCGTGCGCGGCGGCGACGGCGACCAGCAGGGCCCTCGGGTCCGCGAGGCCGATGTCCTCGCTCGCGTGCACCACCATGCGTCGAGCGATGTACCTCGGGTCCTCCCCGGCCTCGATCATCCTCGCCAGCCAGAACAGCGCCGCGTCCGGGTCCGAGCCGCGGATGCTCTTGATGAACGCCGAGATGACGTCGTAGTGCGCGTCCCCCTGGCGGTCGTACACGACGGCCTTCTTCTGGACCGCGTCCGCCGCTCGATCCAACGACACCGTGTCCTCGCCCGCCGAGCGCACGGCCAGGACCGCAGCCTCCAGGCCGGTGAGCGCGACGCGAGCATCGCCGCCGGCGACCTCGATCAGATGGTCCACTGCCTCGTCCGCGACCTCGACGCTCTGCTTGCCGAGCCCACGATCCTCGTCGGTGCGAGCACGCTCGAGCACCTCGCGTACCTCCTCGGCGGACAAGGGCTCGAGTCGCAGGAGGATGCACCTGGAGAGCAGCGGCGTGACCAGGGAGAAATAGGGGTTCTCCGTCGTGGCGCCGATCAGCGTGACGGTTCCCTCCTCGACCGCCGGCAGCAGGACGTCCTGCTGCGCCTTCGACCACCGGTGCACCTCGTCCACGAACAGCACCGTCCGGAACAGCCCGCCCTTCGCCTGCTCGATCACCTTCCGGGCGTCCGCGACGCCGGACGAGACCGCCGAGAGCTGCACGAGCTGTGCTCCGACGGCGTCGGCCAACAGGTAGGCGAGCGTCGTCTTGCCGGTTCCGGCCGGTCCCCACAGCACCAAGGAGGGCAGATGCCCGCCTTCGAGGAGCTGCGTGAGCGCCTTGCCCGGCCCGATCAGGTGCGTCTGCCCGACGAACTCGTCGAACGTCCGGGGCCGCATCCGCGCCGCGAGGGGGACGTCGGTCACGGCGGCTCAGTCCCGGTACCGGATGATCCGGTCCGGGCGGATCGTCAGGATCTCGCGGACCTGTCCGGGCGTGAACGTGTAGCCGTGCCCGTCGTACCGGTGCGAGAGCTCGTCGATGTGCCGTTCGGCGCGCTCACCCTCCTCGAACCCGAGCACCGTGCCGGTGATCGAGATCCAGTCGTACGCATCGCCGCCCTTCATCACCGTGATCGCGACGCGGGGGTTCCGAGCGCAGTTCTGGTGCTTCACGCGTCCCTTCGCCGTGTTGATCAGGACGTTGCCGTCGGCCGCGTCCACCCACGTGATCGTCGCGTGCGGCGACCCGTCGGCGTTCACCGTCACGAACGTGGCGTAGTTGGCCCCGGTAAGCATCTCGTGGTCGGACGGTCTCAGCTCATCCATCGCGTTCGGTCTCCTCGGTCTCGGGCCCCGCTGACACCTGGATCCCCAGCTCACGCAGCTGCTCCTCGGTCGCGTGCGCGGGGGCGCCCGTGAGCAGGTCGGCGCCGGACTGCGCCTTGGGGAACGCCGTCACGTCGCGGATCGTGTCCTTGCCTGCCATCAGCATCACCATCCGGTCGATGCCCATCGCGATGCCGCCGTGGGGCGGCACGCCGAAGCGGAATGCGGAGAGCATGTGTCCGAACTTCTCCTGGATCTCCGCCTCGGTGAGCCCCAGGATCTCGAACACGCGGTGCTGCACCTCCGGGCGGTGGATCCGGATGCTGCCGCCGCCGACCTCGTAGCCGTTCAGCACCAGGTCGTAGCCGCGCGACGTCGCGGTCTCGGGGTTCAGGTCGTCCGAGGCCGGCGACGTGAACGGGTGGTGCGCCGACACCCACTTCGCCTCCTCCTCGCTCCACTCGAACAGCGGGGGCTCGACCAGCCAGCAGAACCTCCACTCACCTTGCCGGATCAGCGACAGGCGCTCGGCGACGTGGCGGCGAAGGCCGTCGAGGGCGACGTTGGCGCGATCGGGCTTGTCGGCGACGATGAGGACGAGGTCACCCGGGGAGACGCCTGTCGTACCGAGCACCCCCCGGACCTCTTCGTCGGACAGGTACTTCTCGACCGGCGAGCGGACGCCTCCCTCGTCGACCGCCAGCCACACGAGCCCCGCGGCACCGCGGGACCTCGCCACCTGGACGAGGTCGTCGAGCTCCCGTCGCGAGAGCTCCGCCCCACCGGGCGCGGCGAAGCCTTTGACGAGACCCCCGTCGGCCAGCGCCGAGACGAACGCGCGGAAGCCGGTCTTGCGGAAAACGTCGCCGAGGTCGACGAGCTCCAACCCGTAGCGGAGATCCGGCTTGTCGCTGCCGAACCGCGAGAGCATCTCGGCGTGCGTGAGCCGCGGGAACGGCGTCGGCACATCGACGCCCTGGAGCTCGCGGACGATCCGCGCGTACAGCGGTTCGATCACGCCGAACACGTCCTCCTCGTCGACGAACGACATCTCGACGTCGAGCTGCGTGAACTCGAACGAGCGGTCGGCCCGGGGCTGCTCGTCGCGCAGGCAGCGCGCGATCTGGTAGTAGCGGTCCTGTCCCGCGACCATCAGGAGCTGCTTCAGCTGCTGCGGGGACTGCGGCAGGGCGTAGAACGTCCCCGGCCACAGCCGCGCCGGAACGAGGAAGTCGCGGGCGCCTTCGGGCGTGCTCCGTCCGAGGAACGGCGTCTCGACCTCGACGAAGCCGCGCGCCTCCATCTCCTCGCGGATGATCCGGTTGATCGCATGCCGGAGCGCGAGCACCCTGGTCATCTCCGGCCTCCGCAGATCGAGGTAGCGGTACCTGAGCCGGAGCTCCTCGGACGCCTCGATCCGGTCCTCGATCACGAACGGCGGCGTGTCGGCCTCAGACAGGACCTCGATCTCGGAGACGGCGACCTCGATCTCGCCGGTTGCCACGTCGGCGTTGACCGTCCCGGCGGGACGCTGGCGCACCTCGCCGACGACTCGGACGACGGACTCGGAGCCGATCTTCTGCACGGCGGCATACGCCGCGGGCGCATCGTCCGGGTGGAACACCAGCTGCACGAGCCCTTCCCGGTCGCGGAGGTCGACGAACGTGACGCCTCCGTGGTCGCGCTCACGCCACACCCAGCCGCACAGCGCGACGGACGCACCCGCATGTTCGGCTCGAAGCTCGCCGCACGTGTGGGTGCGCATCGCCGTTCGCATGTCGCGCATCACCTCAGGGTCGCCGCTCCGCAGACCAGTCCGTCCGGGACAGCCAGTTCACCACATCGGCCAGCGCGATCTCGTTCTGCTCCCCGTCCGAGAGGCGCCGAAGCGTCGCCGTGCCGGCCGCCGCCTCGCGCTCACCGAGGATCGCGGCGTACGTGGCCCCCGAGCGGTCGGCCATCTTCAGCTGCGCCTTCAGCGGCCGGTGCTCCAGCGCGTTCGAGGCGGGGATGCCTGCGTCGCGCAGATCGCGAAGCAGGCGAGCCCCCGCCCTGGACGCCTCGGCCCCGAGCGCCACCACGAAGCACGCGAGGACGTGACCTTCGGACCCCGCGCCGTCCTCCTCGGGGAGGGCGAGCATGAGGCGGTCGAGCCCCAACGCGAACCCCACACCCGGCGTGTGCGGACCGCCGAGCACCTCCGCGAGCCCGTCGTAGCGCCCGCCACCGCAGACCGTGCCCTGTGCCTCCGACAGCGTTCCGGCGACGAACTCGAACGCCGTCCGCGTGTAGTAGTCGAGGCCGCGTACCAGCCGAGGGTCGTGCTCGAACACGACACCGGCGTCGTCGAGGCCGTTCCGCACCTCCGCGAAGTGCTCGGCGCACGCCTGGCACAGGTTGTCCGAGATCGTGGGCGCGCCGAGTACCAGGAGCGTCTGCCCGTCGACCTTGCAGTCGAAGACGCGGAGCGGGTTCGAGCGCAGGCGCGTCCGGCAGTCCTCGTCCAGCTCGTCCTGATGCGGCTCGAGGTACGCGATCAGCTTCTCGCGGTACGCGGGGCGGCACCGCGGGTCGCCGATCGAGTTGATGCGCAGCTCCGCGTCTCGCAGACCGCGGCCGCGAAGGAACCGGTCGCCGACGACGACGACCTCCACGTCGGCGGCAGCGTCGGAGACGCCGATGATCTCGATGCCGAACTGCCGGAACTCCCGAAGACGGCCCGCCTGCGGGCGGCCGTGACGGAACTGCGATGAGACGTAGTACCCCTTGAACGGCGTCGGGAGCCGGTGCGCGTTCGCCAGGTACGCGCGAACGACGCTCGCGGTCTGCTCGGGACGCAGCGTGAGCGAGCGGCCGCCCTTGTCCTCGAACGTGTACATCTCCTTGGTGACGACGTCGGAGGTCTCGCCGGACGTCCTGGCGAACAGCTCGGTGTGCTCGAACGTCGGCGTCTCCACGTAGCGGTAGCCGAACACGCGCGCCGTTCGATGCGAGGCGTCGTACAGGGCAAGCATCGTCTCCGCATCGGGCGGCAGGAGGTCGTCCGTGCCTCGCGGCGGCCGAAGCTCCACGTTCAGAGCCTCACGCTCAGAACTCCCACAGGAACGGGTTGCGTGCCCGCTCGCGTTCAACGGTGGTCCGCGGTCCGTGCCCGGGCAAGACGTCGAGGTCGTCAGGGAGCTCCAGGAACCGGCGGAGGCTCCGCTCCATGTCCGTCGGCGAGGAGTTCGGGAAGTCACTGCGCCCGATCGAGCCAGCGAACACGAGGTCCCCGGCCAGCACCCGGCCGTCGGTCCGGTAGCAGACGCTTCCGGGCGTGTGGCCCGGCGTGTGGATCACGTCGATCGCGCACCCGGCGAACGTCAACGAGTCGCCGTCCACCACGCTCCGAACGTCCTTCACCGGGACCGGCGGCGTGCCGAACCCCGCCCCCCACGCCTCGGGGTCACCGAGCGCCATCGCGTCTGCCTCGTGGATGTAGAAGGGATGATCGTCGCCGCAGAACTCGGCGGCCGCACCGATGTGGTCGAAGTGACCGTGCGTCGCGAGGACGGCCACGGGTCGCCGCCCGCTCATCTCGAGTAGCGCGCGGACGCGTCCGGCGGCGAAACCGGGATCGACGACGACCGCCTCGTCCGACCCGTCGGCACCGATCAACCAGCAGTTCGTCTCGAGCGAGTTGTCTGAGAAGACGTCCAGGTACATAGGGAGCAGAGTGTATCCAGCGAGGCCCGTACGCCCGCCGCGCGCTCGGCCGAGACAGCGCTCAGAAGGTCATCTGATCGCGAGACGCGCGGCGCCCGCGGCGCACCGGCGGCGGCGCCGGGTGTTCGACGAGCGCCACGACGCGGTCCGCCATGAACCGGCCGGTCCGTACCGGTTCACCGTTCCTCGTGACCTCCGAGACCTCGATGACCCCTCGAGAGGTCGTCACCTCGACCCGACGCCCCGCCCTGGTCGCCTCGATCTCGTACGTCAGCACACCGGCGCCGGAGTCCACGACGATCTCGACCCGGTCGCCTCGCATGGCAGGAGCCTACCCCGCCCGCCCGACACGGCGTGCGACGCAAGGACGCGCGTCGATCGTGCTCAGCTCGCGGCGACCGGGCGGCCGATCTGGGGTCCGGCGGGGCCCTGAACCAGGTGGCGGAACGTCGTCACCAACCAGAGCGCGCCGATCGTGGCGGCGAGCGCGACGAACCACGCCTCGCTGGCAGTGAAGAGCACGACGATCGCCATGACGAGGGATGCGACCCCCAGCACCGTCGCGAGCGCGATGTACGGGTTCTGCTTCGCCGAGATCGTGCTCGCCGCCGAGCCACTGAGCGGGCACATCACGGCGCCGATCGCGAACACCACGAGCGCCGCCGAACGGTAGCTGCCGAGCAGCGGCCATCCCCATGCCTGGATCGTCGCTACGGCCACGAGCACCACGGCCGCGAACAGGATCGTCTCGATCCCGTCCCTCCAGGTGAGCCTCATCACGACACCTCCTTCGTCAACGGGAGCACCTCCAACGCGACCGGTCATCCGCGGCCGGCCTCTATGTCCAGCGCTCTTTCGAGGAACCCGATGAGCCGCTCCTCGTACTCGGCCCGATGCGTGCGAACGCCCGAGATGTGCGCGGCGTCGGGGAGCTCCCAGAGCTGCACGTTGGGACCCCCCTCGTCCGCGTAGAGCGGATTCGCGACCGCCTCCTGATGCTCGGCTCCGGCGATCAGCAGGACCGGCGTATCCCCGATCTTCGCGACCGCATCCGTGAGCGGGATCGGTGGCACGGGATCGGACAGCAGATCGGCCGTGGTCATCGTGAGCCACGCGCCGGGGAGACCGAGCCACCCGCCCACGATCTCGGGATGGGCGGACGCGTCGCCGAACGTGCGAAGGCTCGCCCCATCCGACACGACCGCCGCCACGCGCGGGTCCTTCGCCGCGGCGGTGATCGCCTGCTCGCCTCCCATCGAGGCACCGACAAGCGCGATGCGGTCGGCGTCGACGTCCGGGCGACCGACCAGGTAGTCGATCGCGGCGACGATGTCGTCCTCGCCGCCCCACCCCAGGTCCATCGCCTCACCGGTGCTGGCGCCGTGGCCGCGAGCATCGACGATCAACAGACCGAAGCCGTGGCGACCGAGCACGTCCGCATGATCGAGCATGTCGTCCCGGGTCGAGCCCGAACCGTGCAGGAGCACGATCGTCGCTCCGTTGGTGGATGGGACGTACCACGCCGCGAGACGGAGATCCTCCGCCGTCGCGATCCGGACGTCCTCGAACGCGAGTCCTACGTCGGTCGGCGTCCTCGGCCCCGCTTCGGCCCGCCCGGGGTTCGTCGCGTACACGCCCATCGCGATCGGCACGACACCGAACCACAGGACGACGATCGAGGCGGCGAGCGCCAGGACCGGACGCCACCACGGCCGGCGCCCGAACAGCCGGACCCATCCGACGCCGATCAGGAACAGCGATGCAGCGAGCGACGCGACCCCGACCACCGCCAGGAAACGCAGGCCCTCGAACGAGAGCAGCGAGACGGCCACGCCGGGGATCACCGCGACGACGCCCACGGCGAGGCAGACGGCCGCCCGCGTTCGATCCCACCCTGGGCGCCACCAGACGAACGCGACGACGCCGGCGATCGCGACCACGCCGGCGAGTCGGGCGGCTCGGGCCGCGAGCGACGGGTCCCCCGACGGCCACAGGGCCCACGCCAGGACCGCGTGGACACCGACCAGCGCGAACGCGACCACGACGCCTGCGTCTACCCACGATCGTCTCGAAGCGGGCCGACGGAGCTCGGACGGCCGGGCCTCCTCGGCCGGAGCCGGCCTGTCGGTGATGACGGACACGACGAACCCTCCCTCCATGCCCGGTCACGCGCCGAACCATGACCCATGCCTGGTCACGCGCCGAGCCAAGACCCTGACCGGCGCCCCTACGAGCGCCCTCCCACGTGTGTACGGCAGTTGCGCGATGATGCGACCGGCCACAGGGCCCGGCCAGGGCGGGACGAAGGTCGGCGCGTCAGAGCGCCGCCGCGTCGATCCAGAGCGTCACGGGCCCATCGTTCACGAGCTCGACGCGCATGTGCTGGCGGAACGCGCCCCGTCGGACGATGGCGCCGCGCGCCTCGAGCGCCTTGGCGAACGCCTCGACGCGGTCGTGCGCCACATCCGGGGGCGCGGCCCCATCCCAGGAGGGCCTTCTGCCCCTTCGCACGTCGCCGTACAGCGTGAACTGCGGCACGACGAGGATCTCGCCTCCCACGTCTGAGAGCGAGCGGTTCATCTTCCCCCCCTCGTCCTCGAACACGCGAAGGTGGAAGACCTTCTCTGCCAGGCGGTCGTACTCGCCGAACGCGTCGTCCTTCCCGACCCCCACCAGCAGCAGGAACCCCGGTCCGATCTCGGACACGAGCTCATCGCCGACGGTGACGGACGCGCGCGAGACCCGCTGGAGGAGGACCCTCACCGAGGGACGACGCGGAACGCGTCGTAGACGTTCTCGACCTTCTTGACCGCGCCCAGGATCTCGGCGAGGTGGGTGATGTCCGCGAGCTCGAACGTGAATCGCAGCATCGTCGTCCGGTCACGCCCGACGGCCGACGTCGCGGACAGGATGTTCACGTGGTGGTCCGACAGGACCGTCGCGACGTCGGACAGCAGCCTCGTGCGGTCCAGCGCCTCCACCTGGATCGCGACGACGAACGAGGTCGGCTTGCCCGCGCGCCAGGAAACGTCGATCAGCCGCTCGGGTTGCGAGACGAGCGACTTCGCGTTCGGGCAGTCCGTCCGGTGCACCGAGACGCCCTGTCCCCGCGTGACGAAGCCGAGGATGTCGTCACCCGGGACCGGCGTGCAGCACCGCGCCAGCCGGACCCAGACGTCCTCGGACCCGGGCACCACGACGCCCGACGTCACGTCGGCGGCGCTCGGCTGTCCGAGGTGCACCGGGCGGGCGAGCGGTACCTCCGTGACGTCTTCTTCGAGGGTCCCTTGCATGCTCCGGGCGAGCCGCGCGACGACGGACTGCGGGGAGACCTGACCCTCGCCGACGGCGACGTAGAGCGACTCGAGGTTCGGGAACTTCATCTCGTCGGCGAGCCGCTCGAGCGCGTCCTCCGTCGCGAGCCGCTTGAACGGGACGTTCTGTTTGCGCATCAGCCTCTGGAGCTGCTCGCGCCCCTCCTCCATCGCGTCCGAACGGCGTTCGCGACTGAACCACTGGCGGATCTTGTTGCGGGCGCGCGGCGTCTTGACCCAGCGCAGCCAGTCCTGCGAGGGGCCCTCGCCGTGCGCCTTCGAAGTGAGGATGTCGACCGTATCGCCGGTTCGAAGCTCGTAGTCGAGTGGCACGAGCCTGCCGTTCACCTTGGCGCCGATCGTCCGGTGCCCGACCTCGGTGTGGATCGCGTACGCGAAGTCCACCGGCGTCGCGCCCGCCGGAAGGTTCATCACGTCGCCCTTCGGCGTGAAGCAGAAGACCTGGCCGCCGTACAGGTCGATCTTCAGGCCTTCCATGAACTCGCGCGGGTCGGCCATGTCCTTCAGCCACTCGAGCATCTGCCCCAACCACGCGAGGTCGGCGGCCTCCTTCGCTTTCCTGCCGTCGCGTCCTTCCTTGTACCGCCAGTGCGCCGCGATCCCGAACTCGGCGGTCCGGTGCATGTCCTTGGTGCGGATCTGCACCTCGAGCGGCCGGCCCTGTGGCCCGACGACCGTGGTGTGCAGCGACTGGTACATGTTCGACTTGGGCATCGCGACGTAGTCCTTGAAGCGGCCCGGCACCGGCTTCCAGAGCGAATGGACGGCTCCGAGTGCCGCGTAGACGTCGCGGACCGATCCCACGAGGATGCGGATGCCGGCGAGATCGTAGATCTCGTTGAACTCCTTGCCGCCGATCACCATCTTCTCGTAGATCGAGTACAGGTGCTTGGAGCGTCCGTCCACCTCCGCCTTGACGCCCGCCTCCCGCAGGCGCGTGCGCGCGGCCTCCAGGACGGTCTCGACGTACTGCTGGCGTTCACCGCGGCGCTTCTCGACCAGGCTCGCGATCTCTCGGTACGGCCCGGGGTGCAGCGTCTTGAACGAGAGGTCCTCGAGCTCCCACTTGATCTGCTGGACGCCGAGGCGGTGGGCGAGCGGCGCGTAGATCTCCAGCGTCGCCGTGGCGATCCGCCGCTGCTTGTCCGGAGGCAGCGCGGACAGCGTTCGCATGTTGTGCAGGCGATCGGCGAGCTTGATCAGGAGCACGCGGATGTCGCCGGCCATCGCGACGATCATCTTGCGGACGTTCTCGGCCTGCTCCTGCTCGCGGCTGCGGAACGAGAGAGCGTCGAGCTTGGTGAGGCCGTCGACGATGCGGGCCACCTCCGGACCGAACTCGGCATCGAGCTCGGCGACCGTCACATCGGTGTCCTCGACCGTGTCGTGCAGGAGCGCCGCCTGGAGCGTGGTCGTGTCGAGACCCAGATCCGCGAGGATCTGGGCGACCGCCAGCGGATGCTCGACGAACGCCTCACCCGACAGGCGCGTCTGACCCTCGTGGCGCTCGGCCGCGAAGCGATAGGCGCGCTCGATCTCCTTCAGGTCGGCCTTGGCGTTGTATCCCTTGACGGTCCGCAGCAGCCCGTCGAGGCCCTCCCGGGGCTCGGACTCACCCGGGCGCAGGCGCGCCAGCAGACCGCTCCGCCGCTCCGTCTTGACCTGTTCGCCCTCCACCGGAGCACCTCCGTGGAAGGCAGTCTAGCCGTGGCCGGCGCTCGGCCCATTAGCCGCGACGGATGCGGTTCGCTTCCCGGGTGCGCCGAGGCGACGCGGGGCGGTGCGCTACCGGCCCACCACGGCGGATGTGAGCGACGACCTAGTACCGCAGCAGCGTGAAGAGGTCGTAGCCGTCGAGCTTCTCTCGACCCTTCAGGAAGTCGAGCTCGATCAGGCACGCGATGCCGACGACCTTGCCGCCGATCCGCTCGACCAGCTCGGCCGTGGCCCTGGCCGTCCCTCCGGTGGCGAGGACGTCATCCACGATCAGCACGCGCTCGCCCGCCGCCACGCCGTCCCTGTGGATCTCGAGCGTGGCGGTCCCGTATTCGAGCGCGTACTCGGCAGCCTCCGTGTGCCACGGAAGCTTGTCCACCTTGCGGACGGGTACGAACCCGGCTCCGAAGTGATAGGCGACCGGCGACGCGAGGATGAACCCGCGCGCCTCGATGCCGACCACCTTGTCGACGTTGCCGCGTCCGAAGTGGACGACGATCAGGTCGATCACGGTCGAGAACGCCAGCTCGTCGGCGAGCAGCGGCGTGATGTCCTTGAACAGGACGCCTTCCTGCGGGAAGTCGGGAACGTCCCGAACGAGCGCCTTCATCTGATCCAGGTCCACGGCTCACCTCCGCCGGCGCTTGGCGGGCGGGCGCCGCTTGCTCTTCGGTTTCGGACGTGACGGGCCTCGTTGTGCGGTGCCGCGGGAGCCGGCGCGAGACCCGCTCGCCGCCGCGACGGCCGCGGGTTCGCCCTCTTCCTGTTCGCGCTCCGCGACGGGCGTCGGCACCGCGCGGAGCCGGCGCTCCCCCGGCCGCCCTTCCAGGCGGGCACGCAGCTGACGGTAGCGCGGTTCACGCTCCTTGAGGACGACGAGGATCGGCGTCGCGATGAAGATCGAGGAGTAGGCACCCGTCAGCACGCCGATCAGCATCGCGAACGCGAAGTCTTTCAGCGTGTCGCCTCCGAAGACCAGGAGCGACAGGATCGGCAGGATCACGACCAACGAGGTGTTCACCGAGCGCATGAGCACCTGGTTCATCGAGAAGTTGGCGACGCCCTCGTAGGTGTCCTTGCCGAGCAGCGCCGTCGAGTCGGTGTTCTCTTTGACCTTGTCGAAGATCACGACGGTGTCGTACAGGGAGAAGCCCAGGATCGTCAGGATCGCGATGACCGTCGCGGGCGAGACCTCGCGGCCCGTGAGCGCGTAGACGCCGGCGGTCACGAGGACGTCGTGCACCATCGCAACCATCGCGCCGATGGCCATCTTCCATTCGAACCGGAGCGTGATGTACAGGGTGATCGCGGCCAGCACGATCACGAGCCCGATCACCGCCTGTCGCGAGATCTGCTCTCCCCACGTCGGTCCGACGACCTGCGCGCTGATGTCGTCCGCAGGGATGCCGGCCTGGCCGGCCAAGGCGTCGAACAGCTGTGTGCGCTCCGACGTCGTGAGATCGGTCAGCGCGGACGTCCGGATCGAGACGCGATCGCCGCCGACGATCTGCACCTCGGCCGTCGCGCGAGCGAACGGATCCTGCGCGAGGAGGTCGCGAACCTCCTCGACGCTCACGTCGGACGACAGGCGGTACTCGATCAGGGTGCCTCCCGTGAAGTCGATCGAGTAGTTGAGCCCCAGGACGACGAGGGCCAGGATCGAGATCGCGAGGACGGCGCCGGAGAGCATGAACCACCATCGCCGTCGCTGGACGATCTGGAACTCGGGGTGACGGAACCCGCGGAACGTGTCGAAGACGCGATGCCGGTTCACTTCGATCCTCCGGCGATCGCCGGCGACGGCTCCGGTCCGGCCGCCTCGCGGTTGGCGGCGAGCCCCGCCCTGAGGCCGATCACGGGGAGATCGACGATCCGATCGCTCCGCGCCAGGAGCGACACGGCCGGTCGCTTGAAGAAGTACACGACGAACAGGTCGAGCAGCGTGGACACGCCGAGCGTCAGCGCGAATCCCCGCACGGACGAGATCGCCGTCACGTACAGGACGAGCGCCGCGAGCGCCGTCACGACGTCCGCGGCGACGATCGTTCGGAACGAACGATTGAACGCGGGCGTCACGGCCGAGCGCGGAGACCGCCCGGCGTGCACCTCGTCCTTCAGCCGTTCGAAGAACACGATGTACGAGTCCGCCGTGACGCCCAGAGAGATGACGAGTCCGGCGACGCCGGCCAGCGTGAGGTTGTAGCCGATCGTGCGACCCGCGAGCGCGATCAGCGCGAGCGCGAGCAGCGCCCAGATCACCATGCCGACCCACGCGACGACCGCCAGGATCCGGTAGTAGAAGAGGAGGTAGAGGGCGAGGAGCACCAGCCCGGCGATCCCCGCGATCAGGCCCTGCTGGAGCGACTCGTCACCGAGCGTCGGGCTCACGGTCAGGACCTGCTCCGTCGTCAGCTCGACCGGGAGCGCACCGGCGTTCAACTGTGTGGCGAGGTCCTTCGCACGCCTTTCCGTGAAGCTGCCCGTGATGACGCCGGTCCCGCCGGTGATCGGGTTCTGGACGGTGGGCGCCGAGATGACCTCGCGGTCCACCACGATCGCGAGCTGCCTGCCCTGGAGCCTGGTGGTGACGTCGCCGAACGTGTCCGAGCCGGAGCCGGTCAGCTCGAACTGGATCTCCCACCCCTGGCCGACACTCGTCTGGCTGCCCGCGTTGTAGACGGCGGTCGCGCGGTCGATCGCCTCGCCCGTGATCTCGACGGGACCGAGCTTGTACCTCGTCTGATCCGCTCGGTCGGCGAATACGACGTCCTGGTCCCGCAGCGCCTCGAACGAGCACTCCTGCGTCGCGCGCTCGGCCTCGGTCGCGCACGTCAGCGGCGTCGACGCGTAGGCCGGGTCTGCCGGCGTCAGGACCTGAAGCACCTCACGCTGCTCGAGCCGAGCCGTCTCGCCGATCACCTGCAGCAGCCGCTCCTGGCCGGTCTCCTGCAGCTTGGCCTCGGCCGACTCGCGGTCGAGGAAGCAGCCGAGGTTCTTGTCCGCCGAGCTCACCACGCAGAACTGGGAGTCCGACCGCAGGACCGTCATGGCGCTCAGGAGCTCCGACGCCTCCTCTTCCGTGGGGAAGCACGCCGGACCGAGGTCGCTCGACAGCGTCTGATCCTGGCTCCCCTGAACGCAGAAGTCCTGGGACACCTGGGTCTCCACCGCCTCGATCGCGGCGTCGGCCTCGCCGCGGCTCGGGAAGCACGGATCCTCCGGGAGCCCGGTCCCCGCCACGCAGAACCGTTGCTGCTGCTTGCGAACGCGGAGCGCCTCGATCGCGCTGTCGGCCTCCTCCTGGCTCCCGAAGCAGGGGCCCTCCTCACCGAAGAGGTCGCCGGACAGGCACGCCGACGAGACGACCGGACGGACGCTCGCCGAGGCGAGCTCCGTCGCCGCGGCCTCCCGGTCCTCGAAGCACGGGTACGCGTTCCCCTCCGCGTCCGCGATGCAGAACTGGGTCTTCGCACGTTCCTCGATCGAACCGCGCGCCAGACCGGGGATCTGGGCCTCGATCGTGTTCCCGGTCACGAACAGCAGTGGCTCGGCCGTTCCGAACGCGTCGATCCGGTCCCGGATGTTCTCGAGCGCGCGGTCCATGACGGATCTCGGCGTCCCCTCGGGCGCGGACAGGATCACCGAAACGCCACCCTTGAGGTCGAGACCCAGGACCGGGCGCGTGCCGCTCACCAGGAGCGCGACCCCGCCCGCCACGAGCACGAGCACGACCAGGAGCGATATCCACAGGGCGCGTGATCGCTTCCTCATCGGGCGGCCGCCGGGCGCATCACGCGAGCTCCTGACCGTTGATAAGGAGCTTGAACTTGCAGTTCAGGACCTCGGCCGCAAGCCGGCAGAGCTGCATCCGCCCCAGGAAGATCTCGAAGTACTCCATCACCTGGCTGATCTGGGTGTCGATCGTCAGCTCGAGGCTCACGGTCTTGGCTGCCGAGTCCACGCGCAGGAATGACTGCTCGGCGGCGAAGTTCACCCGGTCGTGGATGTCGAACTCGATCTGGCCGGACTTGCGGACGCGGCTGCGATGCACGTCCGACTTGTCCGCCAAGATCACGGCCGCCGAGACGGGAGAGACGGCGTACCCGTTGTCCTCCTCGTGGTTGGCGACGGCCGAGACGATCTGCGCGAGGTCGGCCGCGGGAACACGCTCGCGCAACGCCTGGTAGACGAGGACGCCGCCCGTCTGCCCGTGCGCGTACCGGCTGATCATGTTGCCGACGTCGTGCAGGTACCCGGCGACGCACGCGAGGTTGGCCGTGTGCGTGTCGAACCCGGCACGGGTGAGGACGTTGAACGCGATCCGCGCCGTCAGGTTGGCGTGCCGGAACCCGTGCTCCGTGTACCCCAGCCCCTCCATCACGCGGTCGGCCGCGGAGATGAACGACGAGAGCTCCTCGTCCTTCTGGACGACCTCGAGCGTGATGCCTTCGGTCTCGCTGGCCGGCGCGGCCGGCTCCGACAGACCCTCGGCCGGTGCCGGTTCGACGCTCACGGCTCCCGATCGATCCCTTCGTCGGCCGTCGCGTCGCCTCCGTCGTAGCCCTCATCGACGAGGCGCTGGCTGATGCCCTGTCTCAGCATCCGGACCCGCGTGCCGGGCGCGATCTCGACGGTCACGGTGCCCTCGTCGTCGTCGATCTCGACGATCGTTCCGAAGATGCCGCCGGTGGTCATGACGTCGTCCCCGACCTCGAGGGACGCGATGAGCGCCTGCTGGGCGCGCTGTCGATTGCGCTGGGGGCGGATCAGGAGGAAGTAGAAGCCCACGATCATCAGGATCGGGAGCGCGAGGCCGATCAGCGAGCTGCCGGTCTCGTTGTTCTGAGCGAGGATCGTGAGCACCATGGGTCGAGGAGCCTCCTACGGGGTGACGAGGCAGCATACAGGCTACCGCTCGCGCGACCGCTCGGTGAGGGTGCCCTACGTCAGGGGAAGGACGCCCTCCCCCGCGACGCCGAGATGCCGGTACGCGCGCTCGGTCGCGACCCGTCCCCGCGGGGTTCGTTGGAGCAGGCCGAGCTGGAGCAGGTAGGGCTCGACCACGTCCTCGATCGTGTCCGTCTCCTCGCCGACGGCGGCGGCGAGCGTCGACAGGCCCACCGGTCCCCCGCCGAACTTGCCGACGATCGTGCCGAGGATCGCCAGGTCGAGCTTGTCCAGACCCTCCTCGTCCACCTCGAACAGCTCGAGACCCGCCCGTGCTACCGACGACGAGACCACGCCGTCGTGCCGTACCTGCGCGAAGTCGCGCACGCGACGCAGCAGCCTGTTGGCGATCCGCGGCGTGCCTCGGGAGCGCCGTGCGATCTCGTCCGCCCCCTCCTGTTCGACGTCGACGCCGAGGATCCCCGCCGAACGGCGCACGATCGCCGCCAGGTCCTCGGAGGAGTAGTAGTCCAGGCGAGGCGAGAAGCCGAACCGCTCGCGCAGAGGGAGCGTGATGCGGCCGGGACGCGTGGTCGCGCCGACGAGCGTGAACCTCGGCAGGTCGAGCCGGATGCTCCTCGCGCTCGGCCCCTTGCCCAGCACGACGTCGAGCTTGAAGTCCTCGAGCGCCGGATACAGGACCTCCTCGACCGGTCGCGGCATCCGGTGGATCTCGTCGACGAACAGGACGTCGCCCTCCTCGAGGTTGGTAAGGATCGCCGCGAGGTCGCCGGGCCGGTCGAGCGCGGGGCCGGACGTCGGCTGAAAGCCCACCCCGAGCTCGTTGGAGACGATGCCCGCGAGCGTCGTCTTGCCGAGTCCGGGAGGACCGGAGAACAACAGGTGGTCGACCGTCTCGCCGCGCGCCCGTGCCCCGTCAATCAGCAGGGCGAGCTGCTCCTTGATGCGGCGTTGGCCGACGAACTCGTCGATGCGCCTCGGACGAAGCGCGGCGTCGAACTCCTGCTCCTCCTCGGGCACCTCGGGATCGACCGTGCGGCGTTCGTCGGGCATCTTCGGATCGACCACGCGCACCTCGTCGGGCACCTCGGGCACCACCCTACCCACGCCCGACCCGCTGGAGCGCGTCGCGCAGTAGATCCTCGACGCGGCCGTCGCCGTTCGAGGCGAGCCCGGTCATCGCCTCGCCGGCCTCCTGCGGCGACAGCCCCAGCGCGAGGAGCGCCTCCCGCACATCAGCGAGCGCGCCGTCGACGAGGACGACGTCGTCGGTGCCGAGCGTGTCCTTCAGGTCGAGCAGCACGCGCTGGGCCACCTTCTTGCCGACGCCCGGTACCGCCGTGAGGGCGACGACGTCACCGGACGCGACGGCTCGCCGCAGCATCTCCGGCGAGAGGACGCTCAGGAAGGACAGGGCGACCTTCGGGCCGACGCCCGTCACGCTCACGAGGAGGTCGAACAGCTCCCGTTCGTCGGCGGTCGTGAAGCCGAACAGCGTCATGGCGTCGTCGCGCACGACCATCCGCGTGTACACGCGCGCAGGCCGGCCGATCGGCGGCAGCCTCGAGAGCGTGGAAGCCGGCACCTGCATCTCGTAGCCCACGCCGCCGACGGAGATGACCACACGCCCGCCGGTGCGCTCGGCGACGTCGCCTTCGAGGAACGAGATCACCGGGCCGCCGCCTTCCGCAGCCGCGACTGCGTCAGGTGGCAGAGCGCCACCGCCGCGGCGTCGACGGCGTCTGGCTCTTCGGGCAGATCCCGCAGTCCGTGGAACCGCTCGAGCGCGTCCCGGACCTGCCGCTTCTCGGCGTTGCCCTGCCCCGTGACCGCCATCTTCACCTCGAGCGAGCCGTACTCCTCGACGGGGATGCCCACCTGCGCGGCGGCGAGCAGGATCACGCCCGTGGCCCTCGCGACCGCCATGGCGCTCACCTGGTTCTTGTTCCAGGCGATCCGCTCGATCGCGACCGAATCGGGTCGATGCATCGAGATCGCGTCGGCGACGGCGGCGTGCAGGATCCGGAGCCGCTCCGCGCTCGCCGCGTCGGCGCGGGTACGGACCGTGGACGCGAAGATCAGCTCCGGGCGCCGGTCGCCTCTGGCCAAGGCGGCGAGGCCCATCGCGGAGACGCCCGGGTCAACCCCCAGCACGCAGGAATCGAACACGTGTTCAGTCTGTTCGATGCACCGCCGCGGGTCAAACACCCACCGGTACGGACGAGCCCGGACGCGCAACGGCGCCCGGCATTGTGCCGGGCGCCGTTGCCTCCCTCTCCTGTCAGGCCGGCACTGCCTCCGCACGCGGCGCCCTGCGCCACGCGAAGGCGGGCGCGGCCACGCCGCTGAACGCGACGCCGATCCCGCCGATCACGATTCCCAGCGTGACGATCATCAGGCCGAGTCCGATGACCAGGGTCGACACGTCCCATGCCAGGTGCGACATGTGCAGGCTGGCCTGCAGGGCGGAAGCCTGGAAGGCCACCTCTCGCAGCGGGTTGGCAACCGGGTTGCCTTCCTTGTCCTTCAGCGCTGCGGCCTCGTCACTGGTGCTGCCGCCGTCGGGCGTGAGGAAACGACCCATCTCGGCGTAGGTCTCGCCCCCCGTCGCCTCCAGGGCGTGGACGCCGATGATCTCGGCCTGCGCATGGGCCGTCGCGCCGTCCTGAACGGGTACGTTCGGGATCGCGGCGTCCTCCGACGTGGTGATGTTCTGCGCCAGCAGCTCGGTGCGAACGGTCTGGCGAGCATCCCA
>JBMDWR010000177.1:0-1926 GCA_048594645.1 Actinomycetota bacterium
GGGAGCCGGCCCCCTTGCGGACGACCTCGATCAACAGGACCACCAGCGTCAGAAGTCCCACAAGCAGGCAGAGCAGGAGCACGAGCTGGAACACCAGCGCCCCCATCGAGCGCTCGGCCCGTCTGCCGGTCGCCAGCTGAGCGCTCGGCGGCTCGCTCAGGGTGACCGCGCTCACTCGTAGCGCTCCCGGAACCGCTTGACGAACCGGAACGAGGCGACGTTCAGCAGAAGCGTCATCAGGAACAACGTCGTGCCGATCGCGAAGATCGTCCGGTACTCGATGCTCCCGTACGGGGAGTCGCCGAGCGAGATCTGCACGATGTAGGCCGTCATCGTCTCCATCCCCTGTCGCGGGTCGAGGGACAGGTTCGGATTCAGGCCCGCCATGATCGCCACGATCATCGTCTCGCCGATCGCGCGAGACAGCGCGAGGATGGTGCCCGCCATGATCCCGGACAGCGCCGCGGGGACCACGATGCGAAGGGACACCGTGCGCCGCATCGCGCCCATGCCGTAGGCCGCCTCGCGCAACCCGATCGGGACCGCTCGCATCGCGTCCTCGGACAGCGAAGCGACCAAGGGCGTGATCGCGATGCCGATGATGATGCTCGCGCCGAGCGCGTTGAAGATGCCCGTTCCCGGGACCAAGGGCTGCAGGATCGTCGGGGTGAGGAACGTCAGCCCGAAGTAGCCGAACACGACCGTCGGTATCCCCGCCAGGACCTCGAGCACCGGCTTGATCGCATTGCGCGTACGCGTCGTCGCGTACTCGGAGAGGAAGATCGCCGATCCGAGACCGAGCGGCACGGCGATCAGCGTCCCGTACAGCGCGATCTGGACGGTCGCGGCGATCAGCGGCAGCACGCCGTACGTCGGGGGCTCGAACGTCGGACCCCACGACGTGCCGGTGAGGAACTCGCTCAGCGGGACGGCCCGGAAGAACTCGACGGTCTCGAACACGAGCGAAGCGATGATGCCGAACGTCGTGGCGACCGAGACGACCGCGCACCCCAGCAGCGTCCACCGGATGAGACGCTCACCGTGGTGGGCGCTGCGCCTCGTCAGGGAGATGGGGCGTGAGGTGTCTACGCGGACCCCTTGAAGCCGTCCCACTCCTGCACCTCGGCCTCGTATGCGCCGGGCTCCACGTCGATGTAGCCGACGTCTTCGACCAGGGCCTGGCTGTTCTCCATGTAGAAGTCCATGAACGCGACGAGTTCGGGCTTGGCCAGCGAATCCCTCTTCACGTAGACGAACAGCGGGCGCGACAGAGGGGCGTAGCTGCCGTCGTTGATCGTGGCGGGTTCTGGAGCGACGCACCCGTCCCCACCGTCTACCGCGACGAGCTTCAGCTTGTCGCTGTTCTGGACGACGTACGCGTAGCCGAAGTACCCGAGCGCGTTGGGGTCGCCCGAGACGCCCTGGACCAGCACGTTGTCGTCCTCGCTCGCCGTGTAGTCGGAGCGGCTGGCGCCCTCCTCACCGTTGATCACGTCGGTGAAGTAGTCGAACGTGCCGGAATCGGTCCCGGGGCCGTACAGGGTGAGCGGCTGGTCCGGGAAGCTTGGATCGACGGCGCTCCAGTTGTCGACCGCACTCTCGGGCTTCCAGATCTCGTTCAGCTGGTCGACCGTCAGGCAGGTCACGAAGTCGTTCTCCGGGTTCACCACGACGGAGAGCCCATCCGTCGCCACCTGGAGTTCCACGTACTCGACCCCGTTCTCCTCGCAGAGATCGACCTCTTCCTGCTCGATCTGCCGCGACGCGTCCTGGATGTCGGTCTCACCCGCGCAGAACTTCTCGAACCCGCCGCCCGTGCCCGAGACCCCCACCGAGATCTGCACGTCGGGGTTGGACGCCGTGAACTCCTCGGCCACGGCCTGCGTGATCGGGAAGACCGTGCTCGAGCCGTCGCCGAGGACCGTC
>JBMDWR010000178.1:0-2922 GCA_048594645.1 Actinomycetota bacterium
GTCGAGCTCCTCCGGGAGGACGTGCAGGACGTATCCGCGCCCCCGGCTCTCGATCCGCTCCGTGCCGAGCGCCTTGCGCAGGTGGGAGATGTAGCTGTGCAGGGTCCCCCGGGCAGCATCCGGCGGCTCCTCGCCCCAGACTAGATCGATCAGCGCGTCGGCCGGGACGAGCTGGTTGGCGCGCACGAGCAGGTGCGCCAGGACGGCGCGTTGCTTGGGGCCGCCCAGGGAGACGCCGTCCCCGTCCCTGATCGCGCTGAGCGGTCCAAGGACCCGGAAGAGCATCCGCGGAACGTACGCCCCATCGCCCCCGCTGGGAAGATGGCGCCGGCTCGCGATCCGTGCCTGTGGCCTGCCGTTCTGCATGTCGGAGGACCCTACCCGACGGACCTTGAAGGTCGCTTGAGGCCCCTGCTGGCCCGACGCCTCCTTCAAGCGACCTACAAGGGCCTGCAACCGACCCTCATGCGGCCGCCCCGACGGTGCCCGCATGGGCCCGAAGACGGCGACGACGATCCTCTCCGTGGCGGTTGCCGCGGGCGTCCTGGCGCCCGGCCTGCATCGAGGGCCGGAGCCGGCGTCCGTCGCCGTCACGCCCGGGATCGACGTCGTCGCGGCCGATCGCGAACACGTTCAGCTCGTCCGGTGGGCGGTGGAGCGGTTCGAGGCGGCGGGCCTCGACGCTCCGGCGGTCGAGGTGCACTTCCACCCGAACACCTCGAGCTGCTACGGGCATCTCGGCTCCGAGCTTGCCGGCCGCGTCGACGTCTGCCTCGTCCTGATGAACGAGACGATGCGCGACACGCTCCTGCACGAGATGGGGCACGCGTGGATCGACCAGCACGTCACGGACGCGGTGCGCGAGCGGTTCCTGGAGCAGCGGCGCCTCCGGGCGTGGAGCGAGACGGACGTCGAGTGGGACGATCGTGGCTACGAGCACGGCGCCGAGATCATCGCGTGGGGTCTCGGCAACCGGTTCCTGGCGCCGACGATCCCGGACCGCGATCCCGCGCGACTCGGCTCGGCGTGGGAGGTGCTCACCGGCGTCGCGGTGCCGGTCCCGGCGGCTCGTTAGACGAAGTGGCTCGGGTCGGGTTCGGTCCCCTCGGGCCAGCCGGGGTAGGCGTCGCCCGGGTACTCCCACGGCGTGCCGTAGCAGTTCGCGACCCTGCGGAGCGGTTGCGCGTCGGTGCGCGGATTGCGATCGAACGCAAAGACGTGCTCGAAGTTGTGCGTCCGCTCGATCCGCTCGGTGAGGTACGGCAGCCCCCAGTTGTCGGCGACGAACCGCAGCGGCGTGGAGAACTCCGCCTCCGCATCGTCGACGTACCCCTTCTTCGCGTACGGGCTGATGACCAGCGTCGGCACCCGGAAGCCGAACCCCAGGTCGTCGATCTCCGGCGGAGGGACATGGTCGTAGAAGCCGCCCCACTCGTCCCATGTGAGGAACAGCGCCGTGTGGTTCCAGTCCTCGGTCTCCATCACCGCGTTGACCACGTCCGTCAGCCAGTTCTGCGCGAAGCACGTGCTCTCGGGCGGATGGTCCGAGAGCTCGAACCGCGGCGTGACCCACGTGACGGCGGGGAGCGTGCCCGCGCGGATGTCCCGCACCAGCCGGTTCACCGGGCGGATGCGCTCGGGGCGCCACAGGTCCGAGTGGAAGACGCCGGCGATCCCGTTCAGCGCGTTCCAGAAGTAGCCGGGCTGGCCGGGTTCGGCCGCGTAGTACGCCCACCCGATGCCCGCCTCCTCGAGCTGTTCGGGCACCGTCTTGAACGTGAAGCACGAGTCGTGCTTGGTGAGGTTGCCCTGTTCGTCCTTGACGAGGACGAACACGTCCTCGCCGACCGCGTCGCATCCCCAGCTCTTGAACGTTCGGCCGTCCTGGAGCTTGCGTGTCTCGATGTTCTCCGGGTTGTCGAGCACGCCACCCGACTGCCCCGCCACGAAGAAGAAGTGATTGGGGTACGACGGACCGCCCACGGAGCCGAAGAAGTTGTCGCAGAGCACGTAGTCACGCGCCCACGCGTAGTAGTTGGGGATCTTCTCCTCGTCGAACACCGTGTACGCCCACGGGTCGCCGAACTGCCCGTTGCCGAACCCGTCGTACGCGCCGCCGTTCACGTCGTTCAGATGCGCGGCGCGGTCGTGCGGGATGTCGCCCGGCAGCCAGTGCGGACACGGAGCCAGCGGCACCTCCTGGCCGAACTTCACGCCGACGGTCGTGCCGTTCGCCCCCGGGAACCGGCCGAACAGGTTGTCGAAGCTCCGGTTCTCCATCATCAGGTAGATCACGCGCTTGATCGGCCATCGCGTGTCGGCGGCGACGACCGACGCCGTCGCGCTCGGCGTCACGACGGGGGTCTTGCGGTTGCCGCCCGTGCAGGCGTACAGGGTGGCGCCGGCGAGCGCGAACGCCGACGTTCGCAGGAAACGGCGCCGCGAGAACAGCGGCGACTCGTCGTGGTGGAACCGTTCGTACCCGGGTCCGGGGGCGCTGTGCACGGTCGCCCACGGTACCAAGCAACGCCGCGTTGGCCGCGAGATATCCTTGGCGCCGCCGCCCCCCCTTTCTGACATGCATCGACACGGACCGCTCTTCGCGACGCTCGCCTTGATCCTGACTGCCGCCGTCTCCGCGTGCACCGGCGACGGCGGCTCCGACGCACCCACACCGTCGCCGTCCCTGTCGCCCGTCGGGGAGACGGGCGTGACCGTGTCGCCGACGCCTCCGGCCTTGCCCGACGTGCCGCCCGAGACGCGCGGCGCGGCGTCCCCTGACTGCGTGAACGGCTGGGTGACGCCGGCTCCGCGATCCGGTCGAGCGGAGCGCGCGCTCGGCGTGATCCGTCGCGTCACGGGCGTGCGGGGAGCGCTCGAGGTGGTGGACATGCGGATGTTCGACGGACCCGAGTCGCCGCC
>JBMDWR010000179.1:0-2426 GCA_048594645.1 Actinomycetota bacterium
CGAGGTGACCGGCGTGCGGCTGCTCGACGAGCACGGGGAACCCGTATCGGTCCCGCCGACCGAGCTCGAGGAGCTGGAGCATCCCGATCGGCTCTACACGGTGTGGGTGGACCGGAGGACGAACGGCGACACGGGCTCCCATGTCTTCGTGTTCCATGCGTGGTCGACCGCGGAGGAAGCCCGCCGCGACTTCGAACGCGCCCTCGCTTCGACGCCCTGAGGGCGGGCGCCCGCTCCGCGCCCTGGCGCGGGCGTCGGAAATGGTCCTTCGTCTGGCGCTCGGTCCCCCGAACCGGTGATGCATCTCGAACGGACGTTCGGTATCGTTCGCCTTCTCTCCCGCCTCCCCCGAACGCTGATTCAGCGCGAGGAGGAGGTGGGTCGTGAAGGAAGGATCGCGGAGAGGTACCCGTGCGCTCGGCATCGCCGCGCTGCTCGGGTTGATCGTGCCGCTGATCGCGGCGTTCCATTGGGGACGGCTCGGCTGGCGGGACGTCCATTACAACTACCCGTCGCGTCCGAGCGGTTACACGCAGATCGTGAACCGCTTCGGCCAGCCGTGCGGCGACCAGGCGCGAGCGGTCTCGATGCGGTGGCGGGCAGCCGACAACGGCGTGACGTACTCGTTCCCGTTCCACCGAAAGCTCGGCGGCTATCCGACCGCGATGGTCTCGAACAAGGGCGGGCGATCGACGAACCTCGACAACGACGTCTACGGCCACATCCAGAACGAGCATCTCCAGTCGTACGTGGAGCACGGCATCTACGGATATGCCTGCCGGGCCAAGCGCGGAGGTAGCGAGTGGAGCACGCACGCGTTCGGCATCGCGATCGACGTGTCGTCCGCGGAGGAGTACATGGGCAAGTGCTCCTCGACCGTGAACCGCCACCACGCGCCCATCTGGAAGAACCACGGGTGGTACTGGGGTCTCGCGTTCTGCGACCCCATGCACTTCCAGTACGCGACCGACTACTGACGTGGAGGGAACGATGAAGCGTTCGTACGCGATCGTCGCAGGTCTCGTCGTCGGGGTGATCGTCTCGGTCGGCGTGATGGCCGCCACCGCTCGGACGGCGCCGGCGCCCATCCCGCAGGTCGCACCGATCGGCCCGACGCTCGCCCCCGACACGGGGGCCGGGGAGATGCTGGTCGTCGCGGTGGGTGGTGTGTACCCCAGGCGCGAACAGGCCGAGGCGGCGAACGCTCAGATGGCGTTCGGCGACCTCCAAGGCTTCTACGTGGTCCCGGTCGCACAGTTCCAGGGCTTCGAACAGCAGGTCGGCGAGCCCGGTGACTTCGCGCTCGTGAGTGCCTTCCGAACGGACGAGGGCGCCGAGGCGTTCCTCGAGCTCGCCGCCGGGTTCGGGCACACGGTGACGCTCCTCCCCGAACGCGTCCGCAGCCTCGGCGGCCTGTACGCCGGTCTGGGACAGGAGGCGAACCCGGACGGATCCGGGCCGCTGATCGGGCCGGTGGCGGAGTCGCTGCCGTGACGCGGTTGATCAACACGGCCGCGTTCGTGTCCGGCGTGATCGGCCTCGTCGCCTGCAGCGGTGGAGGCGGCACACACGCGGCTCCGAACCCCGCCCGCGAGGTCTGCGAGGTGCGCTTCGATGCCCCGGAGGGTTTCGAACCCCTCGAGCCGTTCGAGGAGCGGTACCCCGACCGCGTCGGGGTCCGCCTCGGGTTCCGCGACGCCGAGGACCGCGAGCTCCACGCGTTCGCCGGTATCCCGGGAGAGTTCGGGGAGGGGCTTCCCGGCGCCGGCACGCTCGAGCTCGCCGGAGGGCGCATCGGCAGGCTCTCCGGTGGGGCGCATCGCGTGTGGGTCGTGACGTGGGAAGAAGGCGATCGCTGCGACCCACGCGCCGTGCTCGGCAACGGGTTCGGCCGTGATGCGTTCGTCGCCGCGCTCGAACGCGCAGGCGTCGCGTAGGCGCCCCGTTCCTGTCGAGCGTGTGGACGACGGCGGCTTCGGCCGACGTGTGGATACGGGCCACCTGACGCGCGACGGAGCCCCACCTCTTGGGAGCGTTACCGGACGTTCGGACCGACGTTGCTAGCATCGGCCCGTGGGGGCGATCCGGCGTCATCCCGTTGGGGTCACGCTCGCCGCGGCCATCGCCGTTGTCGCGATCGGCGTCCTCGCAACCGGGATCGCGGTGTGGCGCGCGGCGCACACGGACGACGCTCGCCGCATCGACCGGGTCGACGTCATCGTGGTCCTCGGCGCCGCGCAATACAACGGTCGGCCGTCGCCGGTCTTCGAGGGCCGCCTCCGTCACGCTGAGCTGTTGTTCCAGGAGGGGCGAGCCGGGACGATCCTGGTGCTGGGTGGCGGCGCCCAAGGCGACGTCTCGACGGAGGCGGAGGCGGGTCGGGACTGGCTGCTCGCGGACGGCCTGCCGTCTGAGGCGGTCGTCGC
>JBMDWR010000018.1:0-3961 GCA_048594645.1 Actinomycetota bacterium
CTAGTACTACTTTGTCAGATTCGTAGTTCGACGTCTTTGAGCTTCAGCATCCAATCCAGGTAATGGGGGTGCGTGATAAGAAAGTGTGCACTGAGGACATCGGTCATCACGGCACGCACCACCGGCAGGGTCAGATGCGTCTGACGACGACGACACCGTTCGCTCTGCAGGAAGCTGTAGGCGATCGCGGTCAGGACCACATGGCGCTCCCAGCCCGGCAAGGTGCGGCCTTCGAAATGATCCAGCCCGATCTCGTCCTTGAGTTCCTGATATTGCTGCTCGATCGCCCAGCGCTGATGGGCCAGCCGCACCAAGGTGCGCAGCGGGACGGTCGGCGGCAGGTTCACCAAGTAGAACTTCGTGCGCGGCGTGGGACCGAGATCGCGCTCGCAGAGCAGCCACACTTCTGGGGCGAGGCGTCGTTCGCGCCAATCGTGTGCGGGCGTCACGCGGATCGCGCAGAACCGCGCCCGCCACGGCGGGTTCGCCCCATTGCGCCACGAGACGAGGCGCCAATGTCGCGGCGGCTGCGTGGCCGCCCAGGCTCGGGCTTCGATCGTGGTCGTCCTCGGGGCGAGCTCCCGGCGCGTGCGCGGGCGCCCCGTGTCCGACCGCGGCGCGGGGGCGACGAGTGTGGGCGTGCCGACAAACACTTTCAGATCCGACGCCACGCCCAACGCATACGGCAGCTTCGCCCGATGCAGGGCCCGCCGCAGCGTGGCGTTGTTGCCAAATTCGGCGTCGCCGACCACGCCGGTAATCTCGAAGCCCGCGGCGCGGACCTGCCGCCACAGCGTCAAGGCGAGCTGCCATTTCGGTTGAAACTGCACGCCCGCGGGGATCCGGGCGCGCGTACGCTGAGCCGGCGTGAGCCACGCCTCGGGCAGATACAGCTGCGCGCCCAGGAACCAGGCGCGAGCACCGGTCCACAGGGCCACCGTCACGGCCACTTGACAATTCGCCGTCTTGCCGAGCGCGCCGCAGTATTGCCGCGCGACCCCGACCGAAGCGGTCCCTTGTTTGGGGAAACTCGTGCCGTCGAGAATCAGCACGCCGCGGCGTTCCGGCACGACGTGGCGCAGGCGCTTCCACAGCACGTCGGCGTGCCACGGCGCATCGGTGATGAAGTGTTGAAACGCTTGGTACGTGCCTGGATCGCTCAGGCGCGCCCACATCGCCTCCATCGACTTCCGGCGACTGTCGTTCAGCAAGCCGGTGACGTACCGACGCAAGGCCCCACGCTGACTCTGTCGACCGAAGCAGTCTTCGAACTGCTCCAGCCACGTCAGCAATCGTCGCAGCCACGCTGTCGCCGAGCGATCGAGCACCGCGATGCAACGTAACAGAACCCTGAAAAAAGTACAATGACCTCAAAAGTGATCACTCGCAGATTGCCGGGCGAATTCGTGAATCTGACAAAGTAGTACTAAGGGCCCTGGCGGCAATCAAGGACTGGTTGGGCCCGGGTGCATGGACGATTCGCAACGTGTGGAATGATCTTATTGCGATCTCGCGTGACGGTACACGCAAAGTGCGCTTTGATATTAACCATACTTATCCGCATGCCAGTTCACATTCACATGTCGAGGCGCTTCAAACGAACGGCAAGTGGATCAAGTCCGGCCCGATTTACCCGCCGAATATCCCTGGCGGTGGGAGATAGTACGAGAGGGAACCAATGCGTATACTTGATCAGCAGGGCGATGTGGCTCTCAGGAGTGTCATTGTGTATCTTACTGCGGCAGAGGCAGCAGAACTGAAAGATTCGCTCGAGAGTCTGTTGGATGGTCCCGTCGATCTACATCATCATGTCTCAAGCGCCGACCTGTCCAAAGAGTTGACTGTCTGCATCTACTCACCAGACAATCCAAGTGCTTTGGATCACTTCGACGAAAGATCGAAGAGAATCATCTTGACGGACACTTAAGTCCGGGAATCGTCGTGCGCAGATTCGCAGTCACCAGAGCGCATCCCTCAAACCCGCATCATCGAGAGGTGGCGCACCACCCATGTCGTCCGCTGGACGCCTTGCGGGCCATAGCTCACTGAAGTGCCAGATCCACTCGATTGAGATCGACGCCGGCCGACTCAGGGACGTGTCATGTCAGAAAACGGTCGTCTATTGCGACAGCCGACCGGCCACCGGGGACAGCGGCACGTCGGATGTTTCCTGACACAGTTGCCCGCGCTTCGGCATCATCGCCTTCGTAGACGCGTTGAGCACGCGAACGATCCACGCCACTCAGTCTTCCGACTGGCATGAGTCGAACGGCCAAATGAACGGCGTCACGAGTGACGCTCTCGTGCCACGCGGTGCCGCGCGGCTACCTCCTGCTCGCGCTGGCGAACGTAGCGGCTAACGGTTTGCGCAGCCGCATTCCCTTGCGTGGCCGTGATGCCCGGAACATCGCTCAAGTAATCGCGCATCGTCTGCAGGGCGCTGAGGGGTACGACGCGGTCGGCCGCCTCCAGACCGCGATGGGCCCCTGGGGGATCCGCGACTGGGCCTACAGCGCGTCGGGCGATCGCCTCTACGAGCAGCACGGCGGCGTCATGACGCACAGCTATGTCTACAACCCGACGACGCAGCGCCTCGAGGCGACGACCGGTCTGAACCCGGAGACGTTCAACCTACGACGCCGCCGGCCGGCTGACCGCGGACACGCGCGGCACCTACAGCTATACCGCGCACGGCCTGCTCGGCCGGGCGACGACGCCGACCGCGACCGCGGACTACGTCTACGACCCGGGCGGCCTCCGCCTCGCCCGGACGGTCAACGGCGGTCACCACGTATACGAGACGCGGTCGCCGGACGGCGTGCCGCTCAGCGAGTACCAGGCCGGCTGCGGGGGCCTCGTCTGGACCCGCGACAGCCTCTACGCCGCGGGCCGTCTGCTCGGGGCGGTCCGCGCGACCGTGACCGCTCCGACCGTGTCGGTGACGGCCGCGACCGCGAGCGTGCCGGAAGCGGCAGGCAGCTGGACGGCATCCGTCACGCTGACCACCCCGCGTCCCGATCCCACGACCTGTCCGATCACCGTGGCGTATGACACGGCGGCGGGCACGGCGGCGCCGGGCGCCGACTTCACCACGACGACCGGCACGGTCACGTTTCCCACGGGCTCGCTCAGTGGCGCCACGCTACCCATCAGCATTCCCATCCTGACCGACACCCACCTTCGAAGCAGACGAGAGCTTCACGTTCGCGCTCTCCGGGGCGGACGGGGCGACACTCGCCGGCCCGACCGGCATGACGATCACGATCCAGGACGACGACAGCGAAAACGCGCCGACGCTGACCGTCGCGAACGCGAGTGGGCAGGAAGGCACCGGCGGCGCCGGCCTCGTCACCTTCACCTTCACGCTGTCGGCCGCGAGCGGACAACCCGTGACGGTCACGTACGTGACCGCCGATCGCACCGCCACGGCGCCCGCGGATTACACGGCGACGTCCGGCACCGTGACGATCCCGGCCGGCACGACCAGCGCCAGCCTCTCGGTGGCGACGACCGGCGACGCGACCGATGAACCGGACGAGACCTTCGCCGTGGTGCTGTCGAACGCGTCGGGGGCCACGCTCGCCCGGTCGATCGCCAACGGCCGCATCGTGGACGACGACGGCGGCAGCCTGCAGCCCGCACGCGACTTCAACGGCGATGGATGGGCGGATCTGGTCTGGCGGCACACGGTCACGGGGCAAGTGGTCCTCTGGTACATGCAGGGTGTCACGCAACTCTCATGGACGCTGACCGATCCGCCGCAGCTCGCGGACCTCGACTGGGAAATCCGGGCGGTCGGGGACTTCAATGGCGATTGGAAACCGGATCTGCTCTGGCAGCACCGGTCGACGGGCAGCCTCGTCGTGTGGGGCCTGAACCAGCACGTCCTCACGAGCGCCATCTGGGTGTCGACACTCGACGGCACCTCCAGCGAGCCCGACCTGGCCTGGAAGGTCGTCGC
>JBMDWR010000180.1:0-1507 GCA_048594645.1 Actinomycetota bacterium
ACGATCCCGAGCGGGCGCAGAAGATCCTCGACCGCGTCGGCGACGACGTGAAGGTCCCGCTCTACGTCCAGGCCGGGATCCACGGCAACGAATACGAGGGCGTCGACGCGATCATGCAGATCATCGAGCGGCTCGCGACGACGCCGTACGGGACCGATCCCGAAATCGACCAGATCCTCGACGAGTCGATCCTGATCGTGAACCCGATCCAGAACCCGGACGGCCGGATCGCCGGTGCGAGGGCGAACGGGAACGGCTTCGACCTGAACCGCGACTTCCTGACGCAGTCGCAGCCGGAGACGGTCAGCTCGGTCGCGCTGATGCAGAGGTGGCTGCCGCCGGAGACGCTCGATCTCCACGGCTACGTCACGCCGACGCTGATCGAGGCGACGACGAAGCCCCACAACCCCGGGATCGAGTACGACATGTGGCTCAAGTGGAACCAGGCGCGGATCGACGCGAACGAGGCGGCCATGAACGCCGACGGCTTCCTCGTCACACGGCCGATCAACGACTGGTGCGCCGACTCCAGCATCCCGGAGGGCGACCCGCTCGTCTGCGACGACGGCACGACGAACTACGGGCCCAAGTGGGCCGAGAGCTGGGACGACTGGGGTCCCTTCTACACCCCGATGTACTCACAGCTCGTCGGCCTGAACGGCTCGACCGTCGAGATGTGCAACAGCACGTCGACCGTACCCGGGAGCAGCCCGCCGCGGACGCCGTGCGGCCCGCCGGTCAGTGACAACGAGCGGATCGGCCGGCGCGGGTCGCGCAGGACGCAGTACGTGACCACGTGGTCGACGCTCCTTTATGACACGGACAACCGGGTCGAGCTGATGCACGACCAGCTCGAGATCTACCGGCGTGGCGTGAACGACGCGGCGCGGCCGCCGCTCTCGAGCTTCCCGGACCACCCGACCGACGTCACCAGGCAGTTCCGGAACGAAGAGAACTACTGGATGCACGAGTACCCGAAGGCGTACGTGATTCCGATCGGCGAGGGCCAGCGAAGCGACCTCGAGGCACGCCGACTCGCCCGCTGGCTGCTCGAGAACGGCATCCGGCTGGAGCGGGTCCAGAAGACGTACAAGGTCGGCTCGCTGAAGCTCGAGAAGGGCTCGTACGTCGTCTTCATGAACCAGGCGCTGCGTGGTCTCGCGGACACCTCGCTGGGACCGGGCGTCGACGTCTCCGACCGGATCGGCGTGCTCTACGCACCGCCCGGCGCGTGGAGCCACGGCGAGCTCTGGGGCGCGGACGTCGTCACGATCGCCGACTCGATGAAGTTCAAGCCCAAGACGGTGCTGACCCGGAAGGTCCGGTCGCCGCGCGGTGATGTCGACGGGCGGCGAAACGCGAAGGCGTTCGCCCTCGAGCTCGACTCGGCAACCGCGGTGCGGACGCTGAACTCGCTGCTCGTAGGCGGCCTCACGGCCGAGCTCGCGACGGCGCCGTTCACGGACGCTTTCGGCGACCAGCTGCCCGCCGGGACCGTTCTCTTCCC
>JBMDWR010000181.1:0-9331 GCA_048594645.1 Actinomycetota bacterium
GCGATCGCGTCCGCGACCTCCGGGTCGGTCTCGCGCAGCGCGTCCCAGTCCGCGACGAAGCCGCTCGACGTGCCGGTCATCTCAGCGCTCCCCTCGCTCGATCTTCGCGATCTGCTCGATCCGCCGGGCGTGGCGCCCGCCGTCGAACGGCGTGGTCAGCCACAGCGATACGATCTCCTTCGCCAGCGCCGGCGCGACGATCCGGCCACCCAGCGCCAGCACGTTCGCGTCGTTGTGACGCCGCGAGAGTTCTGCGAGGTGGAGGTCGTTGCAGAGCGCAGCCCGGATCCCGTCGACCTTGTTCGCCGCCATCTGCTCCCCCTGCCCCGAGCCGCCGAGCACGATCGCTCGGTCGGCGCGCCCCTCGGCCACGGCGCGCGCCGCGGCCGCGCAGAAGGCAGGGTAGTCCACCATCTGCTCCGAATCGGTGCCGACGTCGAGGACGTCGTGCCCCTCGCTCGACAGAAAGGCCTTCAGCTCCTCCTTCAGCGCGTAGCCGGCGTGATCGCATCCCATCGCGACCTTCACCGCTCGCGTCCCTCGGCGCCGGTCGCCGCGCGGCGCTCGGCGGGCCCGACCAGCCCGGCCACGAGCCGTCGACAGAGCCCATCGAGCTCCCGCGCGACCCACCGGAAGGTCTCGAGCGGCATCCCGAGGGGGTCGACGACGTCGTCGTCGTACCGATCGCCGGACCCTTCGCGCGCCCGGAGCGCCGACGCGGCCGCCACGCGATCGCGCACGACGCGTGCCGGATCTCCCGCGCCAGCCGGCGGGAGACGCTCGAGCAGGCGGACGAGCTCCGTCAACGTGAACGTCTTCGTCCGTGCATCCGGATCGAGCTCGATCGCGGCATGGGCGTGGTCGGCGCCCATCCCCAGGAGCAGGTCGGCCTCGCGAACGTCGTCGGCCGCGAGCGCGGACGCGCGGTGCTCCGACAGGTCGACGCCGAGCTCGACGGCGGCCTGGACCGAGTTCGGGTCGGCGGCCGAGCCAACCCACCCCATGGTGCCCGCCGAGCGGACCTGCGGCGCATCCGACCCGAGGCGTTCGGTGAGCGCGGCGCGCAACATGCCCTCGGCGATCGGCGAGCGGCACACGTTCCCGGTGCAGACGACGAGGATGCCGGCCATGTGCGCGGCGAGTCTACTCGGCCGCGTATCGGGCGGTGGCCGGCGGCGTCGGCACGTCGCTCCGCCACGCTTCCGCCGGACCCGGAAGCGTCGAGGGCTCCACGTGATCGTCGATCTCAGTCGTCACGCCCGCTCGTCCTCTCCGTCCGCCACGGTGACGGCGATGGCCGTCTCCGGGTCGATCGTGCCGCGCCGGACGATGCGTGGTTCGCCCTGCGACAGGTCCACGACGGTCGACGGCGAACCCTCGAGCGGCTCGTCGGCGCACAGATACATCTCGACCAGGTCGCCGAACACCCCGACCACTCCCTCGCAGGTCGAGGGCGTGGGCTCGCCGCTCCGGTTCGCGCTCGTGACGGCCAGCGGGCCCGTCAGCGCCAGGACCGCGAGAGCCATCGGGTGATGGGGCATCCGCACCCCGATCGTTCCCGGATCGCCACCGAGTTCCCACGCGCGGCTCGCCTCGGTCCGCCGCAGCACGATCGTGAGTGGCCCCGCCCAGAAGCGCAGCGCGAGCGCCTCGGCGCGCTCGTCGAACACGGCGATGTCTCGAGCGGCGGCCGTCGAGGGCACCAGCACCGGCAGCTCGAGATCGCGCGGACGTCCCTTCGCATCGAACAAGCGGGCGGTCGCTCGCGGATCGTTCGGCCGTGTCCCGATCCCGTAGACAGTATCGGTCGGCAGCACGATCAGCCTGCCGGCACGAGCCGCGTGCGCAGCGGCTTGGACGGGACCATCCTGCGGCGTCACGGCGCCCGAGCGAGCACCACGCGTTCGCGTCCGGTGAGGTCGGGCTCGATCGTCACGTCGGCATACCCGCGCGCGAGGATGCGAACGACGTCCTCGCCGAGCCGAGCGTCGATCTCCACGGCCAGGATCCCGCCGTCCCGCAGCCACCGAAGCGCATCGGCGGCGAGACGTCGATAGACCTGCGCGTCCCCGGCGAGTGCGATGCGCGGATCGGCCCGCACCTCCTCTGGGAGATCGTCGACCTCCTCGGAGGGAACGTACGGGGGGTTCGCGACGACGAGGTCGACCCAGCCACGGAGCTCGGTCGGTAGCGGCTCCAGCACGTCGCCCTCGAGGATCGTCACGTCGAGGCCCAGGCGGGATGCATTCGCGCTCGCAAGCTCGACCGCCTCGGGCGACAGGTCGGTGGCGAAGACGCGCGCGTCGGGACGCTCGTCCTTGAGCGAGAGCGCGACCGCCCCGGTCCCGGTTCCCACGTCGACGACCAGCGGCGCCTCGACGCGTTCGACGGCCGCGAGGGCGTGCTCGACGAGGATCTCGGTCTCCGGTCTCGGGACGAACACACCGGGACGCACCTCCACCACGATCCTGCGGAACGCCTGTTCGCCGGTCAGGTGCTGCACCGGCGTTCCCGTGCACCGCTGGCAGATCGCGCGTCCGAACATCCGCGCCTCGCGAGCATCGAGCCCCTCGTCGCGCGCGTACATGCCCACCCGGTCCGTGCCGAGCACGTGCATCATCAGGATCTCGGCGGTCGCGCGCGGGCTTTCGACGCCGTGCCGGGCGAGGTAGTCCGTCGCACGACGCAGCACGTCCGCCGGTCGCATCGTCACTCGTCGGCGGACAGCTGCTCGGTGCGCTCGGCCGCCTGGAGCGCATCGACGAACGCGTCCAGGTCACCGTTCAGCACGTCCTGCAACCGGTGGTTCGTGAGCTTCACGCGATGGTCAGTCACCCTGTTCTCCGGGAAGTTGTACGTGCGGATCTTCTCGGCGCGCTCCCCCGTCCCGACCTGGGAGCGACGGGCGGCGGCCTCCTTGGCGGCGGCCTCCTCCTGGGCGCGTCGGAGCAGCCTGGCGCGCAGGTACCGCATCGCCTTCTCGCGGTTCTGCAGCTGCGAGCGCTCCTCCTGACACTCGACCTTGATGCCACTCGGAAGGTGGACGATCCGGACGGCCGAGTCCGTGGTGTTCACGGATTGGCCTCCCGGCCCGGACGAGCGGTACACCTCGATCTTGAGGTCCTCGGATCGGAGCTCGACGTCGACGTCCTCGGCCTCGGGCAGGACGGCCACCGTGGCGGTCGAAGTGTGGATCCGGCCGGAGGACTCGGTCACCGGCACGCGCTGCACGCGATGCACGCCCGACTCGTGCTTGAGTCGGCCGTACGCGTCGGCGCCCTTGACCTCGAGCACGACCTCCTTGAACCCACCGAGGTCCGAGGGCGAGGCCGAGAGCACTTCGGTCTTCCACCGCTGCCGCTCGGCCGCGTGCCGGTACATCTCGAACAGCGTCCCGGCCCACAACGCCGCCTCCTGGCCGCCGGCGCCGGCACGGATCTCGACCACCACGTCCTTACCGTCGTTCGGGTCCTTGGGGACGAGCAGCCCCTCGAGCCGGGTGCGGAGCTCCGACGCGCGCCGATCCGCGGTCTCGGCCTCTTCGCGGAGGAACGCTGCCATCTCCGGATCGCCTTCGTCCTTCGCGAGAGAGCGCGCCTCCTCGGCGTGCTGCAGCGCCGCCCGGTACTCGCGGAACGGCGTGACGATCTCGCCGAGCTCGGCCAGGTCCTTGCCTAGCCGCCGGAGGCGCTCGGCCTCGTGGCCGCCGTCGGGCGCGGCCAACTCGGCCTGGACGCGCTCGTAGCGCTCCTCGATCTCGGCGAGCCGTTGTTCGAGCTCCATGCCTGGATTATCCAGGCATGGACGGGCCGCTACGACGACGGGTGCCTGGCGTGGGGCGGCCGACCTCGAGCGGCTCAGGCGTACGGGCTATCGTCGTCTTCGTCGCCCCAGTCCAGGTCGAGCGCCGGGATGTCGGGCATCTGGAGCTTGATCGCGTCCGTGCCCTCCCACAGCTCCTCGTACGCGGGATCCAGGACGCTCGGTCGGTCGTCATCGGCGTCCTCGGCCTCGCCCAGCACGACCGTCTCCCCCGCGTCGGCGGCCTCCGCGCGCGTCGATGCGACCGCTTCGACATCATCGGCGATCCCGCTCGGAGGGATGCGATGGCCGTGATCGGCGGTCCCGGCGTCGGCGCGGTTCGACGGCGCGACGTCGACGTCGCCGGCGTCCGGCTTCGCGAGCTCGCCGAACACGCTCCCGACCGAGGCGATGTCCGGGAGCGTGACGCTCACGTCCATCGCGCTCTCGAGGTCGCGTGCGACGCCAACCAGGCGCTCCCGCATCGACGCGAGCTGCTCCACGAGGGCGTCTCGGCGTGTCGCGAGTCCGGCGATCGTGCGGTTCGCGTCCTCGCGAGCGGCGCGTACGATCTCATCCGCTCGCGCGCGAGCCTCCTCGGCCTTCGTCTGCGTATCGGTCCTGATCCGATCGGCCTCGGCGCGCGCCTCGCGCGACAGCTTCTCGGCGTCCACCTTTGCCTCGTTCATGATCGTCTCTGCCACCTGGTCGGCCTCGCGGATCACGCTCGCCACGCGCTCGCCGAGACGGTCGTAGGGATCGACGCGCGGCTGCTGCGCCTTCGTACGCATCGCCGTCTCCGCCTTGGCCTGCGCCTCACGGAGCATGGAACGCATCACGTCGGTCTGGTCGGCGAGCTGTTCCAGGTACGCACGGACCTGATCGGGGTCGTAGCCCCGGCGGGTCGTGACGAACTCGCGCCGGCGGATCTGCTCGGGCGAGATCAGGACGGGGAGGTCGAGGTTCGTCGCGGACATGGGGAAGCCTCCTCGAACGCTCTGGCTCAGCCCCGCACGCTACACCGATGTACCGGCGATGCAAGCATCTCGCCATCGGCGACGCGGGTGGGTACGCGACGGAACGCGGGATCTCAGGTCTCGGCGGTCTCGGAGGTCTCGCGGGTATCGGCCTCTCGCCGTAGCACCTCGTTGAACGAGGCGATCGCGACCTCGATCTGATCGCGTTTCGGCGGCTTGGTCGTGATCTTCTGGAGCCACAGTCCAGGGACCATGATCGCGCGGATGATCCTCGAGCGCGGGAAGCGGGCACCGAGCCGGAGCATCTCGAACGCGATGCCGGCGATGATCGGGATCGCCACGATCCGCGATCCGATCCGCCACCACACCCCCGGGTTGCCGAACAGCGCGAACACGAAGATCGTGATGACCATCACCAGCAGGAGGAAATTGGTGCCGCACCGAACGTGCAAGGTGGAGTACGCGTCCACGCGCTCGGGAACCAGCGGCTCCTCGTGCTCGTACGCTGCGATCGTCTTGTGCTCTGCACCGTGGTACTCGAACACGCGACGGATGTCCTTCGTCCGCCCGATCAGCAACAGGTACCCGAGGAACAGGACGACGCGGAACACGCCTTCTAGCGCGTTGACGAGCACGCTCGAGTCGACGCTGCGACCAACCCACCGGAACGCGACGGCGGGCAACACGATGAACAGACCGATGAAGATCACTCCGGCCACCGCCATCGACAGCCCCATCTGACGAGACGACAGCCGTTCCTCCTCGGGAACGGACTCGCGCGCCGAGACGGACAGCGCTCGGAACCCGATCGCCAGCGCCTGGCCCAGGGCGATGACGCCCCGGATGAACGGCTTGTTCAGGATCGGGTGCCGCGCCGCGACCGAGCGGATGTCGTGCGACTCGACGTGGACGCCGCCTTCGGGCTGACGAACGGCGACCGCCCACACCTGCCGGCCGCGCATCATGACGCCCTCCACCACGGCCTGACCGCCGTAGAAGTGGTTCGGTCGGGTGGACTCGTCGGCCATGCGCGGGAACGCCCGAGGTCAGGCCTGGTCTGGCTGCTCCGGAGCCTGTTCGGCCCGTGCTTCTGGCGCGCGCTCGTCCGCGGGCCCGGCGGCGCGCCGACGGGACGCTTCGCGCTCCTTGGCGGCGGCCGCCTGCTCCGCCTGCTGCTTCGCGTAGCGGCGCTGGAAACGCTCGACGCGCCCCCCGGTGTCGACCAGCTTCTGCTTGCCGGTGTAGAACGGGTGGCAGTTCGAGCAGATCTCGACGCGCAGATCGGATCTGGTGCTCCGCGTCGTGAACGTGTTCCCGCAGGAACAGCGGACCGTCGCGACCACGTACTCCGGATGGATGTCCTGTTTCATCCCGCCGTTCTCCTTCGGTTCCCTCGTGGGATCGTCCAGCTTACGAGCCTCCACGCGGAGCGAGCGGCCCCCCTAGGCAGGCGCCTTCGCGATCTCGCGAAGGAACTGCTCGTTGGACTTCGTCGCCCGGATCTTGTCCGTGAGCAGCTCGAGCGCGGCGGCCGGCTCGAGCGCGTGCAGCACGCGGCGGAGGCGCCAGACGAGCGCGAGCTCCTCGGTCGGCATCAGCAGCTCCTCCTTGCGGGTGCTGCTGGCCTCGACGTTGATCGCCGGGAACAGCCGCTTCTCGGACAGCTGACGGTCGAGCCGGAGCTCCATGTTGCCCGTGCCCTTGAACTCCTCGAAGATCCCATCGTCCATCCGCGAGCCAGTCTCCACGAGCGCCGACGAGATGATCGTGAGGGAGCCGCCCTCCTCGATGTTCCGCGCCGCCCCGAAGAACCGCCTGGGCGGGTACAGCGCCGTCGAGTCGATGCCGCCCGACAGGATCTTGCCGGACGCCGGCGCCGCGAGGTTGTAGGCACGGGCGAGGCGCGTGATGTTGTCCAGCAGGATGGCGACGTCTTGCCCCATCTCGGCCAGGCGCTTGGCGCGCTCCAGGACGAGCTCCGTCACCTGGATGTGCTGGTCCGGCGGCTTGTCGAAGGTCGAGTAGACGACCTCCGCCGCCTTCACCGTCCGCTGCCAGTCGGTGACCTCCTCCGGCCGCTCATCCACCAGCAGGATGATCACGTGCATGTTGGGGTCGGCGTTCAGGAAGCCATTCGCGATCTGCTTGAGGATCGTGGTCTTGCCGGCTTTCGGAGGCGAGACCACCATCCCGCGCTGACCCTTCCCGATCGGAGCGATGAGGTCGATGATCCGTTCGCTCACGGCCGTCGGGCTGTGCTCGAGTCGGATCCGCTCGTCAGGGAACAGCGGCGTGAGCTTCTCGAAGTTGGGTCGCTGCTTGGCCTGCTCCGGGTCCATGCCGTTGACCGAGTCGATCTGAAGCAACGCGAAGTACTTCTCGTTGTCCTTCGGCTGGCGGACCTTCCCGGTGACGGTGTCGCCCTTGCGCAGCATGAACCGGCGGACCTGCGAGAGCGACACGTAGATGTCCTGCGAGCCCGGAAGGTAGCCCGACGTGCGGAGGAAGCCATACCCCTCCGGCAAGATGTCGAGCAGCCCCGTCGCCGTCGGTGCGGTCGCGAGCTCCTCCTCCCGCATCTCCATCTCGCGCTGGCGTCGCTCCTCGCGCTGCCGCCTCCGCTCCTCGCGCGATGGACGCCTGCGCGGGCCGCCCTCGCGCTGCTGGCCTCCGCCCTCGTGGCGGCCGTCGCGGCGGTCGTCACGGCGATCGTCACGGCGCTCGAACCGCTCGGGTCGAGACGGTCGGACGGTGGTGCTGTCGGCCCGCGCCTCACCGCCGCTGGAGCCGTTGCCGGCCGCCGGCTCGGCGGGCGCCTCGCGCTGCTCCGAAGCGGCGGCCTCGGGCTGACCCGGCGGCGCAGCGGCAGGTGCCTCGCCGTTGGTGTGGGCGAGGATCCGCTCAACGAGCTCGGCCTTCTTCAGCCCTCGGTGTCCCTCGATCCCGAGGTCGGTCGCGATCTGATGCAGCTCCGCTGCGACCTTCCCTTCGAGGGCGTTCTTGTCGGTGGTGGCCACTTACGCTCCTTTCTCCAGTTCCTCCTGGAGGGCCTTCCAGTCCTGGAGGAACTTCTCCAGACCCACGTCCGTGAGCGGGTGCTTGACGAGCTGCTTGAACACCGGGAACGGCATCGTCGCGATGTCTGCGCCGGCAAGGGCCGCGTCCACGATGTGCATCGGGTGGCGCAGCGATGCGGCGAGGACCTGCGTCTCGTACCCCTGGATCTCGTAGATGTCACAGATCCGGCGCAGCGCGTCCATCCCGTCGGAGGCGACGTCGTCGAGCCGTCCGAGGAACGGCGAGACGATGAACGCGCCGATCTCGGCTGCGAGGATCGCCTGGGCGGGAGAGAACACGAGCGTCACGTTGATCCGGATGCCGTCCGAGACCAACCGCTTGCCCGCGATCAGCCCGTCGGGCGTCATGGGCACCTTGATGACGGCGTTGGGAGCCATCTGAGCGAGCTCCACGCCCTGCGCGTACATCGGGTCGGCCTCGAGCTGCGTCGTCTCGAGAGAGATCGGGCCTTCGACCTCGGTTAGGATCTCCTTCCAGACGCGTTCGGGGTCGTCCGCCTCCTTGGCGACCAGCGACGGATTGGTCGTCACGCCGCCCAGCACGCCCCAACGGTTGATCTCGCGGATCTCGTCGATGTTCGCTGTGTCCAGGAACAGCTTCACGTCTTTCCTCCTTCGGATGCGGGCACCGTCGAGACGGGCACGCGGTGCCGCGGCGCACGGTCGGTGGCCCGCTCCATGACGAGGTCGATGATCGCGGCGAGCGCTCGGTCGAAGCTGTAGTTCGCGATCACAGGTACCCCATGCGAGAGTGCCTGACTCTTGATGTACCGCTGCACGCGCCGGATGTCCGCGAACCGGTCCAGGTAGCGCTGCGCCGGTCGACCCGCGTGCTCGGAGGCGCGGGCGGCGAAATGCCCGCGATGCACATCCTCCTCCTCGATCGTGACCACGACCGGCACCGCGAGAATCCGCTCTTGCCATGCCTCGAGATCGAGGAACCCCGGCACGACGTGGGCGCCCTCGATGATCAGGTGCGTCCCCTCCATCGCGGCTCGCTCGACGAGCGCGTGCACGCCGACCGCGACGGCCGCGGTCTGCTCCCGGAAACCGACCACGACCTCGTCCTTCGACGGCGGCTCTCGAAGCACCGAACCCGCTTCGAACGACGACGAATGCAGCGTGGGCATCAGCTGGTGCGAGAACAGCGCGCGCATCACCTCGCGGACCGCGTCGGTCGCGACGACCCGAACGATGCCGAGGCGCGTCGCGAGCTGGGTCGCGAGCGTCGACTTCCCGACACCGGTCGTCCCGCCGATCAGCACGACGAGCGGCACGTCGAGCGCCTCGATCTCGCGCCACCGCAGGAAGTTGCGCGCGTAGCGCTCGCCCGCCAGGTCCTCGATGACCTCCAGGGCGGTCGCGCCGAGCTGCTCGTTGGAGACCGAAGGCACACCGAGCGAGCGCAGTCGTTCCTCGACGGCCTCGGCGACCTGATAGGCGCGGACCGGCGACAAACCGGTGACCATGACCTGC
>JBMDWR010000182.1:0-3089 GCA_048594645.1 Actinomycetota bacterium
CGCCGGCGGCAGGCCGTGAGGGCGGACCGCGTCCACGATGTCGAGCGACGCCAGCACTGCGTCGCGCGGCTCGGCGAAGTGGAAGTGGACGCCGTCGCCGAGCATCTTCACGACGGTCCCGCGGTGCCGGGCCGCGACCTCGCTCACCACCTCGATGAGACCGAGGGCCACCTGCGCGGCGGCGTCGTCACCCTGCTCCTCGGTCAGCCGCGTGTAGCCCGAGAGGTCGGCGAACGCGGCCGCGCCGGGATGCGCCGCCCTGCGCTCGTGCACGCCGGCCTGCTCGAGGCCCGTCTCCGCGTGATCCAGCTGGTGCTGCGTGAGGAACGTCTCGGCGTGGCGGCGGAAGAGCCACGCCAGCATGTCCTCGCCGAGCTTGCCCATCCGCACGCTCACCTCGCGGATCGCGGTCTCGAACGCCTGGTTGTCGCCGAGGCCGCGCCGGCGGAACGGCTCCTCGACGGCCGTGTGGAAGTGGTGGTTCAGGTACTGGGCCACCCGCCGGGCGCTGTCGCCCCAAACCCGAGCCGCCCGCAGCACGTCGGCCACCTCGACGCCCGCCTGCACGAACGCGGGCAGCGTGCGGATGACCTCGAGGTCCTCCTCGCGCGGGTGCTCGTCCCGGTTGGGCCGCGGCAGCCCGAACGCTACGTACACGCGCTCGAGCGTCTCGAACGGCACGCCGATCTCGTCCGCGACCTGCGCAAAGGTGCGTTCGGAGCGGGGGTGGCGCCGCCCGATGCTCTCCATGTAGCCGAGCGAGAGGTGTCCCGACGCGAGCGCCTTCGCGATGCCCTCGGGATCGGCCCCGATCGCCTGCAGCTCGCCGACCGCCCGGACCCTGAGGACGTCACGCCGTCCGAACGCGCCGTCGCCCCGCGGCTCGACGATGCCGAGCGCCACGAGCCGGCGAACCTCCTCGAGCGTGATCCCCGCGCGATCGGCGACGTCCTGCTCGGAGAGCGCGTCGTCGCTCAAGGCATCACGAGACGTAGGAGGCGGGATCGGCCTCGAACGCGTCGTAGCAGGCCTGCGAGCAGAAGAAGTACGTCGCCCCCCGGTACTCGATCGTGCCCGCGGCATCGTCGGGATCGATCCGCATCCCGCACACGGGGTCGGTGACCATGGCCATCGCTTCCTCCTCTCGTTCGGTCCCCCCTGCCGAGGCCGACTCTGCGCCGGCCGCGCGCGCGACGTTGAAGCTGAACATCATGCCGCTCTCGGTGTGCTCGGCGATGTGGCAGTGCGCCATCCAAAGCCCCGGGTTCGAGACGTCGAGCAGGATGTCGACAACGTCGCCGGTCCTGACCAGCACGGTGTCCTTCCAGACGAGGTTGGGCTCCGCGGTCCCGTTCCGTGACAGGACGAGGAACCGCCCCGCGCCGTGGACGTGGATCGGGTGGTGCATCGGATGGTCGGAGTCCATCTCGTTCACGATCCTGATCTTCACCCGGTCGCCGACCGTGAACGACCAATCGATGTCGGCGTTCGCCCTGCCGGTCCGGCGGTCGACGAGCATCCACCGCATGTTGCTGGTGTCGGTCATGCGGTTCAGCTCGAGCATCGTGTCCTCCCACTCGATGCTGCCTTCGGCGTGACCACCGTGCCACCCCTCGGCCGCCCCCTCGCTCGCTCCTGCGAGCAGCGCGAGCGCCGCCGGAACGAGCTCGATGGGCAGGAGCTTCATGCCGCACTTCGGGCACCGGTCCTGCGTCTCGCTCACGACCTCGGGATCCATCGGGCACGCGAACCGAGCGCTCGGGTGGGCGGGCGTCGGCGAGGCGGCCGCGACGTGCATCTCGGCGACGAGCGCGAGGACCTCGTCGGGCTCGCGCTCCAGGTCCTCCGCGAGCCGCTCGCGCTCGGCCCGCAGCTCCGGGCTGGTTCGAAGGGTCGCGAACGACTCGGACGCGCGCGAGGGCTCCCCTACTTCACCCACGTCGATGCGACCCAGCGTGTGGAGGGCGTCGGGCGTGACGTGCTCGAGCGTCGTCTCCCCCGGCCGATCGAACAGGACGTCGACGACGGCTCGCTCGGACGGGGCGATGACCACGTCGCCCACGAACGTCTCGCGTTCGTACCGTCCGCCGTCACCGCCGACGAGCTTCATCGTCGCGTCCGGGATCCGGACGTCGAACACGCGGGTGTTCGCGGTGTTGGTGACGTACAGCCTGACGACCTCGCCGTGCTCGAAGCTCCACCGAGGATCGGTCCGGCCGTCGGTCAGGAACGTGTTCCCGTACCGGCCCATCGCCACGTGGTCCGGACCCGAACGCCGGTACGCCTCCAGCCGTTCGCCCTCCAGCGAGATGTCGTCGAGCGTGATCACGACGTCGCGATCGACCGGAGGCCAGTAGCCGGGATCCGAGGGCTGGACGACGATGTTCGCGTACAGCCCCATGTCCTGCGTGTAGTCCTCGCGGATGTGCGGGTGGTACCAGTACAGGCCCTCGTCCGGGAAACGCACGCGATACGTGAAGCTGCCGCCGACGGGGATTGGCTTCTGCGTCTCGTGCGGGACGCCGTCGTAGCGGTTCTCCAGACGCAGGCCGTGCCAGTGCACGGTCGCCTCCACGTCGGCCTCGTTCATCACGCGGACGACGATCTCGGAACCCTGCTTCACGCGCAGCGTCGGTCCGGGGATCGAGCCGTTGTAAGCGAGCATGCGAACGGTCGCGTCGCCGATCGTGTGCGCCACCGGGGCGATCCGAAGGTCGAACGTGTCGCCGTGCTCGAGCGTCACCTCGGAGCGCGGACCGCTCGCCGGCAGTCCCTCGATGTCGCGCGAGAAGGTCCCCGTACCTGCGGCGCCGCCGTGGTGTCCCATGTGATGCATCGCGCGATCCTCCTTGGGACCGACGCCTCGAGAAGTCATGTCTGCCGTGGCGTCGTCGCTCGTGCGCGTCGCTCAGCCGCTCGCGAGCGTCCCCGCGAAGACCTGCCACGCAAGCGCGGACTTCGCGACGAGGCTGAGGAGCACGTACACCCTTTCACCGAACAGGTAGTCGCTCCACCGGCCGATCCTGCGGTACTGGAGCCACATGTTCACGGCGAACGACATGAAGAACAGGAACAGCGAGACGAAGATC
>JBMDWR010000183.1:0-7128 GCA_048594645.1 Actinomycetota bacterium
ATCGAGAACCGCGTCGTGCCGTCGGAGAGGAAGCCGTCGTCGAAAAGGCTCAGCCTCTCGCAGACGGAGGGACGCCCGGACGCGCACCGGCGGCACGAGCCGCAGTACGGCAGCCACGAGCAGACGACGTGGTCCCCGAGCGCCACGTTCGAGACGCCCTCCCCGACCTCCTCGACGATCGCCGAACCCTCGTGGCCGAGGACGATCGGCATCGCGTGCAGGTGGATGCCACGCACCGAGTGGTGGTCGGAGCGGCAAACGCCCGAGGCGGCCATCCGGATCATCACCTCGCCGGCCTTCGGAGCGTCGACCTCCACGTCCTCGAGGCGAAGGTCGTCGACGTCCCAGAGCACGGCCGCTCGCATGCGCCGAGTATCCCGCAGGTACGCGACGGTGCGCCGTCCGCCGAGACGGCACCGGCGCGATGCGGTCCCGGCCGGACGGCGCCGTTCGACCCTCGCCTGCGAACGGCACCCGCCACACCCTGTGATGGGAGGAGTGAGCACGATGTCGACCACGTTCGGAACGCGCAAGCACCATCCCGTTCGCGATCTGCGGCCTCACCTGGACGAGTGGGTCGCCGAGTCGATCATCTCGAAGGACGAGGCGGCGGCGATCGAGCGGTTCGAGACGAGGGAGCGCCCGGCGCCCGAACGCACCACGACCACCAGACCGAGCCGGTTCCCCGCACTCACGGAGGCGCTCGCGTACCTGGGCGCGGTGCTCGCGATCGCGGCCGGCGCGGTCATCATCGGCGACCGCTGGTCCGACCTCGAGACCTGGGCTCAGCAGCTCATCACGGGCGGATGCACCCTCGCGCTGTTCGCCGGCGGTCTGGCACTGCGTGCCGATCCGCAGCCGTCGTTCGCTCGCCTCGCATCGGTGTTGTGGGCGCTCGCGGTGGCGACGTTCGCCTGGTTCGTTGGGCTCGTAGCCCATGACGGGCTCGGCTGGTCGGAGCGCGGCACGCTCCTCGCCTGGGGAGCGGCGGCGTTGGCGTTCGCGGTCGCGCTCTGGACCGTGCGTCCTCGCGCGCTTCAGCAGATGGCGATGTTCGCCGCAGCGATCGCCACGGTGATCGCCGCGGTCTGGGACCCCGTCATCGGCCCGTGGGCCGTGTGGGGCGTCGCGGTGGCCTGGGTGGGCTCGGCGGCGTTCGGCCGCCTCGTCCCCCGCGACGTCGCGCTGGTGACGGGTTCCCTCGTCGCCCTGGGCGCCCCGGTCGCGCTCCTCGGCGAGTGGAGCAGCGCCACGTGGCTCGGTCTGGCGACGGCGGTGGGGGTCGTCGTCGCAGGCGCCCGGTTGCGGGACGTCGCGATGCTCGCGCTCGGGCTCCTGGGAGCGCTCGGATACGGGATCAGCGTGATCGCCGATCTGGCCGACGGAACGATCGTGGTGCCGGTCGTGCTGCTCGTGACCGGAGCCGCCCTGCTGATCGGCGCCGTCGTGATCGCTCGACGCGGGCGGGCTCCGGGTCGGACGAGGATCTGAGCCTCAGACGCGGCGTTCGCTCGGGTCCGCCGCGATCGGCGCGAGGGTGACGCCGTCCTCCTCGAGCAGATGTCTGGCGCCCATCCTGACCGACTCGGTCTGCGAGCCGGCGGCGAACACGATCGTCTCGTGCTCGGCCACCGCCGGGTCGACGTACACGGGGAGCCCCAACAGCCCGCCGAGCGGCGGCACCGCGCCGAGCTCGATCCCGGGGAGGTCGCGCTCGATCTCGTCCTCGGACGCGAGACGCGGATGCTTGTCGCTGAGCGCATCGGCGACCAGATGCATCTCCAGGCGGCGGTCGCCTGGGATCACCGCCAGGACGTGGCCACGTTGCGTGTCGAGTAGGAGCGTCTTGACCACCTCGTCCCCTTCGATCCCCAACGCCCTGGCCTCGTCGATCGTCGTGAAGGCCTTGTCGTGCGAGATCGTCTCGAACTCGACCCCCCGCCTCTCCAGGTACTCCGTCGTCAGCGACATGCCCGCCTCCTTCGGCTCGATGGTGCAAGCCTCGACCCGTGCACGCGGCGCGGACAAGGGCGGAGGGCCCGGCACGAGACGGTCTGCCGACCCGCCGGTGCGCCTGTGCACACCGGGGCGCGGCCGTAGCCGCCGGGGCATGCGGGCACGGCCGGCTGGGTATGCACGGGTCGGCCTTTCTAGAGGCGAGGAGGCGAACCATGGACACGTGGGTATGGATCCTGATCGCCGCGCTCGTCGTGATCGCGATCGTCGCGATCGTGGCGTACGTGGCGGCGCAGCGCCGCAGGCGCGAGGAGCTGCGGCAGAGCTTCGGACCCGAGTATGAGCGAGCCGTCGCGAGGAGCGGCGACGTCCGCAAGGGCGAGTCGGACCTGATGGCGCGCCGGGAGCGCCGAGAGAAGCTGGCCATCCGGCCGCTGTCGCGAACGTCGCGCGACAACTACGCGAGGTCGTGGGAGCAGACACAGGCACGCTTCGTGGATGATCCGTCCGGGGCGCTCGGCCAGGCCGACGCGCTTATCGTCGCGGTGATGACCGAGCGCGGCTACCCGATGGACGACTTCGAGACGCGGGCCGCCGACATCTCCGTGGATCACCCCGACGTCGTGCAGCACTACCGCGCGGCGCACGACGTGTCGTCGCGACTGGACGGGCACGAGGACGTTTCCACCGAGGACATGCGCCAAGGGTTCGTGCACTACCGAGCCCTGTTCGAGGATCTGCTCGAGGACACGGACGAGCGGAGGGCCGTGAGCTAGGCCGCCTCGACGCTCCACCGTCCACACCATCGGGCGCGCCCCCACCGGGGGCGCGCCCGATGCGCGATGCTGAGGTCGTGAGGCGCCGCTACGTCTTGCACGTGGACCTCGACGAGTTCATCGCGGCGGTCGAGCGGCTCCGGCGACCGGAGCTCGCCGGCAAGCCGATCGTCGTCGGCGGGGACGGCGACCCGACCAAGCGCGGCGTCGTCTCGACCGCGTCGTACGAGGCGCGAGCGTTCGGCATCGGGAGCGCGATGCCGCTTCGAACCGCCTACAAGCGGAACCCCGACGCCGTCTTCCTCCCTGTGGACGAGGACGCCTACCTCGCGGCCAGCCGGGGGGTCATGGCCGTGCTTCGGGCGTTCGAGGCGCAGCTCGAGGTCGTCGGGTGGGACGAGGCGTTCCTCGCCGTCGAGACCAACGACCCCGAGACCATCGCCCGCGAGATCCAGCGCGCCGTGCACGATCGCACGCGTCTGTGGTGCACGATCGGCATCGGTGACAACCGCCTCCAGGCCAAGCTCGCGAGCGGCTTCGGCAAGCCGCGTGGCGTCTTCGTGCTGACGTCGGATCGATGGGACGAGCTGATGCACGGGCTGCCGGCCTCCCAGCTGTGGGGCGTCGGTCCGAAGACCGAGGCGAAGCTCGCCGATCTGGGCATCCGAACCGTCGGCCAGCTCGCCGAAGCCGATCCGGAGCGGCTCGCCCGTCGGTTCGGCCCGCGGACGGGGCCGTGGCTGGCGAGCCTCGCGCGCGGCGAGGGGCCCTCGGACGTGCACCCGGAGGGCTGGACGGCCAAGGGACGTGGTCGGGAACGGACCTTCCAGCTCGACCTGACGGACCCGACCGAGATCCGCCGCGAGGTCGAACGGCTCGCGCGAGACGTCACGATCGATCTCGCGAAGGAGGGCCGGCCGGCGATCCGCGTCGTCGTGAAGGTCCGGTTCGCGCCGTTCTTCACGAGGACCCACGGCGTGACGCTCGCGCAGCCCTCGGGCGAAGAGGAACGTGTCGTGGACGCGGCCCGCCGCGCTCTCGATCGGTTCGAGCTCGACCGTCCGGTCCGCCTGCTCGGCGTCCGAGCGGAGATGACACCTCCTGGGAGCGAACAGACCTCGCCGGTGGGCGAGGCGGAGCGGACGGTGATACAAGACGCGGGATGAGCCTCCAGTATCACGTCAAGCTGGCGCCCGGCGACGTCGCACCCTACGTGCTGCTGCCGGGCGACCCCGGTCGCGTACCCCTCGTCGCGAGCATGTGGGACGAGTCGCGCGAGGTGGCGAGCAACCGGGAGTACGTGACGTTCACCGGCACGTACCGGGGCGTTCCGATCTCGTGCACGTCGACCGGGATCGGATGTCCGTCGACCGCGATCGCGATGGAGGAGCTCGCGCGCGTCGGCGCGACCACGTTCATCAGGATCGGGACGTGCGGCACCTTCCAGGATCGCGTGAGCAACGGCGACGTCGCGATCTTCGATTCGGCGGCCCGCTACGACGGGGCTTCCAGGCTCTACGCGCCCCTCGAGTTCCCGGCGGTCGCCAGCCACGAGGTCGTCGAGGCCGCGATCGCCGCAGGCCGCGAGCTCGGGTACCCGTTCCACGTGGGCACGACGCGCTCGGCCGACACGTTCTACGCGATGCACCCCCGTCCGGGATCGTCGTTCAAGGACTACTGGCAGTCGTCGTGGCGTGAGCACTTCGAGGATCTGAAGCGCCTGAACGTCGTCGCCGCCGAGATGGAGGCGAGCGTGATCTTCGTCCTCGCGCGGATCTGGGGGCTGCGGGCAGGTGGGGTCGCGGTGGTGCTCGACAACGTCCTGAAGGTCTCGGGCGAGACCGGGGCGTTCGACCCGCAGGATCAGTTCGAGCACGGCGGCGACGAGATCGAGCGGCTCGCTCGGATGGGCTCGGAGATCGTTCGGCTCCTCGCCGAGCGGGACTCGGCGGCCACCGCCCCGGCGGCCCCGGACGCTCCGTGACCCGGCAGTACCACCTTCAGGTCGCACCCGGCGACGTCGCGCCGTACGTGCTCCTGCCCGGCGACCCCGGTCGCGTCCCGATCGTTGCCGAGGTGTGGGACCACGCGCGGGAGGTCGCCCGCAACCGCGAATACGTGACGTTCACGGGGACGTACCGGGGCGTCCCGATCTCGTGCACGTCGACCGGCATCGGCTCGCCGTCGACCGCGATCGCCCTCGAGGAACTCGCACGGGTGGGTGCGACCACGTTCGTCCGGATCGGGACCTGTGGCTCGCTCCAGCCGTTCGCCGAGATCGGCGACATCGCGATCTTCGACGCCGCCGTCCGTGCCGACGGCACGTCTGCGCTGTACGCGCCGCTCGAGTATCCGGCGGGCGCGCACCACGACGTGGTGACGGCCGCCGTCTCCGCCGCCCGACACGCCGGCGTCCGTCACCACGTCGGTACCACGTTGTCGACGGATCTGTTCTACGTGCCGGAAGCGGGATCGGCGTTCGGCGGGTACGAGCAGTCGACGTGGCGTGAGCGCTGGGACGACGTCCGGCGCATGAACGTCCTCGCCGCGGAGATGGAGACCGGCGTGCTCCTCGTCCTGGCGCGGATCTGGGGCCTACGCGCGGGGGCGATCGCGCTGGTCGCCGACGACGCCCTCGAGAAGACCGACACGGGGGCGTTCGATCCGCAGGCGACATTCGAGGTCCGGGCCGAGCACGTCGACGGCCTCGTCCGCGTCGGGTGCGAGACCGCGCGGATCCTCGAGGAGGGGGCCGCTTCTCAGCCGCCCGTGAACGACGGCGCGCCCTGATCGAAGGAAGCCGGCGACCGCGACACCGGATGCCGTCGCCGCGACGATGATCGCGAGCGCGACCAGCATCAGGGTGAGCGCATGCCATCGACCTTTCGTACTAGGCTCAACGTCCGTGGCGGACCGACCGGTGCAACGCAACCTCGTGCTGATCCTCGCGCGGAGCTTCGCGGCACAGCTCGCGACGGCCGTGTTCCTCGTGGACGCCGAGGGCAACGTCATCTACTACAACGAGGCGGCCGAACGCGTGCTCGGGCGCAAGTACATCGAGGGGGCAGGCATGCCTCCCGAGGTGTGGTCGACGGTGTTCCGTCCGCGTGACGACGAGGGGCGCCCGCTGTCGCTCGAGTCGCTCCCCGCCGGCATCGCGATCCTCGAGCGACGACCCGCGCACGGTCGGCTGACGATCACCGGCGAGGACGGCGTCAACCGGCGGATCGAGGTCGCCGCGTTCCCGCTGTTCGCACACACCGAGGACTTCCTCGGCGCGATCATCCTGTTCTGGGAGCTCGACGAGGAGCGACCGTGAGGGCGACGATCTGGGGCTGCCGCGGATCGATCGCCGCGCCGGGTGCCGAGACCAAGCGCTACGGCGGGAACACCTCCTGCATCGAGGTGCGCGCGCCGGGGTGCGACGTCGTGATCCTCGACGCGGGCACGGGGATCAGGGCGCTGGGCGCCAAGCTCGTCGAGGAGGGCGCCGAACGCATCTTCCTGCTGCTCACGCACCTGCACGTCGACCACCTCGAAGGGCTCGGGATGTTCGAGCCGATCTGGCGGCCGGAGACCGAGCTGCACATCTGGGGTCCGGCGTCGCCTCTCGTCTCGCTCCAGGAACGCATCGCGATGTACTTCTCGCCCCCCCTGTTCCCGGTGCATCTGTCGGAGGTGCCGGCGCGCATCGAGTACCACGACGCGTCCGAGGCCGACTGGAGGGTCGACGGCGCCCGGTTCTCGGCCACCTCGATCGTCCATCCCGGTCCCACCGTCGGCTACCGGATCGAGTCCAAGGGCCGGGTGCTCGCGTACCTGACCGATCACGAACCCGCGCTCGGGGCCGACCTCGCCAACGACCCGACCGAGTGGATCAGTGGCTTCAGCGTGGCGCACGGCGCCGACGTGCTGATCCACGACTGCCAGTACACGCCCGAGGAGTACGTCGGCCGGCTCGGGTTCGGCCACTCGACGACCGAGCACGTCGCGATCTTCGCCGAGAAAGCAGGCGTCGACCGGATGCTGATGTTCCATCACGACCCGATGCACACCGACGACCAGCTCGAGGCGATGCACCGGGACGTCCTCGACCGCTGGCGCGTCGATCCGGAGCGATGCGCGATCGCCGCCGAAGGAGCCGTCCTCGAGGTCTGAACGCCTTCACCCGGGCAGACGCGTCACCCTGCGGGCCCTGGGGTAACGACCCACCGTGACGGACACACATCCGACCGCCGCACCGTTCCTGCCTCCACGCCTGACGCTCTCCACGCTCGAGCGCGCGGCGGAGATATGCACGGGGTGCGACCTGCATCACCTGGGGACGCAGACCGTGTTCGGAGAGGGCCCCGCGCCTGCGCGCCTGATGCTCGTCGGAGAACAGCCGGGCGATCGC
>JBMDWR010000184.1:0-1771 GCA_048594645.1 Actinomycetota bacterium
ACCTCGTATCCGGCCGCGGCGATGCCCGCGATCCCCTCGGCGGCCGAACGCGCCGACGCGTACATGTTCTCGAACGTGTCGTCCTGCCCGCGACGGAGCAGGGCGTTCCCGCCGAACGCGACGACGACGCGCTCCATCCGAACCCCCGCGCCCGTCAGCGTAGGACCGGGCCGAGGACCTCATCCAGGCTCGGCGACCCCGGCAACACCTCGAGGTCGTACCGTACGCGGACCGCGGGCTTGCGGATCTCGATCACACGCCGGAGGTCGATCGGCGTCCCGACCACCACGACGTCGGCGTCGGCGGAGTCGATGATCTTCTGCATCTCGGCCAGCTGGCCGTTCGAGTACCCCATCGCCGGCAGCACCGGGCCGACGTCGTACTTGCGCAACGTCTCGTCGATCGTGCCGAACACCCAGGGCCTGGGGTCGACGATCTCGGCGGCGCCGTGAGCGCGAGCCGCGACGACGCCGGCGCCGAACTTCATCTCGCCGTGCGTGAGCGTCGGGCCGTCCTCGACGATGAGGACGCGCTTGCCCTCGATCACGGCTGGATCGTCGACGGTCACGCGGCTGTTGGCCTTGACGACGGTTGCACGCGGGTTCACGCGATCGATCGTGCGCGTCAGCGCCTCGACCTGTTCGGCCGACGCCGAGTCCATCTTGTTGATCACGATCACGTCGGCCATCCGGAGGTTGGCTTCGCCTGGGTGGTAGCTGGTCTCGTGCCCGGCGCGCAGAGGGTCGGCGACGACGACGTGCACGTCCGGTCTGTAGAACGGCAGGTCGTTGTTGCCGCCGTCCCACAGCAGGACGTCGCATTCAGACTGGGCCTGCTCGAGGATCTCCCCGTAGTCGACGCCCGCGTAGATCACGGTCCCCGACGTGATGTGCGGCTCGTACTCCTCCCGCTCCTCGATCGTGGTGTCGTACCGATCGAGGTCCTCGAGCGTCGCGTAGCGCTGAACGCGCTGCGCCTCGAGGTTCCCGTACGGCATCGGATGGCGAACCGCGACGACGCGCCTGCCCGCATCCTTCAGCGTCGCCGCGATCGCGCGCGTCGTCTGGCTCTTGCCGGAGCCGGTCCGAACCGCGCAGACGGCGACGACCGGGACGGTCGCCCGAAGCATCGTCTCGTCGGGGCCGAGCAGGACGAAGTTGGCGCCCGCAGCCAGCACCTCGCTGGCCGCGTGCATCACGTACTCGTGACTCACGTCCGAGTAGCTGAAGACGACGTCGTCGACCTCGAGGTCGCGGACCAGCTGGGTGAGCTCGGCCTCCTCGTGGATCGGGACGCCGGCCGGGTACCGGTCGCCCGCCAGGCTCGCGGGATAGATCCGGTCGTCGATGAACGGGATCTGCGTCGCCGTGAAGGCGACCACCTCGTACGCGGGGTTACCTCGGTAGACGACGTTGAAGTTGTGGAAGTCGCGCCCGGCGGCTCCCATGATCAGGACACGACGCGGCATGCCTGGGTCCTTTCGGAGGGATCTGATGCGCGGAGGACGGGCCGCCCCGCTCTTCGCGGAGAAATCTACCCCGTCGCGCCGCTCGCGGCACCAGCCGGACGGACCGGATCCTCGATCCATCCGGCATGCCCCACGCGGCCGAACGGTTGGGCGAAGTGTGAGACGGCGACCCTCCACCCCTGGTCCCGCGCCTGCCGAAGGAGCCCGGCACGGCAGCGAGCCGCTTCGTCCCCATCGACGTCGTGGTTCCCCGGCTCCGTGGGTCTGGCGATCTGCACCGGCATGTGGAGCAGGTCGCCCGTG
>JBMDWR010000185.1:0-6766 GCA_048594645.1 Actinomycetota bacterium
GCGCAGGAGAACTGCGAGTTCGAGCGCCGGTCTTCGGATGTGTTCTGCATCCAGATGGCCGTGTCCTCGCCGGATGATCCGGTTCTCAACGCCGATCCGCAAGTTCGCCTGATCGACTAAACCTCGGCCGCTCACCGGCCGAAAGAGACCAGACAAGAAGCAACGCGCCGACAGACCCGAGCGCGAACGAGCACAGGGAGGGTAAGAGATGAAAGGTAGAGGGCTCGTCGTGGTGCTGGCGTTGATCCTAGCGACGCTGGCAACCGCAGGAGTGTTCCTGTACGCGCGCGGCGTGGAGGACAAGGCCCAGACCGGCGGCACCATGGTCGCCGTGGTCGTGTCCAAGGTCGACATCGCGGCCAGGACCGACCTGAACCAGCTGATCAAGGACGATCAGTTCAAGCTCATCGAGGTCCCGCAGGACGCCGTTGTCGGCGGCGCGGTGACATCGCTCGACCAACTGCAGGGCAAGAGCAACGCCGCGGCCATCCTGGCCGGCGAGCAGATCCCGGTCGCCCGCATCTCGGGCACGGTGCCCGGTGGCACTCTTTCCATCCCGGAGGGGATGGAGGCGATCACGGTGCCGCTGGAGGCTCCCCGCGCGGTCGCGGGAGCGATCACCGTCGGCGACCATGTGACGATCTACGCAACCTTCAAGGACAGCAGGAGCGGCGCCGACAGGACCGTCACCCACGTCCTCGTTCCCACGGCCGAGCTGCTGGCGGTGTACCGCCCGCTCGCGAGCACCGCGTTCGGCGACGACGACTCGCAGCCGGCGGGTGACCAGCTTCCGGGCTCTATGGCCGTCACCCTCGCTCTCTCACCCGACGACGCGCAGAACTTCGTCTTCTCGATGGAGTCGGGGACCGTGTGGTTCGGCCTGCTGCCGCCCGACGCGGATGGTGTGCCCTTGGAGCCGATCACCTACGCCGATCTCGTACGCCCAGGTACCGACTTCGCGCAGGTCGTGAAATGACGCAGCAGCACGTGATCGCCGTTGGAGCGACGCAGTCCTTCCGCGCCGCGCTCGCCCGGTCGATGGAGGTCGAGACGGACGAGGTGGGTTGGGTGCAGAGCGTCATCGCGGCCGAGGAGATCCTCGCGGAGCAGTCGGACCACACCGCAAGGGTGCTGGTGCTCTCGCCCGAGGTGAAGGAGCTCGACGCGCTCGGCCTCGCCGAGTTCGTGGGCCGGACCGCTCCGATGACCGCGATCATCGCGGTCCAGGAGAAGGCTTCGAACGGGTTCCTGCCGACCGCCATGCGGGCCGGGATCCGCGACGTGGTGGATCTGACCCGAGGCAGCGATGAGCTCCGCGACGCCGTGGAGCGGGCCATCCAGTGGACGGAGAACGTGAGCACGATGAGGGGGCAGATGGCCGCCACCCCTCAGCACCGGGGATCGATCATCACGGTGTTCGCCACCAAGGGCGGGGTGGGGAAGACCTTCCTCGCCACCAACCTGGCCGCGGCGCTGGCCGACATCTCGAAGCAGGACACCGCGGCGGTCGACCTCGACGTCGACATGGGAGACGTCTTCACGTTCTTCGGCCGCGAGCCTGTCAAGCGGATGGCGGACCTGATCGCGCTCGGCGAGGGCGCCGACCGCGAAGCCCTGTTCGCGAACGGAACCAAGCTCGACGAGCATCTGTGGGGCTTCGGCGGGGTTCCCGACCCATCCGCGCAGCTCCCGGGTGGAGAGCCCGTCGGCAAGTTCCTGCGCGTCCTGCGGACCAACTTCCCGTTCGTCGTGGTCGACGCTTCGGTCGACTACACGGACCTGGCATGGGCCTGCTTCGACCTGTCAGACGTCATCTGCCTCGTGACGCAGCTCGACATCGTTGGGGTCAAGCACCTATCGAACGCGCTCGAGACGCTGCTCTCGATCGGCCTGCCGGCCGACAAGTTCCGGCTCATCCTGAACCGGGCAGACAGCCGGGTCGGTCTGGATGCGCAGGACGTGGAGCGCGTCATGAAGGTACGGGTGGACACCAAGATCCCGTCCAGCCGTCTCGTGCCCACGTGTCTCAACAAGGGACGGCCCGTCGTCCTGGAGGAGCCGGACTCCGAGGTCGCCGACAGCATCCGCCGGATGGCCTCGCGGTTCATCAGCGAACCTTCGGCCGATGGGCGGGAGCTCGCTCTGGCTGCGCCACAGGGGAAACGACGCCTCTTCAAGCGGTAGGAGGACAACGACATGTCGATCGCAGAACGACTCGCCAAGCCTACGCAAACGACACCGAAGGACCGGCTCACGGAGATCCGGAACCGGATCCAGGGCCGACTGGTCGAGACGCTGGGGCCAAAGCTCTTCGACGCCACGCTCTCCGATACGGAGCTCGAGGGCATGGTCCAGCAGCGCCTCCGCGAGTTGCTTGACGAAGATGAGTCCGGCCTCTCCGCGCAGGACAAGCTCCTGGTCGTTCGACAGATCGGCGACAGCGTCCTGGGGTTGGGGCCGCTCGAGCCGTTCGTCCGCGACTCCGACGTCACCGAGATCATGGTGAATGGTTGGAACTCCATCTACGTCGAGCGCGCCGGCAAGATCTACTGGAGCGGCGCGAAGTTCCACGACGAGGCACAGCTGCGCCGGACGATCGACAAGATCGTGGCGAAGGTGGGTCGCCGGGTCGACGAGTCCTCCCCCTACGTGGACGCGCGCCTGCCCGACGGCTCGCGGGTGAACGCGATCATCCCACCGCTCGCGATCGACGGCCCTTGTCTGACGATCCGCAAGTTCTCCGCGGACCCGTATGGGGCCGAGGACCTCATCTCGTTCGGGACCATGACCAGGCAGACCGTGGAGCTGCTCGATGCGTGCGTCCGCGGACGCCTGAACATCCTGGTCTCGGGCGGGACCGGCGCGGGGAAGACGACGACGCTGAACGTCCTGTCGTCGTTCTTGCCCGACGACGAGCGCATCGTCACGATCGAGGACTCCGCGGAACTCCGGCTCCAGCAGCCGCACGTCGTCCGCCTCGAGTCCCGGCCGCCGAACATCGAGGGGCGAGGCGAGGTCACGATCCGCGACCTGGTCCGCAACTCGTTGCGCATGCGGCCCGACCGGATCGTGGTCGGCGAGGTCCGTGGCGCCGAGGCCCTGGACATGATGCAGGCCATGAACACCGGCCACGACGGCTCGATCTCGACCGTTCACTCGAACTCGCCGCGCGACGCTCTGTCCCGGGTGGAGACGATGATGCTCATGGCCGGGATGGACCTCGGGGTCCGCGCGATCAGGGAACAGGTCGCCTCCGCCCTCCACCTCATCGTCCACCAGACACGCATGAAGGACGGGGTCCGGCGGGTCACACACGTCACCGAGGTCGTGGGCATGGAGGGTGACATCATCACCCTGCAGGATCTCGCCCTGTTCGATTACAGCGCCGGGATCGATGACGAGGGCAAGTTCCGCGGTCAGCTTCAGGCCACCGGCATCCGTCCTCGGTTCGTGGATCGCCTGAGCGACCTCGGCGTGCGTATCTCGGCCGACATCTTCGCACCTCGGGGAGGTCGCAACGCATGAGCGAGATCCAGGAACTCTTCGGTACCGAGGCCTGGCTGACTCTCGTCCTCGGCGCGGCCTTCGTGGCGGCGTTCTTGCTGGCCATGATGATCCTGACGACAGGAGAGAGGCGGCAGCGACGGAGCCTTACCTCACGGATCCTGGGCCGGGAGAAGCATCGAGAGACCAAAGAGACGACGTGGATGCCGGCGGGACTGGCACAGGCCGGAGAGCGGCTGGCCAAGGCGGGCGGGTTCAGCGCTCGCATGGACGACAAGCTCGAGCAGGCCGGGCTGCCCATGAGGGCCGGCGAGTTCGTCGCGTCCACGGTGGTCTGCGCCTTCGCCGGCGGGCTCCTGGGAGCCGTGCTGCTGAGGAACATCCTGTTCATCCTGCTGGTCGCCGCCGTCGCGAGCCTCGCCCCGTATGCATGGCTCGTGCGCGCGCGGAGCCAGCGGCAGAAGAGGATGGCCGAACAGCTCGCCGACGTCCTGTCGATCCTGGCGAGCTCGCTTCGAGCGGGACACGGTTTCCTCCAGTCCCTCGACCAGGTCGCCAGCGAGATCAGCGATCCATCGGCCTCCGAGTTCCATCGAGTGGTGTCCGAGATCCGACTGGGTCGGCCGATCGACGAGGCGATGATCGCGATGGCCGACCGCATCGGCAGCGAGGACATGCGCTGGGCCGTCATGGCCGTCAACATCCAGCGGGAAGTGGGCGGGAACCTGGCGGAGGTGCTCGACATCGTGGCCAAGACCGTGCGCGAGCGTGCGTACATCCACCGTCAGGTGAGGGTGCTGTCGGCGGAAGGACGCATCTCGATCGCGATCCTGGCCGCCCTGCCCATCGGCCTCTTCCTCTACCTCGCGCTCGTGAATCCCGAGTACGTGACCCCGCTCTTCAAACACCCAATGGGCCAGATCATGTTGCTCGCCGGGGGGACGCTCATGTTCTGCGGCATCCTGGTGATGAAGAAGATTGTGAGGATCGATGTTTAGCGACCAGGTATGGCTGACGATCGGACTCATCGGAACCTTCCTGACGGTTCTCGTTCTCGGCGTGATGGTCGAGATGGCGCTCAGCTCGCGACGCCGCTACGTGTCGGTGCTGCGCACGCAGGTCGGGGACGTGTCGGAGGCGATGGGGAACCTCCGGCAGCAGGAGCTCAACAAGTCCGCGCTGGAGCGGCTCGTGCTTCCGTTCGCCGGCAAGGTGATCTCCTCGATCACCCGCCTCACGCCCCTGGACCTGTACGGACGCACGAACCGCCTGATCGTGCTGGCGGGGAACCCGCCTGGGCTGACGGCCGAACGGATCGTGGCGTTCAAGATCGTCTTCGCCATCGTCGGCCTGGCGGCTGGCCTCGCGTTGGGCTCGGTCCTCCCGGTGTCGGGCTTCCTGAAGGTGGGGATGATCGCGCTGTTCGCCTTGCTCGGGTACACCGTCCCGGGCGCGGCCCTCTCGGCCCGCGCCTCGAAGCGCCAGAAGGAGATCCGCAAGGCGCTGTCCGACACGATGGACCTGCTCACGATCAGCGTCGAGGCGGGGCTCGGCTTCGACTCGGCGCTCGCTCAGGTGGTCAAGAACGTTCCCGGCCCCCTGTCCCAGGAGATCGCCCGGACGCTCCAGGAGATGCAGATCGGTGTCAGCAGGATCGATGCGCTCCGCAACCTCAGCGACCGTACCGAGGTCGACGAACTGGATGGGTTCGTGCTGTCGATGATCCAGGCCGACAAGTACGGCGTTGGTGTCGCAGCGGTCCTTCGGGCTCAATCGACGGAGCTTCGACAGAAGCGTCGTCAGCGAGCGGAAGAGACGGCCCAGAAGGTGCCGCTGAAGCTCCTGTTCCCCACGATCTTCATGATCCTGCCGGCGCTGTTCATCGTGATCCTGGGTCCGGGAGCCATCCAGGTCTACGAGACGTTCTTCGGGAAGTAAGAGCCGCGCCCACCGTCCCCCCGCTCCGTCAGGGAGCCGGGGGGACGGTGCCGTCGGCGGAGCGGTCCCGTCCTCCCGGTTCCACCAGGCTCGCCACGACCCGCAGGACCGCCGAGCTGCTGAGCGAACGACGCCGCCCCATGACCAGGTCCACGACGTCCTCGATCGAGACGACGTAGGCCTTGCGGAAGCGCATCGGGGAGCGAGACACCGAGGCGCTCGCGGCGACCACGACGCCCTCGACCCACTGCTCGATGCCGGCATCCAGGAGCAGCCGGCGGACCTGTGCCGCGGCGCCCCGCGCCTGTCGCAACGCGTGCTCGGCCGACTTCCCGTTGCAGTAGAGCTCGCCTCGCCTGCGGTAGAAGGAGCCCTCCCACGCCTTCGTCTCCAGCGCGAACACGCCCGTGGGGCCGATGACCACGTGATCGACGTCCCCATGGCCCGTGGAGACGCTGTGAAGGACCCAGTACGTGGACGGCAGACCGGCCAGGACGTCCGCGACCGCCTCCTCACCGAGGATGCCCCTTCGCAGGCGCTCGGGGTCGAGGACGCGCCCCTCCCCCGCCTGGCGTTCAAGGACGAAAAGGAGCCCGAGCGCCAGCAAGATGGCAGGCCACCACCGCAGCCCCATCAGGGCGAGAGCAGTCGCCGCGGCGATGGTCGCTGCGAAGACCGCGATCCGCAGCCGCAGCTGCGACCTCAGGAACTGGGCTGGCTTCCCCACGTACCTTGTATCGGCCGGTCTCCCCGCCGGTGCAAGTCCGGCACGCGATCGCCCATCGAGGGCGCACGCCTAGACTGGTTGTTCCATGAATCGCCTCGCGAACGAGACGAGCCCGTACCTGCTCCAGCACGCCTCGAACCCCGTGGACTGGTACCCGTGGGGGCCCGAGGCGCTCGGGCGCGCTCGCGCCGAGGACAAGCCGATCCTGCTCTCGATCGGCTACGCCGCCTGTCATTGGTGCCACGTGATGGAGCGGGAGTCGTTCGAGGACCCCGACACCGCCGCCCAGATGAACCAGCACATCGTCTCGATCAAGGTCGACCGCGAGGAGCGGCCCGACATCGATGCGATCTACATGGATGCCGTTCAGGCCATGACCGGCTCGGGCGGATGGCCGCTCACCGCGTTCCTCACGCCGGAGGGCAAGCCATTCTATGCCGGGACGTACTACCCGGACGAGGATCGGCACGGGCTCCCCGCGTTCTCCAAGGTCCTGAGGGCCATCGCCGACGTGTGGCGGAACCGCCGCGACGAGGCCCAGACCCAGAGCGCGCGGATCGTCGACGCGATCGCGCGGACGAGCAGCCTGTCGGCCTC